>JAOACA010000004.1 GCA_026418075.1 Candidatus Bipolaricaulota bacterium | reverse complement strand
CCGTGGAGGAGGCGGCGCTGGGGATCCTCGAGGTCGCCGACGCGGCGATGGAGCGGGCGATTCGCGTCGTGTCCGTGGAGCGGGGGCACGACCCGCGGGAGTTCGCGCTCCTTGCCTTCGGCGGGGCCGGGCCCCTCCACGGGGTTTCCCTCGCCCGGAGGCTCGGGATCCCCACCGTGCTCATCCCCCCCACGGCCGGGGTCCTCTCCGCCCTCGGACTCCTCCTCGCCGAGCTCGGGCACGAGCGGAGCCAGGGGCTCGTCCGCCCGCTGCGGGATCTGGCCCCGGCCGAGCTCGCCGCGCTTCTACGGCGCCTGCGGCGGGAGGCCGCCGATGGACTCCCCGGGCTCCGGGAGGGCCTCCGCTTCACCGCCGTCGCCGCCCTCCGCTACGTGGGCCAGGCCCACGAGCTCGACGTCCCCGTCCCGGACGGGGAGATCGGCCCGGCGTGGGTGGCGGCGCTGGAGCGGGACTTCCACGAGGCCCACCGGAGGCGGTACGGCCACGCCGCCCCGGAGGAGCCCGTGGAGCTCGTCGCCCTGCGGGTCCGGGCGAGCATCTCCGCTCCCCCGGCCGCGCTCGCCCCGGCCTTCCCCCCGCCGCCCCCCCACCCAAAGGAAGTTCAGGCCTGGTTCGGCCGGGAGGGACCCGTGCGAACACGGGTCCTCCACCGGGCGGAGCTCCGCCCCGGCGACGGGATCGCCGGCCCAGCGGTCGTCCTCGGGTCTGATGCGACAACCCTTCTTCCCCCCGGATCCCGGGGGACCGTGGACCCCCACGGGGTCCTCGTCGTGGAGGTCGGATGAGGCTCGATCCGTTTGCGCTTGAGGTCCTCCGCCACGCCCTGGCCGGGGCCGCGGAGGAGATGAACGCCAACCTCGTCCGCTCGGCCTACAGCCCGAACATCAAGGAGCGGCGGGACTGCTCCTCAGCCCTGTTTACGCCTGAAGGCGCGCTCGTGGCCCAGGCGGAGTCGATCCCGGTCCACCTTGGGGCGATGCCGTTCTCCGTCGGGGCGGCTCTTGCCGCGGTGCGGGACTGGGCCGAGGGGGACGTGGTCGTCCTCAACGACCCCTACCTCGGGGGCGCGCACCTCCCCGACGTCACGTTCGTCGCCCCCGCGTTCTTTCGGGGGGAGCTTCTTGCGTTCGTCGCCTGCCGGGCCCACCACGCCGACATCGGGGGCTCCTCCCCGGGGAGCCTGTCCCCGTGGGCGCGGGACGTGTTCGGGGAGGGGCTGCGGATCCCCCCGGTCCACCTCTGGCGGAGGGGGGAGCTCGATCGGGAGCTCCTTGCGCTCCTCCTCCTCAACGTCCGGACCCCGGAGGAGCGCCTGGGCGACCTCCGGGCCCAGCACGCCGCCTGCCAGACGGGGATCGCCCGCCTCGAGGAGCTCGCCCTCCGCTACGGGAAGGAGCTCCTCTCGGAGGGGATGCGGGAGATCCTCGACTACGGGGAGCGGCGGATGCGGGCGGCCCTCGTCCGGCTGCCCCAGGGGGTGGCGGAGTTTGAGGACGCCCTCGACGACGACGGCCTGGGGAGCGGGCCCCTCCCGATCCGGGTCCGGGTCGAGCTCCGCGGGGACCGGGTGCGGGTGGACTTCGCCGGCTCGGCCCCCCAGGCCCGGGGGCCGGTGAACGCCCCGCTGGCCGTGACCGCCTCCGCCGTCTACTTCGCCCTCCGGGCCGTCGCCGACCCCACGATCCCCCCGAGCGCCGGCCCCTACCGCCCGATCGAGATCCACGCCCCCGCGGGCTCGATCGTGAACCCCCGGCCCCCCGCCCCCGTCGTAGGGGGGAACCTCGAGACCTCCCAGCGGATTGTGGACGTGATCCTTGGGGCCCTCGCGCAACTCGTCCCGGACCGGGTCCCGGCGGCGGGGCAGGGGACGATGAACAACGTGGCGATCGGGGGGACGGACCCCCGGACGGGGAGGCCGTACGCGTTCTACGAGACGATCGCGGGAGGGGCGGGGGCCCGGCCGGATGGGGACGGCCCCCACGGCGTCCACACCGGGATGACGAACACCCTGAACACCCCGGTGGAGGCCCTCGAGCTTGCCTACCCCCTGCGGGTCGAGCGGTACGAGCTCCGGCCGGGGACCGGGGGGAAGGGGAGGTTCCACGGCGGGTGGGGGATCCGGCGGGACCTCACCCCGCTTGGGCATACCGCCCACGCCTCGATCCTCTCCGACCGGCGGGTCGGGCGGCCCTACGGCCTTGGGGGCGGGGAACCTGGGGCCCCGGGGGAGAACGTCCTCATCCGGGATGGAAAAGAAATCCCCCTTCCCGGGAAGACCGAGCTCGACCTTCGTCCCGGGGAGGTCCTGAGCATCCGGACCCCCGGCGGGGGCGGCCACGGGCCAATCGAGAGGAGGGAGAAGCAGACATGACTCGTCTCCTCGGCCCCCTGCGGGACGCGTTCGCGGCCGGGGACCCGGACCGGATGAGGGCGGAGTACGTGCGGGCCCGGCGCCGTCCTCTTTCCGCCCCTGTCCTCCTCCTCTTCCAGGCCTTGTACCCGATGGAGGAGTTCGTCCAGGTCCTCCCCGAACTAGACCGACGAATCGCTGAGGAGGGCCTGGCCCAAGCCAGCCGGTGGCTCCTCGACAAGTACGTCCAAAGGTGGCACGCGGTGATGCCGGAGGCCGCCCAAGAAGCCCTTGCCTCCGGTCCAGTCCTCGTCTATGGGGACCACCTCTCCCTCCTCACCCCGTTCCTCGTCGCCGCCGCGGTGGACCGGCCCGACCTGCGGATCGTCTCCGTTGAGTATGTCCACCACTTCCTCCCGAGCTACACGCCCTATTCCCTCCCCGTATCCACCCCCTCGGCAGGCCTCCAGGGATGGACCTGGACGGACCTCTGGGGCCTCCTGGAGTCGAAGCTCCTGGAAATTGTCACCGGATGGCGTCCCGCCAGTTCGAGGGAAAGGAACCGAGCCTCCCTTCGGGCAGGAGCTCTCCACCTCCGCCAGGGAGGGTGCGTGCTCATCGCCCCGGCCGGCGGGCCCATCCGCGCAAGGCCGTGGTACCCAGGGATCGGGTACATCGTGGCCGAGGCCCTCCAGGGAGCCACCGCTCACCCCTTGCGCCTCTTGCCCTACCAAGAGCTCAACCTTTCACCCCACCGGGTCAACGTCTGCTTGCGCCGGGGGCCGTGGCCCGCTTCGAGCGCCGGGTCCTTCACCAGCGCCCGGCCACGATCCGGTTCGCCCAACCCGTACCAGTCCAGGAGGTCGTCCCCAGCGGGGCGACACCCGAAGAGATCACCCAGTGCTTGGAGACCCACTACCGGGCCCTCTTTCCTGGGCGGTGGGGAAGAGGGCGCTCCTAGTGGGCTAGCTCCTCCAACGCCGCCCGGACCTCGTCCACGCTCGCCCCGTCCTCGATCGTGGACAGGTCCCCCATCGCCTTCCCCTCGCACAGCGCCTTGAGGACCCGCCGCATGACCTTCCCGGACCGGGTCTTGGGGAGGCGGGGGACGACGCGGAGGACCTTTGGGGTGGCGATGGGGCCGATGTTCTCCCGGATGAGCCCCACGATCTCCCCGTGGAGCTTCTCCGTCTCCTCAACCCCCTTCTTGAGGACGACGAACACCGCGATCGCCTCGCCCTTGATCTCGTCCTCGACCCCGAT
Organism: Candidatus Bipolaricaulota bacterium; assembly: GCA_026418075.1. Lineage (GTDB taxonomy): Bacteria > Bipolaricaulota > Bipolaricaulia > Bipolaricaulales > Bipolaricaulaceae > Bipolaricaulis. Next base: position 56,805 of record JAOACA010000004.1, on the reverse strand, counting down.
CGCGGACACCTCGGCCACGGCCGGGTGGGCGGAGACGACCTCTTCCACCTCCCGGGTCCCCATCCGGTGACCGGCGACGTTGATCACCTCGTCGGCTCTCCCCAGAAGCCGGAAGTAGCCGTCCTCATCCCGGATCGCGTAGTCCCCGGAGAAGTAGAGCCTCTTCCCGTACTTAGCGAAGTAGTTCCAGTAGCTTGCGACGTACCGCTCGTCGTCCCGCCACAGGGTCTGGAGCGCCCCCGGGGGAAGCGGAGGATGGGCGACAAGGTAGCCCCGTTCCCCGGCGGGCCGGGGATCCCCCTTCTCGTCCACCACCTCGAGCCGCCACCCGATCGCCGCCTTCGTGGGAGAGCCGGGCTTGAAGGGCAGAGGCGGAAGGCCCATGTGGTTCGTGATCATCGGCCAGCCGCTTTCGGTCTGCCAGTAGTGGTCCACCACCGGCTTCTTGAGGGTCTCGACAGCCCACTGGTACGTGGGCTCATCGAGGGGCTCCCCGGCGAGGAACACGTGGCGGAGCTTCGCGAGGTCGTAGCGCTCGACCCAGCTTGGGGGGTACTTCCGGAGCATCCGCATTGCCGTGGGGGCGGAGAAGAGGACCGTCACCCCGTGCTTGGCCGCGACCTCCCACCAGATCCCGGGGTGGGGGCTGTCCGGCGTCCCCTCGTAAACCACGGTCGGGATCCCGTAGAGGAGGGGGCCGTAGATGATGTAGCTGTGGCCCACGACCCACCCGATGTCGGAGGTAGACCAGAAGACGTCCTCGGGCCCGCAGCCGTAGATCAGGCGCAGCGAGGTGTGGAGGGCAACCATGTACCCCCCCGTGTCCCGCACCACCCCTTTCGGCTTCCCCGTTGTCCCCGAGGTGTAGAGGATGTAGCTCGGTTCGGTGGATTCCACCGGGACTGCCGGGACCTCAGCGTCCTTGGCAGCGGCCATCGCCTCGTCCCACCGGACGTCGCGGCCGGGAACGGCTGCCCAGGGGGAGATCCCCCGGTCAAGGACCACGACGTGCTCGACCCTCGTTGAGGCAAGCTCCACGGCCCGGTCGGCGATCTTCTTGAGCTCGACGGGCTTTCCCTTGCGGAGGCCAGCGTCGGCGGTGACGACGACCCGCGCCCCGGAGTCCTCGATCCGGTGGGCGAGGGCCTCCCCGGAGAACCCGGCGAAGACCACGGAGTGGACCGCCCCGATCCGGACGCAGGCGAGGACCGCGATCAGGGCCTCGGGGACCATTGGCATGTAGACGAGGACGCGGTCCCCCTTCCTGACCCCCAGGTTCTGGAGGACCGCGGCGAAGTGGTTCACCTCGCGCAGGACCTCTCGGAAGGTGAGGACCGCGCTCCGACCGGCCTCCGGGCTCTCCCAGAGGATCGCGGGCTTGTCCCCCCGGCCCCCGAGGACGTGCCGGTCGACGGCGTTGTAGCAGAGGTTCGTCTCCCCCCCGGGGAACCAGCGGAAGAAGGGGGCCTGGCTCGCGTCCAGGATCTGCTCCGGCTTCCGAAACCAATGGAGCCGCTCCGCCTCCTCCCCCCAGAACCCCTCGGGGTCGGCGATCGAGCGGCGGTACACCTCTTCGTACGTGAGCTTCATCTCTTCCTCCTAGAGCTCGCCCCGCAGGTGGGCGTGGAAGACCGCGTGGAACTCCCGGGGCCTTTCGATGAACGCCACGTGCCCGCAATCGGGGATCACGACCTCCCAGTACCGTCCCCCGGCCTCCTGATACCGCTCCAAGGCGTACCGGGTCTGCTTGAGCATCGGCTGATGGGGACAGACCTCGGGCCCGGGCCAGCCGGGGATGAGGCCCATCTCCCCAAACGTCACCGGATCCGAGGCCGCCCGGTCGGAGATCGCCACGTCGTCCGCCCCCCGGACCCACAGGACGGGGACCTTCGGCTCGGCCCGCCAGAGCTCCTCCGGGCGGAGGAGGTACTTGGGGGAGAGGGCGTTCGTCGCCCCCCACCGCCCCGGGGCGAAGTACGGCCAGTTCGGGCTTCGGACGACGTCCCCCGGGAGGGCCTTCTCCCCGAGGTGGACCTGAAACAGGGCGTCGAGCATCGCCTCCTCCCGGGGAGGGACGAACGGCCGCTTGTAGACGAGGTCGCGGAGGGCGTTCCGGGGGGAGAACCGGTGTTCGGTCGAGCGGTCCCGGGCCGCGATCCGCCCGATGAGCTTCGGGCTAAACAGGCCCCCGCCCGAGCCGGCGTAGTCAGGGAACCAGGGCGTCCCCCGCTCGTCCTTCGTCCCCCCGAACCCGTAGGGGGACCCGGGGCCCACCAGGGTTGCCGTCCACCACCGGTCCGGGTAGCGGGCGAGGAGGTGGTAGACAATCACCCCCCCAAGCGAGTTCCCCACGAGGTGGGCCCGCTCGATCCGCAGGTGATTCAGGAGGGCGATCGCGTCCTCGGCGAAGTCCCCCATCCCCCGCGTCGCGTCCACCACCGCCTCCGGATCGGCCTCCCCAAACCCCCGCAGGTCGGGGGCGATCCCCCGGAAGCGTCGGGGAAGGGCGACCAGCGTCTCCTCCCACCACGTGGCCGAGGAGAGGTTCCCGTGGAGGAAGAGGACCGGCTCCCCGTCCTCCGGGCCGGAGAAGAGGACCCGGGTCGCCAGGCGCGGGGTCGCGACCCAGCGGGCCTCGACACCCTCCAGGGTCGGGATCGCGGACCGGTAGCTCATCCCTGGAGGAGGTGGGCGTGGAACGCCCGGTCGAACCCCGCGGGGTTATCGAGGAACGGGACGTGGGCACTCTCGGGGAGGACGACCTCCTCGTAGCGGCCGCCCGCCTTCGCGTACTCCGCAAGGACGTACCGGGTTTGCTTGAGCATCGGCTGGGGCGGGTAGGCGTCCATCCCCGGCCAGCCGGGCAGGAGCCCCATCCGCCCGAGGTTCCCGGGGTCCGAGGCCGCCTGATCGGAGACCGCGAGGTCCTTCCCGCCCCGGATCCACAGGACCGGGACCTTGGGGTGCGCGGCGATGATCTCCTGCGCCGGGACGGCGTACTTGGGGGAGAGGGCGTTGTTCGGGCCCCACACCCCGGGGGCCACAAACGGCCAGTGGGGCGAGGGGACGAAGTCCCCGGGGTAGTCCCGTTCCCCAAGGTGGACGGACAGGGTGGCGGAGAGGAGGTCCTCCTCCCGAGCGGGGACAAACGGGGGACCGAACACGAGGTTCCGCAGGGCCGACCGGGGCGAAAACAGGCTCTCCGTCGACCGGTCGCCTGCGGCAAGCCTCCGGACGAGCTCGGGGTTCACAAGCCCCGCCCCGGACCCGGCGTAGTCCGGCGCGCACGGGGTCCCCCGCTCGTCCTTCGTCCCCCCAAACCCGTACGGGGAACCCGGGGCCACGAGGACGGCCGAAAGGAGCCGCGTCGGGTAGCGGGCAAGGAGGTGCCAGACCACGCTCCCCCCAAGCGAGCTCCCCACCACGTGGGCCTTCTCGACCCCGAGGTGATCGAGGAGGGCCACCGCGTCATCCGCGAGGTCCCCGAGGCCCCGTCGGGCATCGATCTTCGCCTCCGGGTCCGCCTCCCCGTACCCCCGCTGGTCGGGGGCGATCCCCCGGAACCCCTTCGGGAGCCGGAGCATCGTCTCCTCCCACCAGGTGGCGGAGGCGAGGTTCCCGTGGAGGAAGAGGACCGGTACCCCGCCCGCGGGCCCGGAGAAGAGGACCCGCGTCCGGAGCCGCCGCGTCTCCACCGTCCGCGCTTCGATCCCTTTGATCGTCGGAACCGCCATCGTCCCACCTCCTCACGCCCGTCCCCGGGCGTGCTTGGCCAAAAACCCCAACAGGACCGTGTTGAACTCCCCGGGCCGCTCGAGGCACAGGGCGTGCCCCGCCCCGGGGACGACGAGGAACTCCGCCCCCCGGATTCCCCGGGCCAGGGCCTCCGCGTGCCGGGGGGGCTTGAGGGCGTCTTCCTCCCCCACGAGGACGAGGGTGGGGACCCGGACCCGCCCAAGCTCCTCTGAAACATCGTAGCGGAGGAAGGCCCGGAAGAGCTCGGCCGCGGCCCGGAAATCGAGGGAGGCGTACCGGCGGGCCCCCGCCTCCCGCTCCCCGGGGTGCTCCTCGATCCACCTCCGGGAGAAGCTCGCCGCGAAGACGAGATGCCACAGGAGCTCGGGGTCCTCCCTCTCCGCGGCGGCCGCCCAGGACTCGATCTGAGCCCGGAGGAGGGGGTCGGGACACGCCACCGCCGAGGAGAGGAACAGGCTCGCCACCCGATCTGGGTGGCGGAGCGCGCAGGTGAGGGCGATCTCTGCCCCATAGGAGATGCCCGCAAGGTGGGCCCGCTCGACCCCGAGGTGGTCGAGGAGCCCGACGAGGTCGTCGGCGTGGAGCTCGAGGGAGTACGGACCCGGCGGGTGCTCCGACTTCCACATCCCCCGGCCGTCGTGGAGGAGGAGGCGGTAGCGGGCGCTGACGGGCCGGATTTGAGCCGCCCAACCGGCCGTGCTCATGAGGACCCCGTTCAGGAGGGCGACGACGTCGGCGTCCCCCTCCCAGCCGTGGGTTTCGTAGTAGAGGGTGGCCCCGTGGACCCGGGCGTGGGGCACTAGCCCTCCGGCCGGAAGGCGAGGACGGTCCGATCGCCCTCGCGGAGGAACTCGGCCCGGACGGGAGCCCCCACCCGGATCCCCTCCGGGCGGCGGACGTCCACCCCCACCAGGCGCGCCGTGATCGCCGGTCCCTCGACCAGGCGGACGACCGCCGCGGCGTAGGGGTTGTCCCGGCCGTAGCCCGCGGCGCACAGGGGGGTCGGAGGGACGTGGACAACGGTGAAGGCTGCGAGCGTCCCCCGGCCGGAAAGCTCCACCCACCCGAGGTTTCCCCCGCGGCAGGCCGCGCACAGGGCCCGGGGGACGGCGGACACCGCCCCGCAGTCCCCGCAGCGGACCCCCAGGAGCTTCCCCTGGGCGAGGCCTCTCTCCCACGCAGCGCGGGTGAAGACGTCGTTCGCCATCGCTACCCCCTTCCGAGGATGTGGACCACGCACGTCTGGCCGGTGCCGCCCACGTTGTGGGCGAGGGCCACGTCGGGGTCCCCCGGGACCTGGCGCGCCCCGGCCTCGCCCCGGAGTTGCTTCCAGAGCTCCACCGCCTGGGCCACGCCCGAGGCCCCCACGGGGTGGCCCTTGGCCTTGAGCCCGCCCGAGGTGTTCACCGGAAGCGGGCCGTCCCAGCGGGTGGCCCCGTCGACCGTCGCCCGCCAGCCTTGACCCGGGGGGAAGAACCCGAGGTCCTCGATGGCCAGGACCTCGGCGATCGTGAAGCAGTCGTGGACCTCGGCAAGCCGAATCCGGGACGGTTTCACCCCGGCGGCCGTGTAGGCCTGGGCCGCGGCCTCCCGGGCCGCCCGGAGGGAGGTCAGGTCCTCCCGACCGTAGAGGCAGGCGTCGCTCGCCTGGCCCGTTCCCAGGACCCGCACCGGCCGGTCCGTGAACCGCCGGGCCACCTCCTCCGCCACCACGAGGACCGCCGCCGCCCCGTCCGTGATCGGGGAGCAGTCGAAGAGCCGGAGCGGCCAGGCCACGGGCGGGTTCGCCCCCGGATCCCGGAGGAACTCCCGTTCGTCCTTCCAACCCGGAACCGGCCCCCCCTTCTCCCGCGCCTTCGCGATCCGCCGGTCCATGATCTCCCGAATGGTCATCGGGAACTGGGCCTTGTCGTTGCGGGAAGCATGGAGGTGGTTCTTCCGCGCGACCTCCCACAGGGCCTCGTAGGGCATCCCGTACCGGGCGGCGTAGGCGGTGGCCATGGCGGCGTAGAACCCGGGGAACGTGAATCCGGCCGGGAATTCGTACAGGACGTCACCGGCTGTCGCCAGGGTATCCGTGACGGCCTCCGTCGGGAGGGCGGTCATCCGTTCCACCCCGGCGGCGAGGACGACCTCGTAGGCCCCCGCGGCCACGGCGAGGACCGCCTGGCGGAGGGTCACGCCTCCGCTCGCGCAGGCGTCCTCCAGCCGCAGCGCGGCCCGGGGGGTGAGACCAACCCAGTCGGCGAGGATCGGGGCGAGGTGCCCCTGGTGCTCGAAGAGGTCGCTGGAAAAGTTCCCGAGGTAGACGGCCTCGATCTCCCCGGGGTCGAGCCCCTTGTCCACGCTCCCCCGGAGGTCCTGGAAGGCTTCGACAAAGAGGTCGCGGCTATCCTTGTCGGGAAACGCCCCAAACTTGCTCATCCCCGCGCCGACGAGGCACACGGGCCGGCCCAGCTTCCCGCTCACTTGTACCTCCCTTCGAGGAGCCCCTTCCGGAGCTCGTCCTTGAGGGGTTTTCCCATCCCGGAGAGGGGGAGGGCGTCGAGGAACACGACCCTCTTGGGGACCTTGTACCGGGCGAGGTGGTCCCGGAGGTAGGCGAGGAGCTCCTCGGCTGTAGCCCGGTGCCCCGGCTTGAGGACCACGCACGCCGCCCCCACCTCCCCCCAGGTCGGGTCGGGAATCCCCACCACCGCGCAGGTCGCCACCGCGGGGTGCCGGTGGAGGACCTCCTCGATCTCCAAGGGGTAGACGTTCTCCCCTCCCGAGATGAACATGTCCTTTTTCCGGCCCACGACGTAGAAGTAGCGCTCCTCGTCGTAGGTCACGAGGTCGCCGGTGTGGAAGTACCCCTCCTCGTCCACGAGCTCGGCGGTGGCCGCGGGGTCGCCAAAGTAGCCCGAGCACAGGGACGGCCCCTTGAGGACGAGCTCCCCGACGACGCCCGGGCCCACGGGGCGGTTTTCGTCGTCCACGACCCGGGCGTCGACGAAGAAGTTCGGGCGGCCAATGCTCCCCGCCTTGCGCAGGGCGTCCTCGGCAGCCAGGGCGAACACCCCCGGCCCGAACTCGGTCATCCCAAACCCCTGCTTGAACCGCACCCCCTTCTCCCGGACGTACTTCTCGATCAGGGGAACGGGGAGCGGGGCGCCCCCGCTTGTGCAGAACCGAAGGCTCGAAAGATCAGCCCGCTCCCAGTTCGGGGCCTGGGTGAGGAGGAGGTACATCGACGGAACCCCGGCAAACACCGTCACCCGCTCCCGTTCGATGAGGTCGAGGACCTGCTCCGGGTCGAACCGGCGGACCTGGATCGTCGTGTTTCCGAGCACGACCTGGGACGACCAGTAGCAGAAGAGGCCCCCGGCGTGGAACAGAGGAAATACGTTGAGGACCACGTCGCCAGGCCGGAGGTCGTGGATGATCGTGTTGAGGACGTTCCAGGCGATCATGCGGTGGGAGATGAGGACGGCTTTGGGGAGCCCGGTGGTTCCGCCGGTGAACAGGATGCAGGCTGGGTCCTCCGCTTCCAGGCTCGGGCACTCCACTGGTGTCGTGGGGGAGCGGGCGAGGGCCTCCGGCCAGGGGACCGAGCCCCGGAGCCCTGGGCCGTCGAGGTGGAGGAGGGCCTGAAGAACGCCGGCCTGGGCGGTCCGCCGGAGCTCCTCGGCCACGGGCCGGAACTCCTCATCGTAGACGAGGACCCGGGGCGTGGTCTTCGCCACCAGGGCGGAGAGCTCCCGGGGGTGGAGGCGCCAGTTGAGGGGGGTGTGGATCGCCCCGAGCTTCCCGCAGGCGAAGAAGAGGACGAGGTGTTCGTAGCCATCCCGGGCGAGGATCGAGACCCGGTCCCCCTTCTTCACCCCCGCACCCTCGGCCAGCCAGTGGGCCAGGCGGTTCGCCCGCTCGTTCATCTCCCGGTAAGTGAGCCGAACGAGAGGATCCTTCCCGTGGTCGACCACGGCGAGCGCGTCCGGGGAGTAGAGCTCGCGCCGGCCGAGGTAGTCCCCGATGTACATCCTCACCCCTCCCCGAGGTAGCGCTTCCGGAGCTCGGCCTTGATCACTTTCCCGTAGGAGGAGTAGGGGAGGGCGTCGGCGAACACGACCTTCTTGGGGACCTTGTACTTGGCCAGGCGCGCGCCGCAGAACGCCTGGAGCTCCTCGGCGGTGGCGGACGCGCCTTTCTTGAGCACGACCACCATCAGCCCCACCTCCCCCCACTTGGGGTCGGGCATGCCGATCAAGGCCGCGTCCTGGACCGCCGGGTGCTCGCGGAAGACGGCCTCGACCTCGGCGGCGTAGATGTTCTCCCCGCCGCTGATGATCATGTCCTTCACCCGTCCCACGATGTAGTAGAACCCCTCCGCGTCCCGGCGGGCGACGTCCCCGGTGTGGAACCAACCGTCCCGGAGGGCTTCGGCCGTGGCCTCGGGCCGGCCCCAGTACCCGGTGCAGACATGGGGTCCCCGGATGAGAAGCTCCCCCTGGTCTCCTTCCTCCCCCCGCTCGTTCACCAGGCGCATCTCGCTGTGGAAAATGGGCTTCCCCACCGACCCCAGCTTCCGGACCGACTCCTCGTCGGTCATGGAAAAGCAGTTCGGGCCCACCTCGGTGAGGCCGTACCCCTGGCGGAAGACGCCCCCCTTCTTCGCCCGCCACTCCCGGACAAGGTCCACCGGAAGCGGGGCCCCCCCGCTGATGAAGAACTTCACGTGGGAGAAGTCGGCCCGCTCAAACCCTGGGGAGTCAAGAAGGATCCGAAACACCGTGGGCACCCCCAGGATCACCGTGCACCCCTCCTCCTCGATCACCCGGAGGACCTCCTCCGGCTCAAACGTCCGGAGAAGGACAATCCGGCCCCCGATGTAGAGAAGCGGGGTGAGAAACGCAAACAGCCCCCCGGCGTGAAAGAGAGGGAGGAAGATCGGGGAAACGTCGTCCTGGGTCAGGTTCCAGCTCGCGACCGTGTTGATGCAGTTCCACAGGACTTGGCGGTGGGGGATCATCGCCCCTTTCGGGCGTCCCGTGGTCCCCGAGGTGTAGAGGAGGAAGTAGGTGTCTTCCCCGGTGAGCGGGGGCGTGGGAGGCTCGGAATCGTCCGCCCTCGCCACGGCCTCCTCGTAGGATTCTTCCCCGATCGCCGCCCCCTCGATCCCCACGACATGGGGAACTGGGGCTTCCTGGAGGAGGCCCTGGGCCGCGGGGGCGAACTCCGGCCCCACGAGGAGGACCTTGGGGGAGCAGTCGCGGACGATGTAGGCCAGCTCGGGAACCTGAAGCCGCCAGTTGAGGGGCGCAAACACCGCGCCGATCTTCCCGGCGGCGTAGAGGAGGTCGAGGTAGACGAGGGAGTTGTGGGCGAGGATCGAAATTCGCTCGCCCTTGCCCACCCCAAGACTCCGGAGGAAGTGGGCGGCTCGGTTCGCCCTCCGGTTGAGCTCGGCGTAGGTGAGGCGGGCCCCCGTAGACCGGTCGACCACAGCGATCCGGTCCGGGGTGAGCTCGGCCCGGCGGCGGAGGAGGTGGCTGGCGTCCATGGTGCCCTCCCTCAGGTCCCGAGGACGAGCCCCCCGTCCACGCGAAGCACAGCCCCGGTGATGAACGCGGCCTCGTCCGAGGCGAGGAACAGGTAGGCGTTGGCAATGTCCCGGGGGTCCCCCAGCCGCCCCAACGGGGTCCGGGACCGGATCCCCTCGAGGACCTTCTCCGGCATCGTGCGGAGGATCTCGGTGGCCGTGAACCCGGGGGCCACGGCGTTCACCCGGATCCCGTACTTTCCAAGCTCCCGCGCCCACACTTTCGTCATCCCCACGATCCCCGCCTTGGTGGCGACGTAGTTCGTCTGCCCGAAGTTCCCATCCAAGCCCGCAATGGACGAGGCGTTGAGGATCACGCCTGAGCGCTGGCGGATCATGATCGGGACCACGGCCCGGGTGCAGAGGAACGTCCCCTTGAGGTTCACCGCGAGCACAAGGTCGAAGTCGGCCTCCGCCATCCGCCCCACGATCTCCCCGTCTTTGACCCGCACGAGCTGGTGGTCGCGGATGATCCCGGCGTTGTTGACGAGGATATCGATCCGGCCGTGTTTCCCGTGGACCTCGGCCACCCACGCCTCCACCGCCGCCCCGTCGGTCACGTCCACCCGGTGGAAGCTCGCCCGGGGCCCGAGCTCGGCTGCCGCCCGTTCCCCCGCCTCGGAGGAGACGTCGCAGAACGCCACCACCGCCCCCTCCTCCACAAACCGCCGCGCGGTGGCAAGCCCAATCCCCGCCGCCCCACCGGTGATCAGGGCCACCTTTCCCTCTAGCCGCATCGATCCCCCTCCTGGCACGGGCCCCACCGGACCACGCCCGCGCCCCACACGTAGCCAATCCCCGCCGCCACCATGACCATGAGGTCCCCGTCCTTGAGCCGCCCGAGCCTCAGCCCCTCGATGATGTTGATGATCGTGTCCTGCTCGCCGATGTGACCGTAGCGGTCGTTGTACACCCCGTGCTCCTCGGTGAGCCCCAGGCGCGCCAGCATGTCCCGGTACCCCGAGGGCTTGATGAGGACCATGTTGAGGAAGTCCACGTCCTCCCGGGTGCGCCCGCTTTTCCGCAGGGCCTCGTCCACGCAGCGCATCCAGTTGTCCATGGAGACCTCGTTCAGACGGGACTTCATCTTCTCCTCGTTCACGAGGTCGAACTTAAAGAGGCCCTTGGCCACCGCGTCATCGGTGGGGAACTGGACCGTGCCGCTGGCAGGCACAATCACGTCCCGGCTCATCGAGCCGTCGGTGATGAGGTGAAACCCGAGAAGGTGGTTTCGGGGCCACCCGCGGCGGAGGAGCATCGCCCCCGCCCCAGCCCCGATGTTGAACAGAAACGTGGTCCGGAGGTTTTTGAAGTTGATGAGGTCCCCCACCCGGTATCCCCCCGCGATGAGGACGGTCCGGATCTCGGGGTCGGACTGCATCATGTCCTTGGCGATCTTCATCGCCGCCACGGTGGTGCAACAGCGCATGTGGAGGTCCATCCCCCAGGCCCGGGTGGCCCCGATCTGGTAGGCGAGGTCGATCCCCGAGGTCCAGAGGAGGTACTCCCGCCACTCCTCGGTGGTGCAGAGGACGACGTCGATCTCCTCGGGGGGGATGTCGCACCGGGAGAGGCAATCTTGCGCCGCGAGGACCCCCATCGCGTTGGGGTGGAGGTCGGGGGGGGCCATCCGCTTCTCGGTGATCCCCAGCTTTTCCCGGACCACCCACTCCGGAAGGCCGCTTTCGGCGGCGATCTCGGCGGCGGTGATCACCCGCTCGGGAAGGTACATCCCGACGCTGACGATGCCCACGGGCTCGTGGATGTGCGCCATCGTCCCCTGCCTGCTCTCCCCCTCAAGAACGGGAGGGGAGGGGCCGGGAACCGACCCCTCCCCCACCCCTATTAGCGGTTAGCGGCCCAGTTCCACTCCTTGAGGAACACCGCGGTCCGGACCCCGTCCACCGTCTTGAGCTGGTTCATCCACAGGGTCTTGATCCCGTAGTGGTCGTCCGGAGTGTAGGTGATGGGCGGGATCATCCCGTCCGCGTTCCAGTCCTTGACCTTGTTGAGGGCGGCAATGAACGCCTCCCGGGTCAGGTTCGGACCAGCGTCCTGAAGGGCCTTGGTCACCAGCTGGGCCCCGACGAACGCGATCATGGCGTAGGCGTTCATCACCTCGCCCGGGTAGTAGCGGGCGTAGATCTCCCGCATCTTCGCTGCGGCCGGGCTCGTGGGATCCTGGGGGTCCGTCCCGAACCCGGGGAACACCACGCCCTCGGCGGCCTTCCCGGCCAGATCAAACAGCTGCAGCGTGATCGTGTTGATCCCAATGAACTGGGGCTTGTACCCCAAAAGGTCGCATTCCACGATGAGCTTGGCCGCGTCGGCAAGGTAGCTGAAGAGGAGCACCGCCTCGGCCTTGCTCTGCCGGAGGACCTGGGCGTAGGCGCTGAAGTTCGTCTCCGTCCCCGGGTACTTCACCACGACCACGGGCTGGAGCCCCCAGTACTTGAGCTCGTCGAGGGCGAAGTTCAAGAGCTCGGTGCCCATCGCGTCCTCCACCACCGCGATCCCGATTCGCTTCGCCTTCGTCTCCAGGACCGCGTACTGGGCCGCGGCTCGCCCAAACGACTCGTTGTTCGGCTGGAGGGCAAACACGTGGGAAACCGTCGGGCTAGCCAGAGTGAGCCAGTTCATGTGCGGGGAGACCACGGGAACCTTGTTCTGCAGGATGTAATTCCACACCGCGGCCATCCCGATCGTCCCCAGCGGGTTCACGAGGGCGAAGATGTTCTCCTGCTCCACAAGCCGCTTCACCACCGCCACGGTGTTCGCGGGATTGAACGCGTCGTCAAGGGCCAGGAACTGAATCTTCCGCCCATGGATTCCCCCCAACACGTCGTTCACATAGCTGTACCAGGCCTGGGCGCCCTTCATCACCGGGATCCCGATCACGGCCACTGGACCCGATTGGGCGATGAACGATCCAAGCTTGATCGTGGTGTCGGTCACCCCCGGGGTCTGACCCAGGGCCCCCGCGGCCAACATCCCCCACGCCACTGCCAGAATGAGCACGCGCTTCATCGGACTCCTCCTTTTTGGGAAAAGAATTCGCTTTTCCACGGACCTAGCTCCTCACGTCCCTTTGCCTCCCGGCGCACCACCTCCTTGGGGGGAAACGTCCCCGCTCCGCACACCCAAGTACAGCTGCCGCACCCGGTCGGTTTGACGCAGCTCCGGGCTTGGACCTTGGAGGGCTACCCGACCGGTCTCAAGGACGATCCCCATCTGGGCCACCTCCAGGGAGAGGTAGGCGTTCTGTTCGGCGAGGACCATCGAAATGCCCTCCCGCCCGAGCTCCCCCAAGGTCCGGAAGAGCTGCCGGACGAGGATCGGGGATAGGCCGAGGGAGGGCTCGTCGAGGAGGAGGAGGCGGGGCCGGGCCATGAGGGCCCGGCCGATGGCGAGCATCTGCTGCTCCCCTCCGCTGAGGGTCCCAGCAAGCTGGCGCGTCCGGTCCTTCAGGGCCGGGAACCGCTCCAGCACCGCCGCCAAGTCCTGACGGACCGCGGCTCCCCGCCGGAGGTACGCCCCCATCCGCAGGTTCTCGGCCACGGTGAGGTCGGGAAACAGCTGCCGCCCCTCGGGGACCTGGGTCACCCCCAGGCGGACGATCCGCTCCGGCGCGAGCCGGTCGATCCTCCGGCCGTCGAGGTGGATCGCCCCGGACCGGGGCCGGACAAGGCCGGAAATCGTGTTCATGAGGGTCGTCTTCCCCGCCCCGTTGGCCCCGAGAACCGCCACGATCGTCCCCCGCTCCACGGCGAACGTGACGTCCTTCAGGGCGTGGATCGGCCCGTAGAACGCGTTCACCCCCTCACAGGCGAGCACGCCCCACCTCCTCCCCGAGGTAGGCCTCGATCACCCTGGGGTTCCGCTGGATTTCCGCCGGCGGCCCCTCGGCGATCTTCCGCCCAAAGTCGAGGACCACGATGTGGTCGCAGATCTCCATCACGAGGGACATGTCGTGCTCGACGAGGAGGACGGTCACCCCCCGCTCGTCCCGGATCCGGCGGATGAACTGGGCCATGGTCGCCGTCTCGGTGGCGTTCATCCCGGCTACGGGCTCATCGAGGAGGAGGAGCCGGGGCCGGGCCATGAGGGCCCGGACGAGCTCCACCGCCTTCTGGGTCCCGTAGGGGAGCAGGGACGCCGGGGCCGGGGCGAGGGCCTCCATCCCGAAGGACCGCAGCACCCCCAGCGCCTCCTCCCGCGCCCGCCGCTCCTCCCCCCAGCCCAGCCCCAGGGCCAGGGGGAGCACCCCCCCGCGGAACCCGCGGTGCCGGCCCACGAGGAGGTTGTCCAGCACCGAAAGGTACGGAAACAGCCCCAGGTTCTGAAACGTCCGGGCAATCCCAAGGGTCACCACCCGGTGAGGAGGGAAGGCGAGGAGGTTCTGGCCCGCGAACGTGATGGCCCCGGCGTTGGGCTCAAGGAGCCGGGAGATGAGGTTGAACACCGTCGTCTTCCCCGCCCCGTTGGGGCCGATGAGCCCCACAATCTGGCCCTCCGCGACGGAGAAGTCGAGCCCGTCCACAGCGGTCAGGCCCCCAAACCGCTTGGTGAGCCCGGAGACGGAAAGGAGGGCGTTCATCGGGTCCTCCCGAGGACGAACTCCGCGGCGGCGCGGACGGGCCGGGGAAGCCGGGCCACCTTGTCCGGGGCCGTCCACTTCCGGACAAACCCCCACGCCCCGTAGGGCATGAACACCACGATCCCGATGAGGGCCGCGCCGTAGAGGACGTCCTGGAGCCCCCGGATCCCGCTCAGCCAGTGGGGAAGGTAGGTGAGGAACACGGCGCCCAAGACCGGCCCGGGAAGGGAGGCCATCCCCCCCAGGGCGATCATCACGAACAGGTTGATGGACTTTCCGAGGCCAAACTCGGAGGGGCTGATGTACCCCACCACATGGGCGTAGAGCCCGCCCGCGATCCCGGTGAACAGGGCGCTCAGGAAGAAGGCGAGGGCCTTGTACCGGGTCAGGCTCACCCCGCAGGCCTGGGCCGCGGCGGGCTTGTCCCGGATCGCGATGAACGCCCGGCCGACGCGCGATCGGATGAGGTTCCGCGCCAGGAGGACCATGACCACCGTGACCGCCAGGGCGAGGTAGAACATCGCGACGTCGTTTTGAACGTTCAAGCCGAGAAACCGGGCCGGGGGAACCCGCATTCCCTGGTATCCTCCCGTCACGGACGCCCACCGGGGGAGCGCCTCCGAGACGGCGGTTCCGAACGCCAACGTGGCGATGGCGAGGTAGATCGCGGTCAGGCGCAGCGCGGGGATGAGGAGGAGGAACCCGGTAAGGCCACTCAGAAGGCCCGCAAGGGGGATCGCCACCCAGAACTCCACCCCGAGGTGCTTCACGATGAGGGCCGCGCCGTAAGCCCCGATGGCCAGGAACCCCGCGTTCCCGATCGAGAGCTGGCCGGTGAACCCGGTGAGGAGGGCCAGCCCGACCGCCGCGATCACGTTGGCCGCAGCCAGGCTCAGGAGGTAGAGGTCGTACGTCTTCGCCCACAGGGGGACCGCGGCAAGAAGCCCCACGAGGAGGAGGGCGAAGAGGACTCCCCTCATCCGTGGCCTCCCGCCGTCCGCTCCCCGAGGAGCCCGTGGGGCCGCAGGACGAGGACGACGATGATGAGGACGAACACGAACGTCGTCTTCAACGGGGCGATCGCGCTCGGCATGTAGCCCCCGAACAGGTTCTCGATGACCCCGAGGAGGAGCCCCCCCACCACCGCCCCGGGAAGGCTCGTGAACCCCCCGAGGACCGCCGCGGCAATCGCCTTGATCATGACGAGGATCATCGAGGTGAGGTCGAGGTACACGATCGGGGCCACCAGGCACCCCGCCAGGGCCCCGATCCCCAGGCCCAGGGCCCAGCTCAGGGTCCCGATCCGCCCAACGTTGATCCCCATGAGCTGCGCCGCCCGGCGGTTCTGGGACGTGGCCCGCATCGCCACCCCCACCTTCGTGAACTTGAACAGGAGGAAGAGCACAAGGGAGATGAGGACCGTGACCACGAGGACGAGGAGGTCGTGCTGGCGGAGGACCACGTCCCCCAGGAACAGGGGCCGCCCCCGGAGGGCGTAGGGGAAGGGTTTCGTGTCGTAGCCCCAGATCCAGCCCGCCACGGCCTGGAGGATCATCCCCACCCCGAGGGTGGCGATGAACAGGCTCGTGACCGGGGCGTTCCGGGCCCAGCGCATGACCCCGCGGTCGACGAGGGCCCCGAGGAGGGCGCCGGCGACCATGGCCCCGAGAACCGCGGCGGGGAACGGCCAGCGGAAGAGGGTGAGGAGGAGGTAGGCGATGAACGTGGCGAACATCACCATGTCGCCTTGGCCGAAGTTGAGGATGTGGGTGGTCTTGTAGATGAGGATGAGGCCGAGGGCCATGATCCCGTAGAGGCTCCCGGCGGCGAGCCCGCTCACGACCAACTGTCCCAGCATCGTCTTCCGGCCTCCCCCTCAGGGGCCACAGCGGCGGGCCATGACACCTGAATCATCTCTCAGGATAGCGGGCGGCCCCGGTCCCGTCAAGGGCCCCCGGGGTCAGGGAAGGAGGTGCCCGCGCGCGGCTCACGCCTCGACCTCCGCGGACGACGGGCGCTCCCGCGGCCGCCCTACGCCTGCCCGTTTCCGCCCCTTGCCCCCAAGCAGCGATCCCTTGGCCCACGGCGCCCTTGACGGCCCGCGGAGGGGGAGTAGAGTAGGGGCAGCCGGGGCGTAGCGCAGTCTGGAAGCGCACCTGCTTTGGGAGCAGGGGGTCGCTGGTTCAAATCCAGTCGCCCCGACCAGCCTCTTCTCCCCGGGTACACCCCGTCCCCGTGCTCGGGAGGGCGAGGAGCATCGGAAGGATGAACTGGCCGATTCGGCGCTCGACTTGGGCCTTGGTCCGGGAGGGGCGGCGCGTGCCGGGCTACCGGGTGCGCGACTTCCTCCACGGCTACGTCTACGCGCGGTGGCCGTACCTCTACATCCGGGCCGCCACGCGCCCCGAGACCCTGTCCCGCCCGCTGCGGATCCTCCACCGTTGGGCGGCGCGGCTGCTCGTTGGCTCCGGAACGGGGGCCGAGGCCGGGCGGCGCTTCGCGGACACCTACCACGGCAAGGTCGTCCCCACCTCCGCGGCTGAGGGGCTCGTCACCCTCCGCGTGAACGTGGAGCTCCGGGACCTGGAGAAGGTCATTCCCTACGCGACCGCCCGGGACATCGTCCTCCGCGGGCCGGACCGGATCGTGGCCCTGGAGTGCCCGTGCCGGGCCGCCCGGGACGAGCCCTGCCTCCCCTTGGACGTCTGCCTCATCGTGGGCGAGCCGTTTGCGAGCTTCGTCGCTGACCACCACCCCAGGCGCGCGCGGTGGATCACCCAAGACGAGGCGGTGACGATCCTTCGCGCCGAGCGGGACCGGGGCCACGTCCACCACGCGTTTTTCAAGGACGCGATGCTCGGCCGGTTCTACGCGATCTGCAACTGCTGCCCGTGCTGTTGCGGGGCAATGCAAGCTTGGAGGCACGGGACGCCGATGCTCGCCCCGTCCGGGTACGTTGCCTCGCTCGACGCCGCGCTCTGCCGGGGGTGCGGGGCGTGCGCCGCCCGGTGCCCGTTCGGGGCGATCGCGATGGGGGACGGCCAACCGGTTCTGGACGGGGCGAGGTGCATGGGGTGCGGGGTGTGCGCCTTCCACTGCCCGGCGGGGGCCCTCCATCTGGTCCGGGCCCCGGAGAAGGGCGAGCCCCTCGAAATCCAAGCGTTGATCCAGGGTTGAGGCAAGGCCGGTGGTTGGGGGCAACGTTGTCCGGGCGGCGGATCAGCGTGGTGGGGACGACGGGGGCGGGGAAGACCACCCTCGGCCGGGCCCTCGCCGAAGGGCTTGGAGTCCCGTTCATTGAGCTCGATGCCCTGGCCTGGCTTCCGGGCTGGACGGGGCGGCCCGTTCCCGAGCTGCGGGCCTTGGTGGAAGAGCGAACCGCCGCCCCGGCGTGGGTCGTGGACGGAAACTACAGCGCCGTCCGCGACATCGTGTGGGCACGCGCGGACACGGTGGTGTGGCTCGACTACCCCTTCTGGCGCGTCTTCCTCCAGCTCCTCCGGCGCACCCTCCGCCGCTCCCTCCGCCGGGAGGAGCTGTGGAGCGGGAACCGGGAGACCCTCCGCCAGGCGTTCCTCTCCCGGGAGTCGATCCTCCTCTGGGCGATCCGGACCCACCGCCGGAGGAGGCGGGAGTACGCTGGGCTCCTCGCCCGGCCCGAGCACGCCCACCTCACGGTGATTCGGCTCCGCTCGCCCCAGGAGGCCTGGCGCTGGCTCTCGGGCGTGGTGGGCGAGCAGTTCTAGCGGTCGAAAAACTCGACCCGGCCGGAGGCGAGGTCGTAGACGGCGCCGACCACCGCGGGGGAGCCCAACGCCCGGCGAAGCCCGGCCACCGTTCCCTGAACATGAAGGCGGATGGTCTCGGCGTAAAGGTCCCCCCCGCCGAGGCGGGCCCGCTCGATCGCGGGCCGGATCGCCGCGCACAGCGGGTCTTCCGGGTTTTCTGGTGGGGCCTCGATCGCGGCCCTCACCGCCCCGCACCCGGTGTGCCCGAGGACCACCACGAGCCCGACCCCGAGGTGGTCCACCGCGTAGCGGAGGCTGGCCAGGGCCACCCCGTCGCAGACGTGGCCGGCCGTCCGAACGACGAACAGGTCCCCGAGCCCCTGGTCGAACACGATCTCCGGGGGGACGCGGGAGTCCGAGCACCCCAGGACCGCGGCCCACGGCCGCTGGCCTTGGGCAAGCTCGGCCCGCCGCGCGGGGTCCTGGCGGGGATGGCGGTGGGCTCCCTGGGCGTGGCGCTCGTTTCCCTCCCGGAGAAGCCGGATCCCTTCGCCCTTGTCCATGGCCCGATCGTCCGCGAACGGACGGCTTTCGGCAACGGGCCCCTCCACGGAAGCTCCACACGGGCTGCACAGGTTGTGCAGAGGGCGGGGGGATAGTACGATTGACGCGCGGCCCCAGAACCTGGACGCCGCGAGTCAAGCCTGCCACCCCCGCCGTGGCACACCCACGGCGATCCCACCCAAGGGGCGGAGGTCCCCACCTCCGCCCCGCCCTCTTCCTAGGAGACCCCCCGGCGGGAGGGAGGCGAAGGAGGCCTGGACGATGCGCACATCGGTTCTGCTTTTGCTGAGCGCGTTGGTGGGTGTGGGGGTGCTGGGAGCAGAGCCCACAGGAGAGGAGCTCTTGGCGTGGGCCCTCCGGCACTGGGACGACGTGGGAGCGGGCCGTCCCGAGGCCGTGGCCGCATGGTTTGCCCCGGAAGCGGGGGTCGCGTTCCTCGGCGGCCCTGTTGACGGGTTCCACTACGGAGGGGACGTCCTCCAGGCGTGGCGGGCGTTCTTCGCCGCGGTCCCGGCTCGGGGGGTCGCCTTGGCCGGCGTGACCCGGGCGATCCCCGAGGCCCGTCTCGTGTACGGGACCCTGGAACTCGCGACGGAGCGGGGGCCCGTGGTCGTGGACTCCTACCTCCGCTTCTCCCCGGAGGGGAAGATCCTTGGGGCGGACTACGTCCTCGTCCGCGGCCTTGGTCCCGCTGGGCCGGTCGTTGATGGGGCCCTCGGGGAGGGGGAGTACCGGTCCTCCGTCCAGGACGGGGGAAGCGGCGTCGCCCTCTCCTGGCGGAACGGGCTCGTGGTCCTCTACGCCGCCCTGCGGAGCCCAGGCACGGGCTGGGTCTCAGCGGGGTTCGATCCCGTGAACCGGATGCAGGGGGCGAACTACGTGATCGCCGCGGTGACCTCCTCGGGCCTCGCGATCGAGGACCACTTCGGGTCGGGGACGACCTCCCACCGCCGGGACCGCCGGGAAGACGTCCTCCGTGCGGCCGGGACCGTCTCCGGGGGGCGGACGACGGTCGAGTTCGTGATCCCCCTCGATAGCCTCGACCCCGAGGACAAGGCCCTCGTTCCGGGGAGGACCTACACCGTCCTCCTCGCCTACCACCGCTCCTCGACCTCGTTCACCACCCTCCACTCGGCCCGGGGCTCGGTGCGGATGACCCTGGAGAAGTAGGATGGACACCCTGAGGGAGATTGCGTACTGGCCGCTGGGGCCGTTTCCGGTGGTGTTCTACCTGGGCCTCCTGAGCTACGCGCTCCTCCTCGCCACGGGGGTGTCGATGGCCCTCCCCCGCCGGCTCAAGCGCCGGCGCCCCCTCCGGCTCCACCACGGGCTCGCCTACGCGGCCGCCGCCGTGGCCACCCTCCACGCCCTCCTCGGGATCGTGGCCCGGATCTAGGCTCTGGGAAAAAGGCGAACGCGGGGCCAGATCCCTCGGGCCCCGCGCCGTCCTCCGCGTGGGGCTAAGGCTTTTCGATCTCCATCGTCATCGCCACAAGGCCGGAGAGGAGCTTGGGGTAGAAGTCCGTGGACTTCTGGGGCATGGAGGCCCCGAGGTCGGCGATCGCGAGGACCTCCTCCACCCGGGTCGGGTTGAGGAGGAACGCGGCCTGGCCCCTCCCGGAGTCCACCATCGCCACCGCCTCCTCATCCGTGTGGGCGTAGTCGAGGTGGGTCCCGCGGGCGAGGACCTCGTCGTCGATCCCCAGGAAGGGCTCGAGGATCCCCTTGTGGAGGACCGCGACGTCAAGCCGCTTCCACGCCGGGGGCTGCTCCCCAGGGATGAGGTCCTCGGGCCGGAGGGCGGACCGGAGGGTGAGGGCGGAGAACTTTCCCTCGGCGTAGAGGACGAAGACGTGGCGCTTTCCGGCCGCCTGGGCGAGGAACCCCCGGGCCGCGGCCAGGGAGGGGAGCCCCTCCACCTCGAACCGCTCCCGAACCCTGTTCAGGAACGTGGCCAGGGAGAAGGGGACCCCGGGGCGGAGGACCCGCGGGGTGGGCCGGATCACGCACCCCGGCTCCGCCACGTTGACGAGGGTCACGGGAAGGGCGGTGAAGCTCTGGGGGGAGGCGGGCCGCCACCCTTTCTCCAGGCACTCCCGCATGAACGCCTGCGCCGTCTCGAACCGGTGGTGGCCGTCGGCGATGTAGAGCTCCAGGGGCTTCAGGGCGTCCTGAATCGCTGCCACGGCCGCCCGATCGGGGATGTACCAGAGCTCGTGGCGGTTCCCAAAATCGTCCCGGGCCACGGCGTCGGGACCCCGGGAGCCCACGGCCCCCTCCGCCGCCCGCGTCGCCCGCCGCTCCGGGTCCCGGTAGAGGAGGAAGATGTGCTCGAGGTGGGCCTCGGTGGCCCGAAAGAGCTTCAGCCGGTCCTCTTTCGGGCCCCGGAGGGTCCGCTCGTGGGGCTTGGCCCCGCTTTGGGCAAGGTCGAGGAGGGCGATGATCCCCTGCCGGACGAGCTCCCGGCCGTCGTGGCGGAAGGACTGGCGGTAGAGGTAGACCCCGGGTGCCGGGTCGTGGACAAGAACTCCCTTCTCGATCCACTCGCGGAGGAGGGCCGCCCGGCGGGCGTAGTCCCCCGGGTCCTGGGGGGGGACCTTCGTCCCGATCAGCCGGACGTAGGCGTAGGGGGACCGGCGGAGGTAGGCCGCCTCCTCCTCCGGGCCGATCCGGTCGTAGGGCTGCGTCACCACGAGGGACAGGTCCTCCACGGCCTGCGAGTTATAGCGGAGCCCGCGGAAGGGGTGGACGACCGCCATCGCCTACCCCTTTCCCGCCCGGGCGAGGAGGAGCTCCACGAGCTCGTCCCCGATCCGCTCCTGGGCCTCCTTCGTCTGGGCCCCGATGTGGGGGGTGAGGGTCACCTTGGGGTGGCGGAGGAGCTCGGTGTTTGTGGGGGGCTCGACGGCGAACACGTCCAGGCCAGCCCCGGCAAGCTTCCCCGAGTTGAGGGCCTGGAGGAGCGCCGCCTCGTCCACCACCTCCCCCCGGGCGCAGTTGATGAGGTACGCCCCGTCCTTCATCCGGGCGAGCTCCCGGGCCCCGATCACCGGGCCGGCCGGATCCGGGGGGACGTGGAGGCTCACAAAGTCGCTTACCCGGAGGAGCTCGTCCAGGGGGACCATCCGCACCCCGGGAAGGGGGGACGCCGCGACGAACTTGTCAAACGCCACAACCTTCATCCCCAGCGCGAGGGCCCGCCGGGCCAGGGCCTGGCCGATCCGCCCGATCCCCACCACCCCGAGGGTCTTCCCCTGGAGCTCGATCCCCACAAACGACTTCTTGTCCCACTTGCCCTCCCGGAGGGACTGGGTGGCCTGGGGCAGGGACCGGGCAAGGGCGAACATGTGGGCCAGCGCGAGCTCGGCCACCGAGTCGGAACTCGCCTTGGGGGTGTTGAGGACCTCGATCCCCTTCGCTTGGGCGTACTCGGCGTCGACGTTGTCGAGGCCGACCCCGGCCCGGACGATGAGCCGAAGGCCCCGTGCCGCGTCGATGGCCCCCTTGCGGACCTTCGTCGCCGACCGGACGACAACCGCGTCGTACCCCTTCCCCAGCTCCGCCGCGAGCTCCTCCGGGGTCATCCCGGTCCGGACGGTCACGGAGAGCCCCGCCTCCCGCAGGCGCCCGAGGGCCTTCTCGTCCACAGGATCGCAGATCAGGACCTTCATCGCCCCCTCCTCACAGCTTGAGGACCTCTTCGATCGCCGCGAGGACCCCCCGAACGTCGGGGAGGGTGAGGTCCCCCATGTGGGCGATCCGGAACGTCTTCTCCCGCAGGTCCCCGTACCCGTTGGAGATCCGCAGGCCGTACTGGGCGATGAGCGTCTTGTTGAGGGCATCCACCGAGATCCCCCGGGTGTTCTTGATGCAGGTCACCGTCTTCGACCAGTACCCCTCCTCGGGGTAGACGTCGAAGTGCTTCTTGGCCCAAGCCTGGACGACGGCGGCCATCTCCGCGTGGCGGGCGAACCGCCGCTCGAGCCCCTCCTCGAAGAAGTACTCGAGCTGCACGTTCAGGGCGAAGAGGTGGGGGACCGAAGGGGTGGCTGGGGTCTCGTTCTTCTCGTGGGATTTGAGCATGACCGGGAAGCTGAAGTAGTAGGTCTTGGGCTTCACCGCCTCCGCCCGCCGGATCGCCCGCTCGGAGACGGCACACACCGTGAGCCCGGGGGGAAGGCCAAAGCACTTCTGGACCCCGGCCAGGCACACGTCCAAACCCAGTTTGTCGAACTCGATCTTCACGCCCCCCATCGCCGTCACCGCGTCCACGAGGAGGAGGACGTCGGGGAACTCCCGGACCGCGGCGGCGATCTCGGGGAGGGGGTTCATGAGCCCGGTGGAGGTCTCGTTGTAGACCACGGCCACCGCGTCGTACTGGCCACCCTTGAGGCGGGCGGCGATCTCCGCCGGCCTCGCTGCCTTCTCCCACGGGATCTCCAACGCGTCGGCCGGGATCCCGCACGCCTGGCTGATCTCGTACCACCGCTTGGCGAACGCCCCGTTCACCACGTGGAGGACCCGCTTCCCCACGCAGTTCCGGACCGCGGCCTCCATCGCCCCCGTGGACGAGGAAGCAAAGAGAAGGACCGGTTGCTCGGTATAGAGGAACTTCCGGAGCTTGGTCTGGAGATCGCTGTAGAGCTGCCGGAACTCCGGGGTTCGGTGGTAGATCTGGGGCGTGGCCATCGCCTGGAGGACCTCCGGACGGACCTCGATCGGGCCTGGGACGAAGAGCTTCACATGGGAGATGCGCATCGTGCCTCCTTGGGAGGGATCTTGCCCGATGCGGGCCTGGACCGCCAGCTCAGGCCGGCCCGGCCCGGGAAAGCCCGAGCTCCCGCGCCAGGCGGAGGGCGTGTGCGAACTCGTCGCGGGTGATCCTCCGGCGGAGCTCCGGGACCTCCCATGCCCGTCCAGCCGGGTAGTACTGGGCCATCAGGTTCACGAACGTGTCCGGGGAGATCTCGTCCCGGAGGAAGCGGAGGACGGCCTCGGTCCCCGAGAGCCCCTCGGGGAGGACGAGGTGGCGGACGAGGAGCCCCCGCACCGCGACCCCGCCCTCGACCACGAGGTCCCCCACCTGGCGGTGCATCTCCCGGAGGGCCTCCTTGGCCCGCGCGGGGTAGTCCGGGACCCCGGACAGGCGCGCCCCCACCCCGCTCTCCCCGTACTTGAAGTCGGGCATGTAGATGTCCACGACTCCCTCCAGGAGCCGCAGGGCCTCGACCGACTCGTACCCCCCGCAGTTCCAGACGACGGGAAGCGCCAGGCCCTCCTCGGCGGCGCGGGCGAGGGCTGCCACGACCTGGGGCGCCTGGTGGGTGGGGGTGACGAAGTTCGCGTTTGCGCACCCGATCTCCTGGAGGTGGAGGAGGATCCGCGCAAGCTCCTCGACCGGGATCTCCTCCCCCTCCCCGAGGTGGGAGATCGAGAAGTTTTGGCAGAAGAGGCAGCCCAAGTTGCAGCCGGAGAGGAACACGGTTCCCGAGCCCCCGCCCCCGACGAGGACCCGCTCTTCCCCGAAATGGGGGCCAAACGAGGCCACCCACGGGAGGAGCCCCGCGCGGCAGAACCCGCGCTCCCCCCGGTCCCGCCGGGCTCCGCAGTTCCGCGGGCAGAGCCGGCACGGGGAGGCAAGCTCGGCGAGGGCCTCTGCCCGGGCCTGAAGCTCCCGCGGGGAAAGGCGGAGGTAGCTCGGCCTCATCCCCGCCTCCACCCCACCTCCCGGAGGAGGCGGTCCAGGGTGGCCAGGGGGAGGCCGACGACGTTCGTGTACTCCCCCTCGATCCGGAGGGCAAACGCCGCCGCCCGCCCCTGGATCGCGTACGCCCCGGCCTTGTCCAGCACCTCCTCCCGGGCGAGGTAGTCCGCGATCTCCGCCTCGTCCAGGGGCTTGAACAGGACCCGGGTCTCGACGAGGGCCTCCCGGCGCTCCCTCCCGGCCACAACGAGCCCGGTGAACACGGAGTGCCAACCGCCGGACAGGGCCCGGAGGAACGCCCGTGCCTCCGCGAGATCCCGGGGCTTCCCGTAGGGAACTCCATCCCGGAACACCCCCGTGTCCGCGGCGACCACGATCCCTTCCGGGACCCGCTCCCGCGCCCACGCCGCCTTGCGGCGGGCGGCCCGGAGGAGGTCGGCAGGCGAAGCGATCGCCCCCTCCTCGACCTCCGGGGGGAGGACCGCAAACTCCGGGACGAGGAGGCGGAGGAGCTCGACCCGGCGGGGGGAGCCCGAGGCGAGGATCAGCCGTTGTCCCGTGGACGGGGATTTCCCATAATCCGGCGGCATGGAGATCATTTTCAGCGAGCGGTGCCTGGAGTACCACACCGTGGGCCATCCCGAGGGGCCGGCCCGGGTCCGGGCCCTCCAGGAGTACCTCGCCCGGAAGGGCTACCCCTTCCTCGAACCCGCCCCGGCCGCAGACGAGGACCTCCTCCGGGTCCACACCCCCGCCCACCTTCGGCGGGTCCGGGAGCGGGATTTCTACGACCCGGACTGCCCCGCCTACCCGGAGATCGACTTCTACGCCCGCCTCGCCGCGGGAGGGGCCCTCCTCGCCCAGGAGCGGCGCGGGTTCTCCATC
This sequence comes from Candidatus Bipolaricaulota bacterium, assembly GCA_026418075.1. Classification (GTDB taxonomy): domain Bacteria; phylum Bipolaricaulota; class Bipolaricaulia; order Bipolaricaulales; family Bipolaricaulaceae; genus Bipolaricaulis. The sequence goes on along the minus strand of JAOACA010000004.1, from coordinate 31,993 downwards.
CTCCGCCCCCCCGGCCACCACGCCGGGCCGGACTTCCTCGGGGGTTTTTGCTACTACAACAACATCGCTGTGGCGGTACGGAAGTCGGGGAAGCGGACCCTGGTCGTGGACATCGACGGCCACCACGGCAACGGAACCGAGGAGGTGTTCCACGGGGACCCGCTCGTGACCTACATCTCCCTCCATCGGATGTACAACTACCCCGGGACGGGCCACGTCCCGCGGGGGAACTGCCTCAACTACCCCCTCCCTCCCCGCTGCGGAAAGCGGCTCTACGTCGAGACCCTCGAGCAGGCCTTGGCCGCGGCCGGCCCCGGCCACGAGGAGCTCGCGATCTCCGCGGGCTTCGACACCTACCGGGACGACCCCCTTGCCTCCCTGGGCCTGGAGGTCGACGCGTTTTACGACATCGGTTCCGTCCTGGGAGGCACGGGGCTTCCCACCTACCTTGTGTTGGAGGGAGGGTACGTCCCGGAGGTCATGGGCCCGGCCGCCGACGCGCTCCTCCAGGGGCTCCAGGAGGGAAGTCCGCCCCCCCGCTAGATTGCTCCCGCTTCTTCCCGTGCGGTACAATCCCGCGCCATGCGGACCCTGGGCATCCTTGCGGTTTTGGCCGCGGTTTCTCTTTCGGGCGTCTCCTCTTCCCTCAAGGTCTCCCTCCCCCCGGCGACGGGCGCCGTCCCGATCGTGATGGGGGTGGCGTGGGGGCTGTTCCGGGGGGAAGGGGTGACGGTGGAACTTGTGCCTCTTCCGAGCCAGCGGGACCGGCTGCTGGCGTTCCAGGCCGGGCAGGTGGACCTCGTGGTCACCGACCTCACCGGGGCGCTCCTGCTTCTGGCGAGCGCCCCCCAGGCGGCGGTCATCGCCGGGACGGCGTTCGTGCCCGAGCCGGAGACGCCGCATCTTGCGTTCATCACCCCGCCGGCCTACTCCCGGATCCTGACGTGGGACGACCTCGTGGCCCGGGTCCGCGGCGGGGGGCGGGTCCAAATCGCCCTCCCCCGGCAGTCGGACCTCGAGTTCGTGGCCGATGAGCTGTTCCGGAAGGCCGGCGTGACCGTCCCCGCGGACCTCTACATCGGCCAGGACAACCTCCTCAACAACGCCTCGTGGACGCTCCTTGGGATGGTCCCCGTGGGGGCGCTCCCGCAGCCTTACGTGAACTACATCCTGACCTACGACTACCCCGGTAAACCGACGCTTACCGTGCTGCGCTGGGTTCCCGGGGCGGACGTCCCCCCCGAGGTGATCGTTGTCCGGCGAGTCCTGTTGGGGTCCCCGGTTCTGGCCGGCTTTTTCCGGGCCGTGCGGCGGGCGGTGGACCGGTTCAACGGCGCGGACCGGGACGCGATCGTGGCCGCGGCGCTCCCCCTCGCGGTGGACCTCTTCTTCCCCGGCGGGGGCCCGGAGACGGCCACCGACCCCGAGGTCCGGGCCCAAATCGAGCGCTCGATCGCGTCGATCGCCATCCCGAGGTTCTCCTATCCCGAGGCCGTCTCCCGGGCGGTCTACGAGCGGGTCGTGGCCTGGGCGGTGGGGAAGAAGTACCTCCGGACCCCAATCCCGTACGAGACCGCGGTCGTCCCCCCTCCGGGATGATCGAGGTCGACGGCCTGACCGTGGTTTACGGCCGCGGGGAGACCTCGGTCCCCGCCGTGGCCGGGCTGTCCATGGAGGTGGACACCTACGAGCTCGTCTCCGTGGTCGGTCCCTCCGGGTGCGGGAAGTCCACGCTGCTTTTTGTGTTGGCAGGGCTTCTCCGCCCCACGGCCGGCCGGGTCCGGGTCCACGGGGAGGAGGTGCGGGGGGTCCGCCGGGACGTGGCCCTCATCCTCCAGGACGCGGGGCTCCTCCCCTGGAAGACCGTCCGCCAGAACGCTGAGCTTGCCTTGCGGCTCCAAGGGCGCAAGGATTCGGCGGACCAGGTCCTCGCCGACCTCGGCCTGGCCGGGTTCGAGAAGCGGTACCCGAGCGAACTCTCCGAGGGGATGAAGCGACGGGTAGGGATCGCCCGGGCCCTCGCCCTCCAGCCCCGGGTGATGCTCATGGACGAGCCGACGGCCAACCTCGACTCCATCACGCGTGAGCACATCCAGAACCTCATCCTGGGGCTATGGTGGGAGATGGGGTTCACGGGGGTCCTCGTGACCCACGACATGGAGGAGGCGGTGTTCCTGGGGAGGCGAATCTATGTGCTCTCCGCCCGTCCGGCGCGGGTGGCCGAGGTGATCGAGAACCCGGGGATGGGGGAACCGGGGTACCGGGGGACCCCGGAGTTCGCCGCCCAGGTGGCCCACCTCCGCCAGGTCCTCGGGGGGAACGGGGCATGACGCGGACCTTCCGCCAGGCGCTCTCCTACCTCCTCGCCGTGGGGGTGGTGATCGGGCTGTGGTGGGGTGTGTCCTGGCTTCTGGAGACGATTCGGGAGCGGGAGATCCTCCCCACCCCGGGGGTCACGTTCGCCGCTGCGGTGGAGAACATCGGCACCTTGGCAAGCGCCTTCGGCACCTCGGCCCTCCGGTTCCTCATCGCCCTTGCCGTGGCGTTTCTCCTGGGCCTTCCCTTGGGGCTGGCGGTAGGGTTTGAACGCCGGCTGGACCAGTACCTTTCGCCCCTCATCTACCTCCTCTACCCGATGCCCCCGGTGGCCCTCCTCCTCTTCCTCTACCTCGCGTTTGGTCTGGGGGAAGTGGTGCGGCTGGTGGTCGTGGTGATGGCCCTCTTCTTCCAGGTCGTCGTTGCCGCCCAGGGGGCGGCGAAGTACATCGTTCCCTCCCACGTGACCGCGGTCCGGTCCGCCGGGGCGACCCGGTGGCAGATCTACCGCCACGTCGTCCTCCCCGCGACCCTCCCGAGCGTCCTCACCGCGGCGCGGGTGTCCGTCGGCTTGGGGATCACGATGCTCTACATCGCGGAGACGAAGCTCGGGGTCCTCCTCGGGCCGGGAGGGGGGTTGGGCCGCTTTATCGAGTACTACACGTTCCGGGGGGACATCTCCCTGGCGGGGGTGGTGGGCCTGGCGCTCCTGGGGCTCCTCTTCTACGTGGTCTTGGAGCTCCTGGAGCGGTTCTTGTGCCGGTGGAAGTTCGTGGGAGCGCGGGGTGGAGCTTAGGAAGGTTCTCTTCGTCCACAACCCGTCCCGGCCGGCGGCCGCGGCCGCGGTGGAGCGGGGCCTTATCTGGTGCCGGGGCCGGGGAATCCCGGCGGAGGTCCACCGGGGCGGGGAGCTCGGCGCGGCGGACCTCGTGGTGGCGGTGGGGGGGGACGGGACGCTTCTCCGGGCCGGGGCCCTCGCCTACCCCCGGGAGACCCCGATCCTGGCCGTGAACGCTGGCGGGTTGGGGTTCCTCGCCGCGGCCGATGCCGCGGGGATCGAAGGGGCCCTCGCCGACGTGGCCGAAGGGCGGGCCCAGGCCGAGCGGCGGACGCGCCTCCTCGTCGTCGGCCGCGGAAGCGCGCTGAACGACGCGGCCTTCGTGGGCGCGGAACGGATGGGGTTCACGAGCCTCGAGGTGCTCGTGGATGGGGCGAAAGCGATGGCCCTCGATGGGGACGGCCTCGTGGTGGCCACGCCCACGGGGAGCACGGCCTACGCCCTCGCCGCGGGAGGCCCGGTGGTTGCCCCCGGGGCCTCTGTCTTCCTCCTCGTCCCCCTCGCGCCCCATCGGCTCGGGCTCCGGCCCCTGGTCGTCCCCGACGGGGCCGAGGTCGTGGTCCGGGCTCCCCACGCGACCCGGCTCCTCCTCGATGGGGAAGTGGCGGGCGACCTTCGGCCCGGGGAGGCAGCGGTGGTGCGGCGGGCGCCGGCGGAGACGGTCCTCCTCCGGCTTCCGGGGACGGAGCCCTTCTTCGCCCGGCTCCGGGATAAGCTTGGCTGGTCAGGTTGAAAGGGGGAACGGTGCAGGTCGAAGCGTTGCTCGACGGGGTTCTCAAGAAGAAGGTGGCCGATGAGCTGGAGATCGTGGCGATCCGGAGCCGGGAGGAGCTGACCCGGTTCACGGGGTGCGCGATCCACCAGAACGTGGCCTCGGTCGACCGGACGGTCCACGTGAAGGCGTGGGTGGACGGGAAGTTCGGGGTGGTGACGACGAACGACCTCACGGCACGGGGCCTTTCCCGGGCGGCGTCCCAGGCGGCGGCGGTGGCGAGGGCCCAGACGAAGGAAGCGGGCTACGCCCCCCCGGAGCCGAAGCTCGTGACCGAGGTCGGGGACTGGGACGAGGCGACGTGGAACGCGACCCCGACCGAGCGGGCGGCCCTCGTGGCCCGGGCCGTCCGGGGCGCGGCCGAGGCGGGGTTCAACGCCTCCGGGGCCCTCGCCACCGGAGGGGCGGAGATCTGGGTCCGCACCTCCCGGGGGGTCGACGTCTACCACCGGACGTCCTCGGTCCGGTTCGTGACCGTGGTCCTGGGGAAGTCCGGGGGCTCAGGGTACGCTGAGTTCTCGGGGTCTCGCCTCGCGGAGTTCGTCCCCGAGGAGCCGGCGGGGCGGGCCCTCGCGAAGGCCCAGGCCTCGGAGAAGCGGGTTCCCCTCGAGCCCGGGGAGTACACCGTGGTCCTCGAGGAGCCGGCGGTGGCCACCCTTCTGGGCATGCTCTCCTCGATGGGGTTCTCCGCCCGGGCGGTCCTGGAGAAGCGGAGCTTCTTCCTCGGGAAGTTCGGGGAGAAGCTCGTCTCCGAGCGCGTGACCGTCTACGACGACGGCCTCCATCCCAAGACGGCCCGGATGCCGTTCGACTTCGAGGGGATGCCCAAGCAGCGGGTGTACTTCTTCCGGGCCGGGGTGGCCGAGGGGGTGGTCCACGACACCCGGACCGCGACCCTGATGGGGGCGAGCTCCACCGGCCACGCCCTTCCTCCCCCCGCTGCCGGCTGGTCCCCCATGCCCACCCACATCGTGATGGAGCCGGGTACGGCGAGCGATGGGGAGCTCCTCTCCGGGGTCGAGCGGGGGCTCCTCGTGACCCGGTTCCACTACGCCCGGCCCGTGGACCCCATGCGCGGGGTGATGACGATGATGACCCGGGACGGGACGTTCCTCGTTGAACGGGGGCGGGTCGTCGGGGCGGTGGAGGACCTCCGGGCCACGGAGTCGGGGCTGCGGGCCCTGTCCCTCGTCGAGGCGGTGGGGAACGCCCAGCGGCTCATCACCCACGGGGAGGGGTTTGGAGCGTACCTCGTTCCCAAGGTGCGGATCGCGAAGTTCACCTTCACCGGTCGGACGGAGCGGATGTGATGGCCGCCCTTCCGGCGCTGCGGGAGTACGTACGGGAGACGGAGGAGATCTCCGCCGCGGCGGCCCTGGCCGCGTGGGACCAGCGGACGGGGATGCCGGAGAAGGGGGCCGAGGCCCGGGCCAAGGTCCTGGGGCGGCTCGAGCGCCTGGCGTTCGAGCGGCTCATCTCCGACCGGATGGCCGAGCTCCTCCGCGAGGCCGAGCGGGAGGCGGCCTCCGAGGTCGACCGGGCCCTCGTCCGGGTCTGGAAGCGGAACCACACCCGCCACCGGGCGATCCCCCCCGACCTCTACCAGCGGTTCGTCGAGACGACTGCGCGGGCCGAGCACGTCTGGGAGAGGGCCAAGGCCGCCTCCGACTTCGCCCTGTTCCGCCCCCACCTCGCCGAGGTCGTGGACCTCGTCCGGGAGATCGCCCGCCTCATCGGCTACGCGGAGAGCCCCTACGACGCCCTGGTCGAGGAGTACGAGCCGGGGATGACGGCGTCTCGGCTCCGGGAGATCCTCGGGACGCTGCGCCGGGAGCTTACAGCGTTCTTGAAGGAGCTCGCCCGGGGGACTCCCCCGCACCCCCTTCCGGGGGGCCGGTACCCGGTGGACGCCCAGAGGCGGTTCTGCCGGGAGGCCCTCCTCTGGATCGGCTACGACTTCTCCGCGGGACGGCTCGACGACTCGGTCCACCCGTTCACGATCGGGGTCGGGCCGGGGGACGTCCGGGTCACGAACCGGTACCGGGAGGAGGACCCCTTCTCTTCCCTCTTCGGGGCCCTCCACGAGGGGGGCCACGCCCTCTACGGCCAGGGGGTCGACCCTGCGCTTGCCTGGACCGGGCTCTCCGGCGGGGCCTCATTCGGGATCCACGAGTCCCAGTCCCGGTTCTGGGAGAACCAAATCGGTCGAAGCCTTCCGTTTTGGCAGTTCGCCCACCCCCACCTCGTCCGCCACTTCCCGGCCCTCCGGGGGACGTCCCCCGAGGACGTGTGGCGGCACGTGAACCGGGCCGGGCCTTCGTTCATCCGGGTCGAGGCCGACGAGGTGACCTACAACCTCCACATCTGCCTCCGGTTCGAGCTCGAGGTGGAGCTCGTCGAGGGGAGGCTCCCGGTGGACGAGCTTCCCGCGCGGTGGAACCGGGCGATGGGGGAGTACCTGGGGGTCGTGCCCCCCGACGACGCCCGAGGGGTGCTCCAGGACGTCCACTGGTCGGGGGGGATGTTCGGGTACTTCCCGTCCTACGCGCTGGGGAACCTCTACGCGGCCCAGCTCACCGAGGCGGCGGCGCGGGAGATCCCCGACCTCTGGGGGAAGGTGGCGCGGGGGGAGTTCCTCCCGATCCGGGAGTGGCTGCGGGAGAAGGTCCACCGCCACGGGCAGGTGTACCTCCCCGAGGAGCTGTGCCGGCGGGTGACCGGGGAGGGGCTGTCCCCGGAGCCGTTCCTCCGCTACGTCCGCCGGAAGTACGGGGAGGTCTACGGGCTGTAGCCAGGGAGCCTGGCTCGAATTGCCGCTGAGGTCCTAACCCCATCGCGTCATACTCTCCTACGAAACGTCGGGGTGGAGGTCCCGGAGGGCGCATGCCTGCGCGCTGCAGCCAGGAGTCCCCGCCGCGGGGCAGTGAAGCAGGCGCCATTGTACTCGGAGTCGAAGGGGCAGACGGGCCTTCCCTCGCCCGAGGCGAGGACGAAGTTCGGCGCTGAGTTACCCACGTTGAGTTTGGGGTCCGTCGCGCTCTGATGCTCCGTCTTCCCAGGACTAGGTAGCCACCGGCCCCCGCCCCGCCCTCCGGTGGGCTGGCCCGGAAGGCCGTGCGAGCACCCTTATGGGCGAGGCTCGTTCACGAGGCCGTCCCGTCTTGTAGAATACCCCGTGATGCCAGCCGAAGTCCGCAAGGGGCGGGACTGTACCGCGAGCACCGACCATGTTCGGTGGCGCCGCACCGTTGGGGGCTGGACCCTGGCGTTTGTGTACACAACGCTCCTGGGGTTGGCGCCGGACGTGGACTGGAAGGTGCTGCCGGGGGTCGGGTTGACAGCGCTCCTTGTGCTGGTTCTCTCCCCGCGCGTTTCGCCCGGCCGGCGTCGTCCTACCCCAACCACGGTTGTGCTGTTCGGAGTTGCGTACCTTTGGCTCCTCGCTCTGGTTCTCCTGAAGCCCTTGGTCCCCGCGCTCACCTCGGCGGTGGCACGGTTCATGACCCGCCCGGTCACCCTCTCCCTGGGGGCATTGCCCGTTGTTTGGGCCCTCGTTGCTGGACTCGGTCGAGCCCTGCGGTGGAGGTCCCAAGCCCCAGCCCATCGCTAGCACTGTCTCCGTCTGAACTGCTGCACGGGGCAGGAACAGCGGGTTGCTGGTCCATACCTGACGGAGCAGCCGGCGTCCCTGGGTCAGGCGGTGCGTTGGGGATAGGGAAGAGGCTTGCGGTTTCGCACCACCCTCTCCTTCCCCCATCGAGGGGGAGGGAACTAGAGTGCTTGCCCTCTTCCCAGGGGATGGGGGCGTTCCACCTACCTCGGCCGAGGCCCTACTTGAGGGCTTCCTGAGCGGCGAAGGAGCGGCTGGGGGAGAGGAGCTCCAGGACCTCGCGGTCCCCGGGGAGGAGGGAATCGGTGATCAGGCGCCCGAGGAGCTCCCCCACCGCTGGCCCGAGCATCACCCCCTGCCCGCACATCCCAATCGCCACCGCGTACCCCGCGACCTCCGACGACCAGCCCACGAGCGGGGACCCGTCCGGGGTCATCGGATAAAGCCCCCGCCACGTCCGCCGAACGCGCACGTTCACCAGCCTCGGCATGAGCTCCACCATCCGCCGGGCGACCATCGGGAGGAACGCGCTCGTCTCCCGGCAGTCCTCCCCAACGATGGGAGGACTGGGAGAGATGCAGAACGTGAGCTGGCCTGAGGCAAGCTGGTGGAAGTAGTAGTTCGAGGACCCCGGAACAGGCCGGATGTCGACGATCATCGGGTCGAGGAAGTGGGCCACGGGCTCCGTCACCCCGGCCTCGTGGGAATCGGGGACCACTGGGTGCTCCTCCCCCACAAGCCGCCCGATCTCCCTCGCCCACGCCCCGGCGGCGTTGACCACGACGGGCGCCTCGTACCGCCCCCGGTCCGTGACCACCGCCCGGACGCGCCCCCCCCGGACCTCGATCCCCGTGACCCGCTCCCGGAAGCGGAACTCCGCCCCGGCCTTCGTGGCCTCCCGGTAGTAGGCGTGGACGAGGAGGAGGGGCGAGAGATGGCCGTCCCCCGGGCTGTAGGTCCCCCCGAGAAGCCCCTCGGGGTTGAGGTCGGGGACGACCTCGAGAAGGCCCCGGGCGTCGAGCCACTCGATCTCCAGGCCGTAGCGGTGCTGGACGACGAGGAGGTCCTTGAGGAGCTTCTCCTCCCGGGGGGTGTAGGCCACGAACACGTAGCCCCCGCTTCGCCACTCGATCTCCTCGCCCCGGGCCTCCTTCCAGGTCGAGACGATCTCGATCGAGCGGCGGCCGAGGCGGATCTTGGCCGGATCGGAGTGGGTGGCCCGGACGCCCCCGATCGCCGCCTTGTTCGAGCCCTGGCCCACGCTCGGGCGGGCCTCGACGACGAGGACCCGGAGGCCGGCCTCAGCGAGGGCGAGGGCCGCGGGCGTCCCCACGCTCCCCGCCCCGACGACCACGACGTCGTAGCTAGCCATCGGGCAGCTCCGCTCCGGCAAAGATCCCGAGCGGCACCTCCATGAACAGCGGCCGGCCCACGTAGTCCGTGACCTCGTCTGGGGACACCCCCTCCTCCCGGAACAGGCGCTTGAGAAGCGGACCGCAGGTCTTCCCCCCGCACGCCCCCATCCCGGACCGCGTCACCGCCTTGATCGCGTTCATGTCCCGGAACCCGGCCCGGATCAGGGCCCGAATCTCCCCGGCCGTCACCCGCTCGCACCGGCAGACGATCTCGTCGTCGGCAAGACTCTCCACCGCCTCCGGAAGGGGCTCCTCCCCCCACCGGGCCGTCAGCCGGATCCCTGCCACGTTCGGAGCGATCTCCTTTGGGACAATGAGCTTCACGAGGACCGTCCGGTCGTTCCGGGGGGTCGCCCGGACCTCCCGGACCTCCGCCTCCCCAAGGATCTCGCCCGCGGCGCTCACCAGGGCGACCTTCGCCCCCACGGGGGTCGCCTCCGCCCCGAGCTCGTGGGGAACCGTGACCGTGGGGTGCTCGGGGTCCTTCCGGTAGTCCACCAGGGTGATCGCCAGCCCCGGGCAGACAACGACGCACCGCTCGCAGCCCAGGCATGCCTTTCCATTTTCCAGACGGAACTCCGGGGTCTTCCGGATGTCCGCGGGGTCGACCCGGAGGAGCCCCTGAGGGCAGACCGAGGCGCAGGGGTTGCACGGGATCTCCTCGTGGCAGTGGAGGACGGGGACCACGCCCTGGGTCGGCAGTTCCCCGCCCGGCTCCCGCCGGGCCCCGGGGCGGGATTTCAGGACCTCGAGGGTCGTCTCCCACTCCGGGGGGACGACGACCCCGGGGAACCCCAGGGCGTGGGCGATCCGCCGGCCCGCGATCTTCCCGGAGAAGATCGCCGCCGAGGCCTCGGCGATCTCCTGGGCGTCGCCCGCCGCAAACGCCCTCATCCCAAACTCCTTCGCCTTCCGGTAGAACTCGTCCACCGGATCCAGCCCAACCGCCACGAGGACCGTGTCGCAGGGGAACGTCTTCTCCGTCCCCGGGATCGGCTGGAACCGCCCGTCCACCCGGGCGATCGTGACCGACTCCACCCCGTCGCGGCCGTTCGCGGAGAGGATCGTGTGGGAGGTGAAGATCGGGACCCCGAGGCGGGCGAGCTTGTCCCGGTGGACCTTGTACCCCCCGCACTCGGGGAGGACCTCCGCCAGGCCCACGACCGCGATCCCGGCCTGGAGGGCGTGGTACCCTGCGATGAGCCCGACGTTCCCTCCCCCGACGATGAACAGCCGCTCCGCGGCCCGGACGAGGTCCCGGTTCACGAGGGTCTGGAACGCCCCCGCCCCGTAGACCCCGGGGAGGGTGTTTCCCCGGAAGAGGAGGGACTTTTCTCGAGCACCTGTGGCCACGAGGAGGACCTCCGGCCGGACGAGGACGTAGCTCCGCCCCTCCCGGAGGACCCCGACCCAGCCGTCGCTGTAGACGGCGAGGGCCACGGTGTCGAGCCACACTTCGACGGAGGTGAGGGCCCGCACCTCGGCCGCCAGGCGCGCGGCGATGTCGATCCCCCGCGTTCCGGCGTAGACGGCCTCCGTGGACCCGAAAAACCGGTGGGTCTGGAGGACGAGCTTGCCCCCCAGGCGCGCCTTGTCGTCCACAAGGAGGGTCTGGATCCCCCGCATCCCAAGCTCGATCGCCGCCGACAGCCCCGCCGGTCCCCCGCCGATGATCAACACCGGGACCTCGACCCGGCCGATCTCCCGCAGCGGGGGAGGGGTGGGAACGCGGGGAAGCTCGGGGAGCCCGTCGGCCGGGAGGACAGCCATCCCCGGCCGAACAGCCGTCATGCACGCCTTGACGGGGAGGCCATCGGCGAGGACGAGGCACTGGGCGCACTGGCCGTTGGCGCAGAAGATCCCCTGGGGCGCGCCGTCCTTGGGGTGGTGGCCAAAGACCCTGATTCCATGGGCAAAGAGGGCCGCGGCGATCGTCTCCCCCGGGTAGGCGAGGAGCTCCCGGCCGGCAAACGTGAAGGGGAACGGTTCTCCCCGCTCGACGGGGAGGATGGGGTGGCGCTCAAGCCTCACCGGACCCCTCCTTGGGGGCGGAAGCGGCGTCACGCAGGCATCCCGGCATCGGGCCCGATCTTACCGGGCCCTTCCCGCGCCGTCATGCGCCGAAAGGTCGCGCCGCCTATCCCGCGGCAGGCGGAGAAGCTTGGGAGACCTCGAAAAACAGGAGCGCCTCAACCACCGAGCCGGCCAGCGACGCCAACGGCAGAAGGAGCGCCAGAACCACGGAGGCGGCGAAGATACCCCCGACGATGTCCACCACCCCAAGCGCCCGGACCAGCTGGACGCCCCGCGCTCCCCCGAAGCGCACAAGCTTCACCCCAAAGCCGATCAGCACCGCCCCCCAGGCAATGAGCACGATGACGGAAAGGGCCAGCGGAAGATCGAATAGCCCCACAATCCACGTCACCCCGAGGCCCACGGCGATCCCGGCAAGCCACCCGTCCAGCTCGTCGGTCCCGTAGCGGTAACGGGCGAGGACGCCCAAGGAGTACAGGATGTAAAGACCGGAACCGAGGAGGACCAGGGAGAGGATCCGATCGGCAAGGAGGAGTCCGCCCCCGCCCCGTGCCGTAACCCACGAGAGGATGAAGGAGGGTACCCCCAGGACCGCGCTCAGGATCGCCAACGCTCCCGCGAGCTTCATCCGTGCCGTGAACTCCTGTGGATTCATGCGTGGCCACCTCCAATGCCCTGAAAGGGGCGAGGCAGAGTATATGCCCAGGGGCGCAGCCAACTCGGCCCTCCCCGTCGTGGCGCTTGAAAAGAAAAAGGGCCCCGGTCGGGGCCCCTCGCGTATCTTGAGGATGGTAGGGAAGCGGGCTAGGCATCCCACGCGCCCGGATCATCCTCCCCGAGGATAGAGGTCCTGCGAGGGACCCATGGAGAACCCGCAGAGCCTCGGAAGCGCACATAGGGACGAAGCTTCATGACCGCGTCTTGAACTTCCGGCTCCGTTTAGGCGTCCCCGGTCCGCTCCGGAGAGCCCCGCGCCCCCACCGGGGGCCCCAGGACCTCCCCCAGAACGAGGGCAAGCCGCGGGTCCTCCCGGAGGAGCTCCCGGATCCGCTCCGTCAGCCCCCCGCTCACCGCTTCCCCCCCGGCGGCTCCTCCGGGCCCCGCTTCTCCTCCGGAGGGCGCGCCAGCCCCTCCCGCATCGCGGTGTCGGCCTGGATGTTCCGCAGCCGGTAGTAGTCCATGATCCCGAGGTTCCCCTTCCGGAACGCCTCGGCCATCGCCCGGGGGATCTCGGCTTCGGCCTCGACCACGGCGGCTCGGCGCTCCTCGACGAGGGCCTTCATCTCCTGCTCTCTGGCAATCGCCATCGCCCGCCGCTCCTCGGCCTTCGCCCGGGCCACCTTGAGGTCGGCCTCGGCCTGGGCGGTCTGGAGCTCGGCCCCGATGTTCCGCCCCACGTCCACGTCGGCGATGTCGATGGAGAGGATCTCGAACGCCGTCCCCGCGTCGAGCCCCTTGGCGAGCACGAGCTTCGAGATCGAGTCGGGGTTCTCCAGGACCTCCTTGTGGGAGTTGGCCGAGCCGATCGCGGACACGATCCCCTCCCCGACCCGGGCAATCACGGTGGCCTCGGTGGCCCCGCCCACCAGGCGCTCGATGTTCGCCCGAACGGTGATCTTGGCCACGGCGAGGAGCTCGATCCCGTCTTTGGCCACCGCGGCGACCTTGGGGGTCTCGATCACCCGGGGGTTGACGCTCATCGCCACCGCGTCGTAGACGTCCCGTCCGGCGAGGTCGATCGCCGCCGCGCGCTGGAACCCCAGGGCGATCCCGGCTTTGTCCGCCGAGATGAGGGCCCGCACCACCCGCTCCACGTTCCCCCCCGCGAGGTAGTGGGCCTCCAGCTCGGAGGTGGTGAGCCGAATCCCCGCCTTCCACGCCGCGATCATCGGGTTGATCACCCGGTGGGGGCTCACCTTGCGCAGCCGCATCCCGATGAACGTGACCGGACCCACGGGGACCCCGGCGGCGAGGGCCGAGATCCACAGCCCCACCGGGACGAAGTAGAAAAAGAGCCAAAGGACGATAACCGCCAGCCCAATGAGCACGAACAGGCCAATCCCTTCCATCTACTCCTCCTTCGCGGGGCGCACGACTTTGCGGTACCCCTCGTCCCGCACGATCACGATGGGCGTCCCTTTGGGGATGAACTCTCCGTCGGCCACGACGTCCACCCGCTCCCCATCGAACCTCGCGCTTCCCGCGGGGTGGAGGTCGGTGAGGGCCACCCCGGTCCGCCCGACCCCGACGGAGGGTTCGGTGGCCCGGCCACGGATCGCCTCCTGAAGGATCGTCCCCCCGAGCCGGAGCCGCGATCGAGGAAGGCGCGTGAGGATCACCGCCGAGGCAACGATCGTCCCGAGGAGGGCCACGGTGACCACGGCGAGGGCGGTCGTGGCCTGGGCCGGGCTCGTGAACGGGCCCGTCATCCCCCGGTACAGCCCGAGCCCGATGAGGACGAGTCCCGCGATCCCCGCCAGCCCAAAGTCGGTCGCCGTGAACACGAACACCTCGAGGACCAGGGCCACGATCCCCGCCCCGAGGAGGACGATCGTCTCCCAGCCGGCAAGGCCGGCGAGGTAGTGGGCCCAGAAGAAGAGGGCGAGGGCCCCCAGGCCCACCGCCCCGGGGAGCCCAAACCCCGGGGTGAGGAGCTCCCAGACGAGCCCAAGGAGCCCCACGATGATGAGGAGGGCCGCCACGCCCGGGGCGGTGAGGGCCGAGACCGCCCCGTCCACCCACCGCGGCGCGAACTCCTGAACCCGAGCCCCGGCCAAGCCCTCCGGGGCGAGGAGGAGCTCCCGGGCCGCCGCCTCCCCGTCGGCGTACCCCCACTCCGCGGCAGACTTGGCGGTGAGGGTGAGGAGCTTTCCCCGTTCCACGAGGCCGGGGACCTCGACCTCGGGATCCACCATCGCCTCGGCCACGCGGGGGTCCCGCCCTCGCTCCTCGGCCGTGGCCCGGAACAGGGCCCGCACCGCGGACATCGTCTTCTCGGGCGCGGTCCGCAGCTCTCCAGCGGAGTCGAAGTACACCGGGGTCGCCGCCCCCATCACCCCGCCCGGGGCAAAGTAGATCCGCGCGCAGGCCAGCGCCAGAAGCGCCCCTGCCGAGTACGCCTCCCGGTTCACGTAGGCGATCGTCCGGACCCGGGCCCCGAGGAGGAGGTCCCGGCAGGCGATCGCGGCGTCGAGGTACCCTCCGGGCGTGGCGAACTCGATCACCACCGCCGCCGACCCTTCAGCCTCGGCCAGGCCCTTCCGGAGGTAGGACACCGTCCCCCGGCCGATCTCCCCGTCGATCCGGAGGACCCACACCTCGGCTCCCGAAGCCGCGAGGGCCGCGGCCAGGAGCATTAGCCCGAGAACTCCGCTCGTCCGCATACGATCATTCTAGGTCTGGGAGCCCCGCCTGACCACCGTGTCGGGGCTAGAATCGGGGACGCGCGTGGACGAACTTCGGACGGAGGATGGGGTGCGGTTGGCCCTGCGGGTTTGGCCCGCCGACGGGAGGGGCTGGGTGGCGATCGTCCACGGCTACGGGGAGCACTCCGGGCGCTACGAGGCGTTCGCCCGGTGGCTCAACAGCCGGGGCTGGAGCGCTGCCGCCTGCGACCTCCGCGGCCACGGCCAGAGCCCCGGCCGCCGCGGGCACATCCGAACCTTTGCGGACTACCTCCGCGACGTCGCCGCCCTCCACGCCTTCGCCGCCACGGAGGCCCGCGGCCAGCCCCTGTTCCTCCTCGGCCACTCCCTCGGGGGCCTGATCGCGCTGCGCTACGCCCAGACCCGGAACGGGGACTTTTCCGGCCTCATCCTGAGCGCCCCGTTCCTTGAGCTTGGGATGCCCCTCCCGCGGTGGAAGCGCGTCCTCGCGCCCGCCCTTTCGCGGATCTGGCCCACCTTCTCGACCCCAAGCGGCCTCCGGGGGGAGCTGGGGACCCACGACCCGGAGGCCGCCGCGGCCTACGACCGGGACCCCCTCGTCCTCAAGCGGGCCACCGCCCGCTGGTTCGCCGAGGTCCTCCGGGCCCAGCGCGAGGCCCTCGCTGGGGCACCGAAGCTCGCCCTCCCCCTCCTCGTCCTCCACGGGGAGGCGGACCCGGTGGCGAGCCCCGCCGCCGCCCGCCGGCTCCTCGCCTCCGCCGGGTCCAGGGACAAGACCCTCCACGTGTACGGTGGGTTCCTCCATGAGGTCCTGAACGAGCTGGGGAAGGAGCGGGTGTGGGAGGACGTCGGGGCGTGGCTGGAGGCGCACTGCGGGAGGGAGGCGTGAGCCCGCTTGCGCTCGGGGCCCTGGCGTCCCTCGCCGCGGGCCTCGCCACCGGGGTCGGAGCGCTCCCCGTCCTCTTCCGCCTGAAGCCGTCCGAGCGGGTCACGGATGGGATGCTCGGGTTCGCGGCGGGGGTGATGCTTGGGGCGACGTTTTTCTCCCTCCTCCTTCCGGCGATCGAGGCCGGGGGGCCGTGGCGGGCGGTGGCGGGGTTCCTCCTCGGGGTGGCGCTCCTCGTCCTCGCCGACAAGCTCACCCCCCACCTCCACGTCCTCCACGGCCGGGAGGGGCCCCGGAGTCGGCTCACGAAGGTGTGGCTGTTTGCGTTTGCGGTGACGATCCACAACTTCCCCGAGGGCCTCGCGGTGGGGGTGGGGTTCGGGGCGGGGGACGTGGCCGGGGGCCTGGTTCTCGCGGCTGGAATCGGTCTTCAGAACCTCCCCGAGGGCCTGGCCGTGGCGCTTCCCCTCGTCGGGGAGGGCTACTCCCGGGCGAAGGCGCTCCTCATCGCCACGGCCACCGGGCTGGCCGAGCCCCTGGCCGGGGCCGTCGGGGCCGCCGCGGTGGGGGCCGCGGCGGGGATCCTCCCCTACGCCCTCGCCTTCGCCGCCGGGGCCATGCTGTACGTGATCTCCGACGAGATCATCCCCGAGTCCCACCGCCGGGGACACGAGTTTCCGGCCACGGGGGGCCTCGTCCTGGGGTTCATGGTGATGACCCTGCTGGACACCCTGCTCGGCTAGGGGGTGGGCTCGGGTCGGGGACCGTTGGGGGGCTCCTGGGGGAAGCGGGCGAGGACCACGCCGGGGATCTCGTCGAGGTTTTGGAACTGATCCGCAGCGCGGATGAGCTCGACCGAGGTCGAGCCGCGGCCGGGCCCCAGGACGGCCACCCGCTTCCCGTGCCGGCTCAGGTGGTCGACCAGGGCCACGAAGTCGGAGTCCCCGGTCACGAGGACGAACCCCTCCACGCTCGGCATCAGGTTCACCGCCTCCAGCACAAGTTCAGTGTCCATGTTCGCCTTCATCCCCCCGTCGGCGTGCTCCCGCACGGTTTTCGCCACCACCCGGAACCCCATGAAGGACAGGGCATCGAGGAGCCGGATCCGCCGTTCATCGTCCCGGCGGTGGGGGATGAAGGCGAGGAACTTCACCTCCCGCTCCTCCAGCCCGTACTGGCGCTTGATGAACTCCTTGAGGGCGTCGTAGCGGACCTCGTACCCCTGCCGCTCGAACGTCTCCTGCAGGTTCTGCACATCCACAAGCACGGCAAGCTTGACCACGTCGGTGCCTCCTGAAAGACGATGAAGCGTACCGCCGGGGGCGCCCCTGTCAACCGCCACGGTGCGGTAGGATTGCCGACCAAGGAGGGGATGTGCTCAAGAAGATCCACGTTCGGACAACGGCGCGCGAGGAGGCCTACGACGTCACGGCCGAGGTCCAGAGGGCGGTGGCCGAGTCCGGGGTCCGGGAGGGGTTCGTGATCCTCTACGTCCCCCACGACGCGGCCGCGGTGAGCATCCACCGGGCCCTCGAGGAGCCGGAGGCCCCCAAGCTCGACGCGTTCCTCGAGGCGATCAACCCCGACCGGGAGGCTCCCCAGCACACGAAGGCCGCGTTCGTCGCCCCCACCGAGGTCGGCGTGGTGGAGCAGGGCCGGATGGTCCTTGGGGACGACCAGCGGATCTACTTCTACGAGTTCGGCGGCCCGGCCGAGCGGCTCCTCTACGTGTACGTGGGGCGGTGACGGACTCCCTTGAACCCCGAGCCGAGGAGGAGGCACGTACGGGCGACCCTGGACGCGATCCTCGTGGAAGACCTAGTGAAGGACTACCCGACCCGGAAGGGGCCGGTGCGGGCCCTTGCGGGGATTTCGTTCCGGGTCGGGGAGGGGGAGATCGTTGGGTTACTAGGGGCCAACGGGGCGGGGAAGACGACCGCGATCAAGATCCTGTGCGGGCTCCTTCGCCCGACGTCGGGTCGGGCCGAGGTGGGAGGCGTTCCCTCCTCCCGGCCCGAGGTCGCCCGGCAGGTGGCCGCGCTCCTCGAGGGTTCCCGGAACGTGTACTGGCGGCTCTCGGTCGAGGAGAACCTCCGGTTCTTCGCCGGGCTCCAGGGGCTGTCCCCCCGGGAGGCCCGGCGGCGGACGGCCGAGCTCGTGGCCCGGTTTGGGCTCCAGGAGAAGCGGCGGACGACGGCGAACCTCCTCTCCCAGGGGATGAAGCAGAAGCTCGCCCTGGCCTGCGCCCTGGTGAAGGAGACTCCGGTCCTCCTCCTCGACGAGCCCACGCTCGGGCTTGACGTCGAGACGAGCCACGAGCTCCGGGGGATGATCCGCATGCTCGCCTCGGGCGAGGGGAAGACCGTCCTCCTCTCCTCCCACGACATGGGGGTCGTCGAGGACACCTGCCGGCGGGTGATCATCCTCGCCCGGGGGCGGGTCGTGGCCGACGACTCGGTCCCGAGCCTCCTCGCCCTCTTCCGGACGACGGCGTACCGGGTGAGCCTGCGGGACGGGCTTTCCGCGGAGGCCCGGGCCCGGCTAGTGGAGCGGCTCCCGGCGCTGCGGACGCTTGACGCCGAGCGGGCCCTCGAGGTCGAGCTCCCGCCGGAGAAGGACGTCTACGCCCTGATGGACGCCTTGCGCGAGGCCGGGGTCGCCGTGGAGGGCGTGACCCGCGTCGAGCCGGACCTCGAGGACGTGTTCCTGCGGATCGTGCGGGGGGCATGATGAGGTACTTCTGGACATTTCAAGCGGTGCTCGTGCGGTTCCTGATCGAGCTCAAACGGTACCCCTTGAACACCCTGTCGAGCCTGGCCACGCTCTACATCGTGTTCCTCCTCCTCTTCGCCGGGGCCCGCTACGCCCAGGGGCTTGGGGTGAACCTGTTTGGCGAGGGGCTCGAGGGGCTCGTGGTGGGATACCTCGTGTGGACGTTTGCGATCATCGCTTATTCCGACCTGTCCTGGGAGCTCATGCGGGAGGCCCAGCAGGGGACCCTGGAGCAGCTCTACATGTCGCCCCAAGGGTTCCGGTTTGTGAGCGCGTCCTGGATCGTGTCCTCGTTCCTGGTGAGCCTGTTTTGGGTGGCGGTGCTCCTTGGGCTCATGATGCTCACCACGGGCCGGGTTCTCCGGTTCCCCGTGGGGACGCTCCTGCCCCTCCTTCTCCTCACCGTGGCCCCGGTGTACGGGATTGGGTTTGCCATGGCCGGGTTGGCCCTCGTCTACAAGCGGATCCAGGCGTTCTTCCAGATCCTCCAGTTCCTGTTCGTGGCCCTGGTGGCCCTGCCGGCGGATGCCCCGTGGGGGAAGGCGCTTCCCCTCGCGCTCGGAACGAGGCTCCTCCGGCGGGTGATGGTGGACGGAGAGACTCTCGCGACCCTGCCCGCCGTGGACCTCCTTGCGCTTGCGGGCACGGCGGCGTTCTACCTCTTCCTCGGGCTTGGGGTGTTCCGGGCGTTCGAGGGAATTGCCAAGGACCGCGGGCTTCTCGCCCACTACTGACCGCCGTTCCCGTTCCGCGGGGGGGTGGGGAGGCGGAGGAGGTACCAGGAGACCCCGGCGGCCATCCCGAGGATGAGGAGGCGGAGCCACCACGCCCGGGCGAACAACGCCAGGGACAGGGCCACCGAGCTCCAGATGAGGACGAGGGCCCCTACCTTCCACGTCCAGGGGAGCCCCCGGCCGTCCGCGTAGTCCCGGAGGTACCGGCCGAACAGGCGGTTCTCCCGGAGCCAGCGGTGGAGGCGCGGCGAGCTCCGGGCAAAGAGCCACGCCGCGAGGAGGAGGAACGGGGTCGCCGGGACGATGGGGAGGACCCACCCCAAAATGGCGAGCCCCAGGCAGAGGAGCCCGGCCAGGGCGAGGATCCCCCGCCGGGGCGAGCGCCTAGGGGGAGACCCCGACGAGGCGGGCGATTTCATCGGCGATCTCAAACGAGGCCTGGGGGTAGGCGATCTTTCGGGTGTTCTCCTTCCGGCGGCGGAGCTCGTCGGGGCGGGCGGCCCAGTCGGCGAGGACGGCCCGGACCTCGTCCGGGGTCCGGGCGTAGACCCCGGCCCCGGCCTCGGTCACGAACCCGACGTTGGCCATCTCGTTCACCATCCCACCGGTCAGGATCATCGGGAGGCCCAGGATTGCCGCCTCGGCGATCACCCCCGGGCCGGGCTTCCCGATGAGGAGGTCCGCCCCCCGCATGAGAAGCTCCATGTTCGTGACGAACCCGTAGACGTGGGCGGGGGAGCGCCACGGGGAAGCCCGGAGCCGGGCCGCCGCGGCCTCGTTCCGGCCGGCCACAACCGCCAGTTGCACGGGGAGGCCATCGAGGGCCCGGGCGAGCCCCTCGATCCCCCCCATCCCCTCGGCCCCGCTCACCACGAGGGCCGTGACGAGGTCCGGCCTCCAGCCGAGCTCGGCCCGCGCCTCGGCCTGGGCCTTCGCGAGAAGGGTGAACTTGGGGTGGGCGGGGTGGCCCACGAGGCGGATCTTCTCCCGGGGGACCCCGAGGGCGACCCCCTTCTCCACCGCGCTTGGGGTGGGGACGAGGAGCCGATCGAGGCCGGGGTGGTACCAGCCGCTGTGGGGGGAGGCCATGTCCGTGATCACCCCAAGGAGGGGAATCGGCCGGCTGACCCGCCGGCGGACGGCCACGGCGTAGGAGCTGAACGCGGCGTGGAGGACGACGGCCACGTCCCACCCCTCCATCGCCCGCCGGCACGGGGCCCTCCGGACGGTCCACGCCGGAAGCCCCCGGCGGCCGAGGCGGCTTGCGAACAAGCGGTCCATGAGCGACACAAACAGGTCGTAGGACGGCTGGTGGAGGGCGACCCAGCGGGGGTAGATCTCCGGGGCCCAGCGGGCCGGGGGGAGCCCGCAGCGGCGGAAGACGTCGAAGTACTCGCAGGTGAACTTCCCCGGGTAGCGGTACCCTAGCGCGGCCTCGATGGCCCGCCCGGCGGCGCGGTGGCCGCCTCCTGTGTCCGACATGAGAAAGCCGACCCGGATCATCCCAACAAAACGCCGCCCCGAAGGCGGCGCGGTCCTGGTCGGAGCGAGCGGATTTGAACCGCTGACCCCTGGCCCCCCATGCCAGTGCGCTACCAGGCTGCGCTACGCTCCGCCCACGGGAATGGTACCCCCCCGCCTCCCCCCCCGCCAACGGGCAGTTGCCGATCGCCCCGGCGTCCACTACCCTCGCCGGCCAAGGAGGGGACGATGGCAAAGCACAAAGCGGAGGCACCCTCGGGAAAAGATTCGACGGGGGATATCCGGATCGATCCGGCCCAGGTGGCCGAGACCCTGGGGGAGGCGATCCGGTGCCCCACGATCTCCCATCAGGACCCGGCCCAATTTGACCCCCAGCCGTTCGCCGCCCTCCGGGCCGTCTTCGCCCAGTCGTTCCCCCGCGTCCACACTCAGCTCAAGCTGGAACCGGTTGCCGAGCACAGCCTCCTCTACACCTGGGAAGGGACCGAGCCCGCGCTCCCCCCCGCGCTCCTCATGGGCCACCTCGACGTGGTCCCGGTGGAGCCGGGGACGGAGGGGAAGTGGACCCACCCCCCGTTCTCCGGGGCGATCGCCGACGGGTTCGTGTGGGGGCGCGGGGCGCTGGACACGAAGGGGAGCGTGGTCGCGATCTTGGCCGCCGTGGAGGCCCTCCTTGCGGCGGGGTTCCGCCCCCGGCGAACGGTGTACCTCGCCTTCGGCCACGACGAGGAGGTCTCGGGGCGCCAAGGCGCCCGGGGGATCGCCGCGCTCCTTTCCGCCCGGGGTGTGCGCCTGTCCTGGGTTCTCGACGAGGGCGGGGCGATCCTCGCCGAGGGGGCGGTCCCGGGGGCCCGGGCCCCGGTGGCGATGGTGGGCGTCGCGGAGAAGGGGTACCTGACCGTGCGCCTCACCGCCCGGGGCCGGGGTGGCCACTCGGCGATGCCCCCCCGGGAGAACGCCGTTCTCAGCCTCGCCCGGGCCCTGCGGCGCCTGGAGCGGAGCCCGTTCCCGCCCCGGCTGCGGGAGCCGACCCGGAGCCTGCTCGCCGCCGTCGCCCCGGCGATGCCCTTCCCCCAGCGGATTCTGTTCGCCCAGCTCGGGCTCACCGGGCCCCTCCTCGCGCGGGCGATGACCCGGAACCCCACCACGGCGGCCCTCGTCCAGACCACCACCGCGGTGACGATCCTCCAGGCCGGGACGAAGGAGAACGTCGTCCCCCAGACGGCAGAGGCGCGGGCCAACCTCCGCCTCCTCCCCGGGGAGACCGTGGAGGGGGCCCTGGCCCGGGTCCGGCGGGTCGTCGGGCCAAAGGTCGAGGTCGCGCCTGCCTCCGAGGGCTGGAACCCCTCCCCCGTGAGCTCGACGCGGACGGTGGCGTTCCAGGAGCTGTCCAGAATCGTTCGGGAGCTCTTCCCGGGAACGGTCGTCGCCCCGAGCCTCGTCGTCGGGGCCACGGACGCCCGCTACTACGCCCCGCTCGCGGAGGGGGCGTTCCGGTTCATCCCCGTCCTCCTCGCCCGGGGGGACATGGCCCGGATCCACGGGACCGACGAGCGGATCGCCGTCGACGCCCTAGGGAAAGCGGTCCTGTTCTACACCCGGCTTCTCCAGGCGGCGGCCTAGCTGGCCTCCCGCCGAGGAACCCACAGCGCAAGCGCCCCGGCAGCGAGGAGGGCTAACGCCGCCCCGAAGAAGAACGGGGCCCGCGGGCCGAAGGACTCCCATAGGAACCCGGCGATCACCGACGCCGGGAGGTCGAGGGCCCCCACGACGAGGCTGTAGCTCCCGTACGCCGTCCCCCGGAGCTCCGCCGGGACGAGATCGGCCACGAGGGCCTTGGCCGTCCCGTAGGCGGCCCCGTAGTAGGCCCCGTAGGCGAGGTAGAGGACCCACATGTTCCACACCGCCCCGGCCAGCCCTAGCCCAAGGTAGATCGCGGCGTAGAGGAGCCACCCCCCCACGATCACCGCCCGGCGCGGGATCCGATCGGAGAGGGAACCCGCCGGGGTCGAGACGAGGGCGTAGACGAGGTTGAACGCGGCAAGCATCCCGAGGATCCCCAGCACACCGACCCCCAGACTCTGGGCCCGCAGGACGAGGAACGCATCGGCCGAGTTCCCGAGCTCAAAGAGCCCCACGATGAGGAGGAACCCAAGGAACGGGCGCCCGAGCGACCGGAACCGAATCGGGGGCCTCGCCTCGGCGCGGCCGGGCCGGACCTCCCGGGCTCCCAGGGCGAGGACGAGGACGGCGAGGACGGCCGGGACCACGCTGACCAGGACCACCGTGCGGAAAGCCCCCGCGGTGAGCGTCCCTCTCCCCCCCTGCACCACCCACACCGCGGCCAACGCCCCGAGGACCCCCAGCAGGGCCCCGGCGGTGTCCGCCGCCCGGTGGAGCCCAAACGCGAGCCCTCGGCGCCCCGGGTCAACCGAGTCCGCCACCAAGGCGTCCCGGGGCGCGGTCCGGATCCCCTTCCCCACCCGATCCGCCCACCGTGCTCCCGCCACCGCCCCCCACGAGCCGGCGAGGAGGAGGAGGGGCTTCGCCGCCGCCGAAAGCGCGTAGCCCGCCACGGCCAGGCCCTTCCGCCTCCCCAGCCGATCCGAGATCCAGCCCGAGAACACCTTGAGGACCGAAGCGGTGGACTCGGCCACGCCCTCGATCACCCCGATCACGGCCGTCCCCACCTGGAGGACGCTGGCGAGGAAGAGGGGGAGGAGGTGGACGACCATTTCGCTGGCGATGTCCATGAGGAAGCTCGTGGCGCTCGCCGCCCAGATGTTCCGCGGGAGGGCTCGCAGACGAGAGACCCGTTGGGGCATGGCTCACTCCCGGCTCAGCGCCGGGGGTCGGATTGTAGCCAAACGTTTCCGCCCCGCCTACCTCCGGGCCCGGGCCCCGACGTTGAACCCGGCGGTGGCCCCGGCGGCGGAGAGGAGGGGCCCGAACGGGAGCACGGCCTCGGGCACCTGGAGGGTGAACCCGATCCCAAACGAGAGGCCCGTCCCGACGGCGGCCCCGAGGACGGTCAGGCCGACGTTCCCCTCGACCCCAAGGAGGGTCCCCACCCCAATCACCCCCAGGCTCGCCCCGGCGATCGAGCCCCCGAAGAACCCGAGGTACGCTCCAAGGATCACCCGGACCAGCGACTCCCAGCCGGTGTAGCCCCGGGACAGGGCCCAGGAGAGGGCGAGGGCCCCGAGGGCCCCCCCGGCATAGCCGCCCACCGCCCCCCCGACGAACTCCAAGGCCACCGTGTGCCGCGGGACCTCGGCCATGGCCGGGAAACCTGCAACGGCTGCGGCCAGGACCACGACCGCGATCTTCACCATACCACCTCACCTCCGGCGCGCAGTGTACCCCAGGGAGGGGGCTTCGCCCGCCAGGCCTCGCCGTGGTACCATCCCGCCCAAGGAGGGGAGATGAAGAAGCTCGGGACATTGGGTGCACTCGTCGCCCTCCTCGGGGCGGCGGGCCTGGGGCAGGGGATGTCCGGATGGTGGACGTCGAGCCTAACTTTCAGTTCGCAGGGGGTCTCCCTCTCCTCCGCGTTCACCCTCCACCTCACCGGCCCGGGCTGGCAGCTCGCAAGCACATTCGATCCCACCCTCCGCGGGCCGAGCGTCCACTCCCTGACCTTGGAAGCCCGGTTCGGGGCCTGGACGGTGGAAGCCGGGGCGTCGGTCCTCCTTCCCCCCGCGGCCCGGTTCGCCCGAGCGGGATCCAGCCTGTGGGCCACGTCAAGCCCCGTCCTCCAAAGCGGGTTCGTCTCCGTCGAGCTTGCCCTGGGGAACCTCACCCTCCGCCTCTCCTTCCAGGCCGGTCCCGGGGAGCTTGGTTCACCCCCGCGCTAGCTTCTCCCACGTCGCGCGGTAGGCGGCGAAGTCGGCAGCCGAGAAGAGGACGAGCCGGACCTCGGTAAGCCCCCCCGGGTTCTCCTCAAGGAACCTCCGGATCGCCCCCAGGGCCACGGGGGCCGCCTTCTCGACCGGGTAACCGTAGACCCCGGTGGAGATGCTCGGGAACGCAACCGAGCGGGCCCCGTGGGCGAGGGCAAGCTCCAGGGACGCCCGGTAGGCCCGGGCGAGGAGCTCCGCCTCCCCGTGTCGCCCGCCCCTCCAGATCGGGCCCACGGTGTGAACCACCCACCGTGCCCGGAGGTTCCCCGCGGGGGTGAGGACGGCCTCCCCCGGGGAGAGGGGCCCCCGCTCCCGGCGGACGGCGGCGCACGCCCGCGTGAGCTCTTGCCCACCGGCCCGGTGGATCGCCCCCGACACCCCGCCCCCGGGAGTGAGGGCTGGGTTCGCGGAGTTCACAATCGCGTCGACCTCCTGCTCGGTGATGTCCCCCCGGAGGAGGACGAGCCGGGCCCCGGCGACCTCGATCTCAAACCGCTCCGTCACCGTGCCTCCAGGGCCGCGCGGGCCTCTCCGACGAGGTCCCCGGCGTGGTCCACGGCCTCTTCGGCCGCCTTGGGCCGGACCCGGTCCCGGGGTGGCGGCGCCCCGGGATCCCCCATGTCCAGGGAGACCCCGTTCAGGCGGAGGAGGGGGCGGAACCGGCGGAAGGAGGGATCAAGGCGGGCGGCGCGGGCGAGGAGCTCGGGGATCCCGTCGTAGCCGATCGCCTCGGGGTCGGCCCCGCGGGCGAGGAGGTACGCCCGGAGGGCCCGATCGGAGGCGACGAGGGCCGCGTCGAGGGCCCAATCGGGGTGGCCCTGGACGAGGAGGGCCTGCGCCGCGGCGAGGTCTCCCTCCGCCTGGCGGAGGTGCCGCACGGCCTCCGCCCGGCGTTCTTCCTCCGTCCAATGGTCCCCCACCCCGCCCCGGAGCTCATCGAGCATCCCCTCGTCGGAAAACCCGAACCGGTGCCCGAGCTCGTGGTACACCGTCCGCCGGATCTGGTCCCGAAGCTCGTCCTCGTCCCGGCACCACTGCTCAAGGGGCCGCTGGAAGAGGACGATCGTGCCTGGGAAGTCCCCCGGGGTGTCCACGTCGGGGAGGGCCGGGCCGTCGTACATCCCAAACGGGTAGTCGGGGGGAACGAGGCCCCACTCCCGCATGAGCTCGTCGTCGGGGTAGTCCTCGACCCGGACCTCGAGCCCGTTCAGGTACCGTTGAAACCCCTCCGGAAGCTCGGCGAGGGCTTCCCGGACCAGCTCCTCGAACCTCTCCCGCAGGACCTCCATCTGTGCCCGATCGTACTCCACTGCCCACCCCAAGGGTACGTTCCGGCCGACCCCGCGAGCCTGATCGGTACCGCACGCCGCGAGGGCAAGCCTGGGAGCCGGCCCCGCAGCCGCTCCGCTCGAAGGCCCCCGTCGGAGAGAGGGTTGCGGCGCTCTCCCCTGGAGGGGGGGCTGCGATCCGGTAGAGTTCGGGGCATGCGCGTGGGCTACGTCCAGTTCGCCCCGGAGTTTGGAGAGGTCCGGCGGAACCTGGCGAGGGTCGCGGAGCTCCTCGCCTCTGAACCGGCCGACCTGTGGGTCCTCCCCGAGCTCTTCTCGACCGGGTACCAGTTCCGATCGGCCGGGGAGCTTTCCGAGCTTGCCGAGCCGGTTCCCGGCGGCCCCACGACCCGCCGCCTCGTCGCCCTGGCCCGGGAGCGGGGGTGCCACCTCGCCGCCGGGATCGCGGAAGAGGCCGACGGGCGGGTCTACAACGCGGCCGTGCTCGTCGGGCCGGGAGGCCTCGTCGCCCGGTACCGCAAGGTCCACCTGTTCTACGAGGAGAAGAACCTCTTCGCCCCGGGGGACCTCCCGTTTTCGGTGGCCGAGGTCGGCCCGGCCCGCGTCGGGCTCCTCGTCTGCTACGACCACCTCTTCCCCGAGGCGGCGCGGGCCCTCGCCCTCCTCGGCGCGGACCTCATCGCCCACCCGGCGAACCTCGTCATGCCCGGCCTGGGGCAGCTCACGATGCGGGTCCGGGCCCTGGAGAACCGGGTGTTCACCGTAACCGCCAACCGGATCGGGGCCGAGGCCCGAACCGGGGAAACCCTCCACTTCACCGGCCTGTCCCAGGTGGTGGCTCCAAACGGTGACGTTCTCCTGCAGGCCCCGCAGGACGGGGAGGAGGCCAAGGCTGTGGAGATCGACCCCCTCCGGGCGCGGGACAAGCGGCTGACCCGCCTGAACGACGTCCTCGCCGACCGGAGGCCCGCGTTCTACCGCCGCCTCGTAGAATAGGGGCGCCGTGTTCAAGGTCGCCACGTTCAACGCCAACTCCGTCCGGTCCCGGCTTCCCCTCCTTGCGGCGTGGCTCCGGCGGGAGCGGCCCGACGTCCTCTGCCTTCAGGAGACGAAGGTCCAGGACCCGGACTTCCCCGAGGGGTTCTTCCGGGAGCAGGGGTACCACGTGGTGTTCCGGGGCCAGAAGGCCCATGCCGGGGTGGCGATCGCAAGCCTCGCCCCGCCCCAGGACGTCCGCTTCGGCCTCGACGATGGCGGCCCGCCCGACGAGGCCCGCCTCGTCCAGGCCACCGTCCGGGGGATCCCGATCGTCAACGCCTACGTCCCCCAGGGCCAGTCCCCCGACTCCCCCCTCTTCGCCTACAAGCTCGAGTGGCTGGAACGGCTGCGGGCCTACTTCGCGCGCCACTTCTCCCCGCGGGAACCCCTCCTCCTCTGCGGGGACCTCAACGTCGCCCCGGAGGAGATCGACGTCCACGACCCGAAAGGCCTCCGGGACCACGTGGACTTCCACCCCGAGGCCCGGGCGGCCCTGGAGCGGGTCCGCGCGTGGGGGTTTGTGGACGTGTTCCGCCGGCACCACCCGGGGGAGCCGGGGCAGTACACGTTCTGGGACTACCGAGTCCGCGGGGCCCTCGAGCGGAACGTGGGGTGGCGGGTGGACCACATCTGGGCCACCCCGCCCCTGGCCGAGAAGTCCGTGCGATCCTGGATCGACCGGGAGGCCCGGCGGATGGAGAAGCCGTCGGACCACACGTTCCTCGTGGCCGAGTTCGGCCTCTAGGGACCCCCGCGGCGGGACCCGCGGACGAGCGCCCTTGCCCTCCCCCCAATCCTGGCCCAGGATCGCGGCATGACGCGCAGTCCACGGGTCGCCGTCCTGTGCGGGGGGACCTCGGCCGAGCGGGAGGTGTCCCTCCGCTCGGGGACGGGGGTCCACGCTGCCCTCGTCCGCCGGGGCTGGACCGCCGAACTCCTGGTGATCGACACCTACGACGGCCTTCCCCAGCGCCTAAAACCGTTCGACGCGGTGTTCAACGTCCTCCACGGGGGGGAGGGCGAGGACGGGACGGTCCAGCTCCTCCTCGACCTCCTGGGGAAGCCCTACGTCGGCTCGGGGCCCCTCGCCTCGGCCCTGGCCATGGACAAGGCGGAGTCGCGGCGGGCGTTTCAGGGGAAAGGAATCCCCGTCCCGGACTGGCTTCACTGCACGGGCGACGCCCTCGAGCCGTGGCTTGCCCGGGCGGAGGCGCTGGGGTTCCCCCTCGTCCTCAAGCCCCGCCGGGAGGGGTCGAGCGTGGGGGTCCACCTCGTGGCCGACCCCAGAGCGCTGAAGGCGCGGGCAGACGAGCTCCTCACCCAATACGGGGAGTTCCTCGCCGAGAAATTCATCCCCGGCCGGGAGCTCACCGCGGGGCTTCTGGAGACCGAGACCGGCCTCCAGGCTCTGCCCCTCGTCGAGCTCCGGCCGAAAGCGGGGCCTCTCTTTGACTGGCGGGCGAAGTACACCCCGGGGGAGTGCGAGGCCCTGTGCCCGGCGCCCCTCGACCCCGAGGTCGCGGCCCGGATCCAGGGGATCGCCCGGGAGGCGTACGGGCTCCTCGGGTGCCGGGACCTCGCCCGGGCCGACTTCCGCCTCGCCCCGGATGGGACCCCCTACCTCCTTGAGGTGAACACCTTGCCTGGGTTCACCGAGCTCTCCCTGTTCCCCCGCGCCGCCCAAGCCGCCGGCCTCCCCTACGACGAGCTCGTGGAGCTCCTTCTCCAGCGGGCCCTCGCCCGGTTGCCGTCGGGGGCCCCCCTCGGGTAGAGTCTCCCCGGAGGTGGCTCCGGTGAAGCTCCAGTGGCTCGGCCATGCCTGCTTCCGGATCGAAGCAAGCGACGGAACGGTGATCGTGACCGACCCCTACGACGAGAGCGTTCCGTACACGGCCCCCAAGGGCCCGGCCCACATCGTGACCGTGTCCCACGACCACTTCGACCACAACGCCGTGGGCCGGGTGGAAGGCTCTCCCGAGGTCGTACGGGGGATCGGGGAGCGGACGGTGCGGGGGATCCCGTTCCGGGGGATCGCCGCGTTCCACGACCCCAAAGGGGGCCGGGACCGCGGCGGGGACGTGATCTTCAAGTTCACCGTGGACGGGGTGACGGTGGCCCACTTCGGGGACCTCGGCCACACCCTGAACGCCGAGCAGCTCAAGTTCCTCTCCGACGTGGAGGTCGCCCTCCTCCCCGTGGGCGGCCACTTCACCGTCGGCCCGAAGGAAGCGACCGAGGTCGTGCGGTCCCTCCCCCGCCTGCGGGTCGTGATCCCGATGCACTACCGGACCGAAGCGGTGAAGGACTGGCCCATCCGCCCGGTGGAGGAGTTCCTGGACGCCGTCGGGCTTCCCACGAAGCGCCTGAAGAAGTCCACGGTGGAGATCACCCCGGGGTCCCTTCCCGCCCAGAAGGAGGTGTGGGTTCTCAACTATGCCTAAGCCATCGGCGCGCAGCCTGGCCGCCCCCGCTTCTCCCATCCGCCGCCTGTACCCCTTGGCGGTGGAAGCCCGGAAGCGGGGCAAAAAGGTCTACCACCTCAACATCGGCCAGCCGGACATCCCGACCCCGGAGGCGTTCATGCGCGGGGTCCGCGAGGCCAAGGTCGAGGTCCTGGACTACGCCCCGTCTCCCGGGATCCCCGAGGCGATCGAGGCGATTGTCCGCTACTACGGGGAGTGCGGCCTCCAGGTGACGAAGGAGGAGGTCCTCATCACGATCGGGGGCTCGGAGGGGATCACCTTTGCCCTCACCATCGCCTGCGACCCCGGGGACCAGGTCCTGGTCCCGCAGCCCTTCTACCCCAACTACCTCGGCTACGCCCGGCTCACGAACGTGGAGATCGTCCCCATCACCACCCACCGCGCGGACGGGTTCCACCTCCCCCCCCGCCCGGAGATCGAAGCCCTCGTCACCCCCCGGACGAAGGCGATCCTGTTCTCCCACCCCGGGAACCCGACAGGCGTCGTCTACACCCGCAAGGAACTGGAGATGGTGGTGGACCTCGCCCTCAAGCGGGACCTGTTCATCATCTCCGACGAGGTGTACCGGGAGTTCGTCTACGATGGGACCCACACGAGCCTTCTCTCCTTCCCCGAGGTCCGGGACCGGGTCATCCTCGTGGACTCGATCTCGAAGCGGCTTTCCGCCTGTGGGGCCCGGGTCGGGGCCCTCATCTCCCACAACCGGGACGTGATGGCGGCGGCGATGAAGTGCGCCACGATCCGCCTCTCGGCCCCGACGTTCGAGCAGCTGGGCCTGGTCGCGTTCATGGCCGACCCCGACCACCAGCGGGTGGTCCAGGAGATGATCGGGGAGTACCACCGCCGGCGGGACCTGTTCTGCTCCCTTCTCCGGGAGATCCCGGGGGTCACGTTCCGCGTCCCCGAGGGGGCGTTCTACGTGATGATGGGCCTTCCCGTGGAGGACTCCGAGGCGTTCATCCGCTGGATGCTCACGGACTACCCGGGGCCGGAGACGGTGATGCTCGCCCCGGGGGCGGGGTTCTACGTGACCCCGGGGCTGGGGCGGGACGAGGCCCGGGCGGCGTACGTGCTCAAAGAGGAGAGCCTCCGGCGGGCGTGCGCGGTCCTCGCCGACGGGCTGGCTCAGTTCAGCCGCCTCCCGGCCGCCCAGGCGGCGGAAAGGGGATGAAGGAGCGGCTGGACGTCCTCCTCGTCCAGCAGGGACTCGCCCCCTCCCGCTCCCAAGCCCAGGCCCTGATCCGGGCCGGCCGGGTCCGGGTCGGGGGGCAACTCCTCGACAAGCCGGGCGTTCAGGTGCCCATCGACGCGCCGCTCGAGGTCCTCTCCCCGGCCCGGTACGCGTCCCGGGGCGGGGAGAAGCTCGAGGGGGCGCTCCGAGCGTTTGGCGTGGATCCCGCGGGCAAGGTGTGCCTCGATGTGGGGGCCTCGACGGGTGGGTTCACGGACTGCCTCCTCCAGCACGGGGCGGCGAAGGTGTACGCGGTGGACGTCGGGCGCGGGCAGCTCGACTGGAGGCTCCGGAACGACCCCCGGGTCGTGGTGAAGGAGGGCCTGAACGCCCGCTACCTCCGGCCCGAGGACCTCGGGGAGCGCGTGGACCTCGCGACCGTGGACGTCTCGTTCATCTCGCTCCGGCTCGTCCTTCCCCCGCTGGGCGGAGTGGTGAAGCCAGGGGGGGAGGTGCTGGCCTTGGTGAAGCCCCAGTTCGAGGCCGGGCGGGAGACGGTGCGGCGGGGGGTCGTCCGCGACCCGGCGGTCCAGGAGGCCGCGGTCCAGGGGATCGCCGCCTTCGCGCAAGCCGAACTCGGCTGGACCGTGGTTGGGTCCGCGCCCTCGCCC
This sequence comes from Candidatus Bipolaricaulota bacterium, assembly GCA_026418075.1. Taxonomy (GTDB): domain Bacteria; phylum Bipolaricaulota; class Bipolaricaulia; order Bipolaricaulales; family Bipolaricaulaceae; genus Bipolaricaulis. The sequence goes on along the minus strand of JAOACA010000004.1, from coordinate 1,194 downwards.
CTCCGGGGGCCCGCGGGAAACCAGGAGTTCTTCCTCTACCTCCGGACAGGTCAATGATCGAGATCGCCCCGCTCACGGAGCAGAACTTGGCCGATGCCCCGGAGTGGGGGGCCCACCCCTGGAGCTGCAAGCACTGCCTCTACTGGGAGCACCCTGAGCTCCCCGTCAAGCCCACCCCAGGGGACATGGGCGAGAACCTCGCGCGGAAGAGGGCCTGGGTCCGCCGCGTGGAGGGGGAGTTCGGCCCCTGCGGCCGCATCCTCTACGCGGAAGGGCGCGCGGTGGGCTACGCCCAGTACGCGCCCCCGGCCCTCCTCCCCAACGTCCGGAGCTACCCCGCGGGCCCGGCGAGCGCGGACGCGGTCTTCCTCGCCTGCCTCTTCTTCCCCGATCCCGCCCACCAGGGCCGGGGTTGGGGAACCCTTCTCCTTGCGGACATCCTGGCAGAGCTTCGGGGGCGGGGAGTCCCCGCCGTCGAGACCTTCGGCCGGAAGGGGAGCGCCGAGAACCCGTCCGGGCCGGCGGAGTTCTACCTCCGCCGCGGGTTCCGAATCCTCCGGGACGACCCGGAGTTCCCCCTCCTCCGCCTCGACCTCAGGTAGCGAGGATCCGGGAGACGAGCTCCCGAAGCCGGGGGTGGTGGGTCCCCTCCCAGTACACCTTCCCGCACCCCGCGCAGCGGAGGTACGCCTCCCGCCACGCCGCGACCCGGGGCGGAACCTCCCCGGCCACCTCGTCCTTGGAGGCCTCCCGGAGAGACCCGTTGCAGAGGAGGCAGCGGGTGAACGGGGCGAGGGAGCCCTCGAGCCGGAACCGCTGGAGGACCTCCCGGGCCTGGGCCACAGGTTCGGAGGCGCGGACCCAGTAGCCGTGCTCGACCGCCGACCGCTTGAGGAGCTCCCGGTCCCGGGTGAGGACGACCCGGCCCTCGGCCCGGGCCACCGCGACGAGCTCCTCGTCCCCGTAGCCGTTGGAGTGGAGGGCGTCAAGGCCGAGGAGCCGGAGGAGCCGGGCCAGACGGCCGAGGTGACCATCGAGGACGAACGCCGGCCGGGCCGGCCCCCGCGCAATCCGCCGGAGGGGCGAGATGTCCAAGTTCCGGAACGGAGGGTAGACGGCGACCCGGTCCCCCGGCCCCACCCGGGCCAAGAAGTCCACCGAGCGGCCGCCGAGGAGGATCAGGTCCACCTCCAC
>JAOACA010000049.1 GCA_026418075.1 Candidatus Bipolaricaulota bacterium | reverse complement strand
GCTGAAAGTAATGTTGCCAGATGGACAGGAGAGAGCTGTCCAAAGCTGGCGAGATCTCTTGCTGCATGTCGTAGCTTGGAGTGGCCCTAAACTAAAACACCAGCTTCCGGTTACCTTGACCCGCACCGGTACAGTGATCGTAGGACGGGAACCCACCGGGATGAGAGCCCCTAAGAAGGTCGACTCGATGTGGGTCGAGACGCACGCCAGCGCTCACGGGCTTGTTAGGTTTGCGTGCCTTACGCTGAGGAAAATTGGTTACGATCCTGCACTGGTGAGGGTTGTCCTCCCACAGTAGCTTAGCTTGACGAGCGAGGTCCGCTCATTGCAGTCCAAGGTGGACATCCGCAGAATCTCTGATCCCCCAGGGGAGCGCGGATGAAGGCCGTGGCGTTCATCGGGCACAAGGGGTCGGGGAAGACGACGTTCCTCCGCCGGCTCATCCCCGTCCTCCTCGCCCGGGGCTACCGCGTGGGGACGGCCAAGCACGTGGGGCCCGAGGTGGAGCCGGACACGCCGGGGAAGGACACCCACCTCCACCGGGAGGCCGGCGCGGAGCGGGTCCTCCTCTACTCCGACCTCCACGGGGCCCTGTTCTGGGACCACCCCGGGCTCCCCGTGGCCGAGTACCTAGAGCGGTTCATGGCCGACCTCGACCTCGTCCTCCTCGAGGGGTTCAAGGGCTCGGACTTCCCCAAGATCGAGGTCTACCGGGCTGGGGAGCCCCTGGCCGGCCGGATCCCGGTCCTCGCCGTGGTCTCCGACCGCCCGGTCCGGGTCCCCGACGGGGTGGAGGTCCTCCCCCTCGACCCCGAGGCGGTGGCGGACTTTCTCGAGGCGGAGATCCTCGGGCCGTGAACTACCTCGTGCGGGTCGGGAGCTTCCCGCGGGATGCCCAGCTCTTCCTCCTGAGCTCGGTTCTCGGCGGGTTCGTGGGGAGCATCCAGGGGCTCCAGTTCAACCTGTACCTCAAGGCCCTCGGGTACGGCCAGGACTTCATGGGGGTGCTCAACGCGCTCCCCGCGTTCGTGACCATGGCCCTTGCCCTGCCGCTGGGGCTTGCCGTGGGGAGGATCGGCTACCGGAGGGCGATCCTGGCCGGGATGGGGCTCCAGGCCGCGGGGCTTCTTGTGCTGTGCCTGATCCCGGAGCGGCTTCCGCTCCTGGGGTCGCGGGTCGTGGCCGGGATCGGGGGGACCCTGGCCGGGGTGGTGGGGGCCCCGTTCCTCGCCGCGTCGGTGGGGGACCGGGATCGGGCGCATCTCTTCGGCTTCCAGGCCGGGGCGAGCATCCTCTCCGGGGTCGCCGGATCGGCCCTCGGCGGGTTCCTCCCGGGCCTCCTCGCCCAGCTCCTCGGCCTGGAGCTCCAGGGGCCCGAGGCCTACCGGGCTGCCCTCCTCCTCACGGTCGCCCTCTACGTCCTCTCCATCGTCCCCATCGCCCTCATCCGCGCCCCGGGCCGGTCCGAGCCCCCCCACCTCCGGGACGTCCTCGCCCGGCGATCCCTCGTCCTCCGGCTCGTGGTCGTCCAGACGACGATCGGGCTTGGGGCGGGCTTGGTGATCCCGTTTGCCAACATCTTCTTCCGCCTGAAATTCGGGGCCACCGACCCCCAGCTGGGGACCCTGTTTGCGCTGAACGCCCTCCTCATGGGGCTGGGGAGCCTCGCCGCGCCGGCGATCGCCACCCGGGTCGGCCGGGGCCGGACCGTGGTCCTGTCCCAGGGCCTGTCCCTTCCCTTCCTCCTCCTGTGGGGCTTTGGGCCGACCCTCGTCTGGTCGGCGCTGGGGTACCTCATCCGCACGCCGCTCATGAACCTCGCCGGGCCGGTGTTCTCCCTCCTCGTGATGGAGCTCTTCCCGCCGGAGCTGCGGAGCGGGATGAACGGGATCCTGATGGTCTCCTGGAACGCGGGGTGGGCCCTGGGGTCGTTGGCCTCGGGGTACGTTCAGGAGGCGCTCGGGTTCGACTACCTCTTCCCGAGCACGGCGGTCCTGTACTCGGCGGCGGTGTACCTCAACGGGCGGGCGTTCCGCCGCCTGGGGGTCGACACCGTGTTGAGGAGGCGGAGATGAGGCTTCGGGTCTTGGTCTTGGCCCTGGGGGCGCTGGCCCTGGTTGGCGCGGCGGCTCCCGAGCGCCTCCTCCTCACCGGCGTTCCTCCCCTGGGCCCCTCCTGGATCGCGCGCCCGGACGGGGGGCGGGACCCGGCGGGCTGCGGCCCCGAGGCGGCCCGCCTTCTCCTCCTCTACTGGGACCGCCGCTACGGCTACCGGCTGGTCGAGGACCTCGACGGGGCGATCGCCGAGCTCCACCGGCGGATGGGGACGATCACCGTAACCTGGGAGGGGATTCCTCAGGGCCTCACCTGGCCGTGGGCGTTCGCGCCGGGTCTGCACGGCTACATCGCCGCCCGGTACGGGGATGCCACGGTGGGAAGCTTCAGCGGGACCCTCCCCGCGGCCTTCGCGCGGTCGGTGGAGCTCCTCCTTAAGGGGCTTCCCCACGTGATCCTGTTCGACTGGGAGGGGAAGGGCGGGATCCTCCCCACCCACTACGCCCTGGTGGTGGGCTACGACCGGTCGGCGGGCCGGCGGCAGCTCGTCCTCAACCCCGGCTGGGGGTACGACTTCCAGCTCCTCGACCTCGCGGACCCGGCCGTGGCCCCGGTCACCCTGTACTGGATCGAGGAGATCGGGGACCCCCCCGATGGGCGGCCGGGGCGGCCGAGCCCCCGACCCGTGGGGGCCGGGATGTGGGAGCGGGACGAGGCTGGGTCCCTGGTCCTCCGCCCCGTCCTCCGGCTCCACTTCGACCCCCGGAGCACGGTCCGCTGGCCCCCCGCATCCCGCCTCCTTCCCCTCGTCCCCGGGGCGGAGGACATCGTCCTCGCCTTGTGGGACGCCCCGTGAGCCCTTGGAGCGGGCTCGGCGGGCTGCTACAGTAGTGTCCATGGCCACGCCCACGCGAAACCTCGCTCTCGAGCTTGTTCGGGTAACCGAGGCCGCGGCCCTCGCCGCCGGCCGGTTCATGGGCCGCGGGGACAAGGCGGCCGCTGACCACGCGGCCGTGGAGGCGATGCGCCTCATGCTCACAAGCGTCGACATGGACGGCGTGGTCGTGATCGGGGAAGGGGAGAAGGACGAGGCCCCGATGCTCTACCGGGGCGAGCGGGTGGGAACCGGCGCCCCGCCCGCGGTGGACCTGGCTGTGGATCCGATCGACGGGACGCGGCCCCTCGCTACCGGGAACCTCAACGCGATCTCCACCGTCGCCCTCGCTCCCCGGGGGACGATGTTCGACCCCGGGCCGATCGTGTACATGGACAAGATCGCCGTGGGCCCCGCCGCCCGGGGAAAGGTGGACCTCTCCGCCCCGGTGGAGGCCAACCTCCGGGCGATCGCCCGGGCCAAGGGGGACCGGGTGGAGGACCTCACGGTGATCATCCTCGACCGGCCGCGGCACGAGGGGCTCATCGCCGAGGTCCGTCGCCTCAAGGCCCGGATCCGCCTCATCCCCGATGGGGACGTGGCCGCGGCCCTCATGACCGCCTGGCCCGAGTCGGGGATCGACGTCCTCCTCGGGATCGGGGGGAGCCCGGAGGGGGTCCTCGCCGCCTGCGCCCTGCGGGCAATGGGCGGGGAGATCCAGGGGCGGCTCGTCCCCCGAAACGAGGAGGAGCGCCGCCGGGGCTTGGAGCTTGGCCACGACTTCGACCGCGTGCTCACCACGGAGGACCTCGTGGCCTCGGACGACGTGTGCTTTGCCGCGACAGGGATCACGGACGGGGAGCTCCTTCGGGGGGTCAAGTACTCCGGGGGCGGGGCAACCACGGACAGCCTCGTCGTGCGGGGGCTTTCAGGGACTGTGCGCCGGATCCAGGCGGTCCACGGCCTGGAGAAGCTCAACCGCCTGTCGGCGTTTCCCTACTAGCGGTCCCTCGGGGTCCATTCCGGGGGGCCTGCTCCCTCTGGCCCTTGGCAGCCGGGGCAGTGGGGGGTACCATCGCAGTGTACTCCCC
>JAOACA010000048.1 GCA_026418075.1 Candidatus Bipolaricaulota bacterium | reverse complement strand
ACAGGTTCATCCCCCACGGGGAGAGGCGGACCCTGGCCGAGCTCTCCCCGGCGGAGAAGAACCGGCTCTCCCACCGCCGGAGGGCCCTCGAGGGCCTCCGGCCCGTCCTCCGCGCCCTTGCCTCAGGGGACGACGAGGACCTCCCAGGCCACCCCCACCTCCTCCGGTAGCCGGCAGTGCTCGTCCGTGCACGCCTGGTAGGTGAGGGTCCCCCGCACCGTGCGGAGCCCCAGGGGAGCATCGGGGGCCACCCGCACGGGGACGAGGAGGACGACCGAGCCCGTGAGGACGGAAAGCTCCCGCCGAGCAAACGCCATCCGCTTCCGCACCGGGTCGGGGTAGACCACGCTCCCCACCCCAAGCCCCGGCCCACCCTCCACCGCAAGGGAGGTGGGGATGAGGTGAGGAAGGGTGGGAACGGGGGCCTGGATCGCCCACCCGTCCAGCACCTCCACCTGAAGGGCGAGGAGGATCTCCCCGCCCCGGCGGACGGCCACGAGCGGGGTGGGGATCACCACCGCAGGAGCTGGCGGCCCGGAAGGCGCTCCGAACGAAAGGACCAGGAACCCCGCACCCGCCGCAACCAGTCGCTTCATCGGCCACCTCCCACCACCGCCCGCAGTTCGGTGAGGAACCGACTCGAGTAGCCCACGATCCGCCCCACTTCCCGGCCGTCGGGGGCGAGGAAGACGAGGGCGGGAAGGGAGCTCACCCGCCAGGTCCGCTCCGCCTCCCGAACCGCCGGGTTCCGCCAGTCCGAGAGGTCCACCTTGAGCCGGACGTAGGGCCCGAGGAGCTCGGCCACCCGCGGGTCCTGGAACCAGTCTCGCTCCAAATACCGGCAGGGCTCGCACCAGTCGGCGCTGAAGTAGAGGACGATCGGTTTCCCCTCCCGGAGGGCGGAGGCAAGCCCCTCCGGGGAGTAGGGTTCCCAGGAGAGCCCGACCTGGAGCCGCTCTTCCCCAGGGACGGGTTCCTCCCGGCCGGCCGCGGGGTCGGCAAAGCGGCGTACAGGGACGCCCTCGGGAACCGCGAACTTTTCGGGGGGGACCTCCACCCCGGGCCGGAACTCCTCCACCCGGTGGAGCTCAACCAACGTCCGCCTCCCTCCTCGGGAGTCGAACGCGGTCAGAACCCGCTCGAACTGGAGGACCTGGTGGGTCTCCCGATCGATCCACCACCACGAGCGAGGAAGCTTCCCTGCCAGGTCGGGGTGCTCCTCCTCCCGGGTCACCACGAGGACCCCTCGACCCCCGAGCTCCCCCTCCTCCAGGGCAATGTACCGGCCCAGCGGGTCCAGCCCGAACGCCTGGTTCAGTGCGAACAAAGCTCGCGCAGACTCAGGGACCGCCCCGAACTCACTCTCCTCCCACCGCCCCTCCATCCCCAAAAAGTAGATTACCCCCCGCTCGAGGTCGTAGACCGTCACGAACACCGGCCCAATCCCATACGCGTCCGTTCCCGGAACGCGCAGGCGGCTCGTCCGCTCCAGCCGAATGTACGGGTCTCGGAACCAGATGGCTTCCTCGCTCTCCATCCCCCCGGAGCGAACGGTCTTGCGGAGGTAGAAGGATGGAAGCCCCTGGAGCTGTCGGGTGAGGGTCTGGACCAGGGCCTCGGCCTCGGGGGACCGGGGGGCCCTCGTCACCACCCGGGCGTCGGGGGGGAGGCGGAAAAGCTCCCCGGGGATCTCCGCCCCCACCACGGGCTCCTCGAGCTCCACCCGGGTCGAACCCCCGGGTAGCTCGAACTCGACCCGGAGGATCGAGAAGGTATCGGTGGCCATCCAGCAGGTGACGAGGAATTTCAGGCTCAGGAAATCCGAAACCGTGGTCCGCCCCCGGAGCCGCCACGCCCGCCGGCCGGAGACCTCGTCCTCCCCCACCTCCTCTGGTTCCATCGCGAGGACCGGGGCCAGCCCCAAGGACTCTGCCCACGGGGGCCCCTCCAACCCCTCGAGATCCTCCTCCACCCACACCCCCCCGTAGAGCTCCGCCCCCAGGACCCGGCGCCCCCGGGAGAGGTCGCCGATTTCCACGAGGGATCCCACCCCGAGCTCCTCCGCAAACACGACTTCCACCCGGTAGTGGGGATGGGAAACCCACACCTGGACCGCGGCCAGGGCGCTGAACACGCCGGAGTCGTACGCAAGGCGGCCGGCGAGGGTGTACGCGGGAAGTTCCGCGTACCGCGCCTTGACCCTCTCCAGGATCTCCTGCCCATCGGGGGGGGCCCCAGCCAGCCCACTGGTCCCGAGGAGGACCAGGGCGACGACCGTCCCGAGAACGCGCTTCATCTTCCACCACCCTCCCAGCAATTCACGGCCGGGCCCGGCGGAGGAGGCGGAGGAGCGCTCCCGCCGAGGCGACCCCCTCCTCCCGGCCGGCCTCGACCCCGTCCCCCCGGAGGACGACCACGGTGGGCAGGGTGATCACCCGGTGCGCCAGGCGCAGGGCGGCCGCCTCCGGGGAACCCCAGTCCGGGAGGTCGACCCTGAGCCGAACGAACTCCGCGGCCTCGGCGAGGACGCGGCGGTCGTGAAACGCCTCTTCAAGCTCCCGGCACGGGCGGCACCAGTCGGCGGTGAAGTAAAGGAGGACAGGCTTCCCTTCTTCCCGGGCCGCAGCGAGCTTCTTCTCCGCGAACGCCTCCCAGGGGAGCCCCTCCTCGACCCACTCCCCCGGCCCCTCCTCGGGAAGGGGTTCCAAGGGCCCGACCCGGCGCAACGGAACGCCCTCCGGGAGGAGGAGCTTCTCCGGAGGGACCGCGGCGTTGGGCTCGAAGACCTCGATCCGCATCCGGCGGCGCACCACGGACTCCTCGACCTGAAGGATGGCGAGGGTCTCCCGATCGATCCACCACCGCCGGACCGGGACGCTGTCGAGGTACGCCCCCAGCTCGCCGGTGATCCGCCACGCCCGTCGGCCGTCTACCTCGTCCTCCTCGATCCCGGTGTACCGGTAACCCGGTCCCAGCCCAAGAGCCCACCCCAGGGCGAACCGCGGCCGGAACTCGGGCGGGATGGGGGGATACCGAAGACCAACCCACTTCCCTTCCGCAAACACGTAATACGCGCCCCGATCCAGGTCCCAGGCGCTGAGCTCAGGGGGGAGGGCTTGACCCGGGGAGGAGCGCTCCGCCCTCAGGACGGGGTCCTGGTACCAGATCTCGACCACCGCTCCGTCGTGCTCCACGCGGCGGACGTAGAACGAGGCCAGTCGACCGTACTCCTTCCAGAACCTCCTGACGACCGCCTCGGCCGCGCGGGAGCGGGGGGTGCGGACCCGGACCTCCCCCTGGGGCGGAAGGGCGAGGACCTCCGCGGGGACCGCGGCCCCGGGCCGGAACTCGACGACGTCCAAGGTGAGGGCCGCCCCCAGCTCGTCGATCCTCGTCCGGCGGAGGACCAGGGTCTCCGGGTCAAACCAGAGCTCGACCCGGGACGGCCAGTCGTCGTCCTCGCTCCCCACCAAAACCCAAACAGGCTCGCCCTCCCACTCCCCGTCCTCCACCGCGACGAACTCGGCCGAAGCGGTCAGCGCCCTCCCGACCCCCAGGAGCCCCACCCAGCCCCAGTCCCACTCCTCCACCCACCACACCCCAGGCCGGGTCGAGGTGTACTGCCGCCCTGCCGCCGCGTCGTAGAGCATCGCGGGGAACTGCCACGCTAGCCCATCCGCACCCTCCAGACGCTCGAACTCCACCCGCACCCGCGGGTAGGCGGCCCAAGCGTGGTAGGAGACGCGCGTCGCCGCCCAGCCGGGGATGTCGAACGTGGCCACCCCCCGCTCCTCCCAGGAGGAAAGCCCGGCGTAGCGGGCCGCGATCGCGGAGAGAAGTTCCCCTACCGACGGCGGGGCCCCCACCCCGGAGACGAGGAGCAGGGAGGCCCCCGCCAGCCCCAAGACAAGCCTCGCCATGGATCACCACCCCTGGCGAGGAGGGTAAGGCGGCGGCAGGCGGAAGGTCAACCGAGCCGGGCCCGGCGGAGGAGGTTTGCGTTCCCCACCACGCTCACCGACGAGGTCGCCATCGCCGCCTCCGCCAGGACCGGGTGCATCCAGCCGACCACCGCCAGGGGAATCATCACTACGTTGTAGAAGAGGGCCCAGAAGAGGTTCTGCTGAATCTTGCGGAAGGCCGCACGGGAAAGCCGCACAGCCCGCACGACCCCCATCAGGTCTCCCCGCACCAGCACGATGTCCCCGGCCTCAATGGCGATGTCTGTCCCCGTCCCCAGGGCAATGCCCACATTCGCCTGCCGCAGCGCCGGCGCGTCGTTGATGCCGTCGCCCACAAAGGCGACCGTCCCAAATTCCTCCTGAAGCCGCCGGACCTCCGCCACCTTCCC
>JAOACA010000047.1 GCA_026418075.1 Candidatus Bipolaricaulota bacterium | reverse complement strand
ACGCCAAGCTCCAGGTCGTGAGGGCCGAGGTGGACCGGCTCCTCGCCGAGGGATTTCACCCCATCGTGTGGTGCCGGTTCATCGCCACGGCCCACTACGTGGCTCGTGCCCTCAATTCCCTGGAGGGGCGGCACCGGGGGCTCAAGGTGTCCGTCGTGACCGGGGAGCTATCCGACGAGGAGCGGCGGCTGGTGGTGGAGGAGCTGGGGAAGTGCAACCGGCGGGTTCTCGTGGCCACCGACTGCCTGAGCGAGGGAGTAAACCTCCAGGAACACTTCACAGCCGCCGTCCACTACGACCTCCCCTGGAACCCCAACCGCCTCGAACAGCGCGAGGGACGCGTGGACCGGTTCGGCCAGCGAGCCCCAGAGGTCCGGGCGGTCCTCGTATATGGCCGGGACAACCCCGTGGACGGAGCGGTGCTCGAGGTGCTTCTTCGCAAGGCGTGGGCAATTCATAAAAGGCTTGGGATCTACGTTCCGGTTCCGACCACAAGCGAGTCCGTGGTGGAAGCGGTGATGCACTCGCTCTTCTCCCGATCAAAGCCCATCGAGGAGCAGCTGGAGCTCTTCCAAGACCCAGCAGCCGGCCAGGCCACAGCGGAGTTCCACCGGGCTTGGGATGGTGCCGCTGACCGGGAGGCCCGCAGCCGCACGCGGTTCGCACAACACGGGATTGACCCCGACGAGGTAGCGCGGGAGCTCGAGCGAACGGACGCGGTTCTTGGGTCTCCGAAGGACGTGGAGCGGTTTCTTCAGGCGGTGTGCGGGCGGCTGGGGGTCGAGTTCCGCCGGGTGGGCGAGGTTTGGAAGCTCGATCCCCGGGGGCTTCCCGAGCCCGTGCGGGCCCGCCTCGGGGAGCTTCCCACTCCGTGGCTCATCTCGTTCGATTCCCCCCCTCCCCGGGGAGCGGTGTACGTCGGCCGGAACCACCCCCTGGTTGAAGCTCTGGCGGAGCACCTCCTGGATCTGGCCCTCTACCCATCGAAGGGGACGGCCCCGGCCTCGCGGTGCGGGGTGATCCGGACGGGCCAGGTGGAGCGCCGGACCACGCTCTTCGTCCTCCGCCTCCGCTACTTTCAAAAGAGCCGGGGCGAGGCACCGGTGCTTGCCGAGGAGACCCTGGCCTGGGGAATTTCCGGGGTTCCGCCGGACATCAACCCCCTCGGGCCCGACGCCGCGGCCAAGCTCCTTGACCTCCTGACCCCGGAGGAGAACGTGCCCCTCGAGGAGAAGGAGCGCGTTTTGAAGGAAGCCCTGAGCTGGTGGGAGTTCTTGGCCCCCCACCTGGATCAGCTCGCCCAAGCCCGGGCCGCAGAGCTCGAGGAGACGAACCGCCGTCTTCGCGGGCTCCTCCCGGGTCTTCCGGTCCGGGTCGAGCCGCACCTTCCACCGGACCTGCTTGGGGTGCTCGTGGTCCTTCCGCGTCCCGCGGGGGTGGCCCGGTGAGGACCCTCACCGTTCGACTGGAAGGGGGCATCCTCGGCCCCGACGTTCTCGAGCGGCTCCCCGACCTTCCGGGCCAATCCCCGAAGGACTTTGGTCTCACCGGCCGCCGGACGGTCCTGGACCTGGCAGGTTCCCTTTGGGAAGACGCTCAGCTCTATTGGGAAAGCTACAAGCGGCGGCTGGCCCATGCCGGGGTGGAGTCCGCCACCACCGTCACCCGCGAGGCATGGATCGTTCCCCTCCTTGAGGCCCTGGGGTACCGACTGACCTACCAGCGGTCCGCGGCGGTTGTGGACGGGGCGGCGTTCCCCATCTCCCACCGGGACGGGGACGGCGACGACGGCCTTCCCGTGCACATCGTGGGCTCCGACCAGGACCTGGGACGCCGGCCGCCCGCGGGCCGGGGCCGCCTCTCCCCCCACGCCCTCCTTCAGGAGTACCTGAACCGGAGCGAACACCTGTGGGGCATCGTCACCAACGGCCACACCCTGCGGATCCTGCGCCAGGCGCCGTTCATCGCCCGCCAGGCCTACATCGAGTTCGACCTCCAGACGATGCTCGAGGGGGAGCACTTCGACGAGTTCCTTCTCTTCCTGCGTCTGGCCCACCGCTCCCGGCTCCCCAAACGGGCGGGCGAGCCGTGCCTCCTCGAGGACTACCACCAGCAGGCGATCGAGCAGGGGGGACGGATCCGGGACAAGCTCCGCGACGCGGTGGAGGTCGCGCTCGTGGTTCTTGGGAACGGCTTCCTTCGCCACCCGCGGAACGAGGCCCTCCGGGAGAAGGTCCGCGAGGGTGGGCTTTCCGCTCGCGACCTCTATCGCCAGCTCCTCCACCTTGTCTACCGCCTGTTCTTCCTCCTTGTGGCCGAGGAGCGGGGCCTCCTGAGCGAGAGCCCGCTCTACCGGGACCACTACAGCCTGACCCGTCTCCAAGCCCTGGCGGCAAGTCCCCCGAGCGCCCCCGAGCGGTTCAGCGACCTCTACCTTTCCCTGCGGACGCTCTTTCACATCCTCCGCTCCGAGGGCCACGCGGAGACGTTGGGCCTTCCGCCCCTGAACGGGGAGCTCTTCTCCCGCCAGCACATGGAAGACCTCGAAGAGGCCGAGCTCTCGAACAAGGACCTCCTTCGAGCGGTGGAGCTCCTCTCCTACTTTGAGCCCGAGCGGGAGCGGGTCCGCCGGCGGGTGAACTACGCCGCGCTCGACGTCGAGGAGCTGGGGAGCGTGTACGAGAGCCTGCTCGACCTCGAGCCCGTCCTCTCCGAGCACGGCGGCGCCCTGGAGTTCGAGTTCGGGGTTGGCACCGAGCGGAAGTCCACCGGCTCCTACTACACCCCCCGCGAGCTCGTCCACGAGCTTGTGGAGAGCGCCCTCGTCCCCGTGCTCCAGGACCGGCTTCAGGGCTGCCGTACGGCCGAGGAGAAGGAACAGGCAATCCTCTCCCTCAAGGTGTGCGACCCGGCCTGCGGCTCCGGCCACTTCCTCCTCGCCGCGGCCCGGCGGCTGGGGCGGGAGCTGGCCAGGGTCCGGACCGGGGAGGAGGAGCCCTCCCCCGAGGCCATGCGCGAGGCGGTGCGGGAGGTCATCGCCCACTGCATCTACGGGGTGGACAAGAACCCCCTGGCCGTGGAGCTGTGCAAGGTTGCCCTGTGGATCGAGGGCCACACGAAGGGGAGGCCCCTCACGTTCCTCGACCACCGCATCCGCTGCGGTGACTCCCTGGTCGGGGTGATGGACCTCAAGGTCCTCGAGGAGGGGATCCCCGACGAGGCGTACACGCCCGTGACCGGGGACGACCGAGCGGTTGCCGCGGCGCTGAAGAAGGACAACCGCGCGGCGCGGAAGGAACGGGCAGCGGGATTTCTCCCCTTCGACTTCCAGGCGCACCTCGCCGAGCACGCCGCGAAGGCAGCCGAGCTTGGCTCCATCTCCGACGACCGGCCCGAGGACGTGAACCGCAAGGCCCAGCTCTACGGGCGGCTCCGGGGGGCGGGGACGAGCTGGGACCGGGACCGGGTTGCGGCAGACCTGTGGACCGCGGCGTTCTTTGCCGAGCTCACCCCCCGGAACCGGGGCAAGGTGCCGACGAGCGAGGTGCTGTGGGACTTCCTCGCCCGGGGGCGGGGGGCGGTGTCCCCGGAGCTTCTCGCCCAGGTGGAGGTGCTGGCCGAGCGGCTGCGGTTTTTCCACTGGCCCCTGGAGTTCCCGGAGGTCTTTTCCCCCTCTCCCGCCGTGCGGGAGAGGGATGGGGTGAGGGCCGGCTTCGACGTCGTGCTGGGGAATCCGCCCTGGGAAAGGATCAAGCTCCAGGAGCAGGAGTTCTTCGCCACCCGGGACCGTGAGATCGCCGAGGCTGCAAACAAGGCGGCCCGAGCCCAGCTCATCCGCGAGCTTCCGACCCGGAACCCGGCCCTGTGGGCGGAGTACCTCCGGGAGCTCCACGACGCCGAGGCCCTGAGCGTGTTTCTTCGGGAGAGCGGGCGCTTCCCCCTCACCGCCCGGGGGGACATCAACACCTACTCCGTGTTCGCCGAGCTCGGTCGAAGGCTCATCGGGCCCCGGGGCCGGGCGGGGATGGTCGTCCCCACCGGGATCGCCACCGACGACACGAACAAGGTCTTCTTCGCGGACCTCGTCGGGAAAGGCGCCCTGGCGAGCCTGTTCGACTTCGAGAACCGGCAAGGGATCTTTCCGGCCGTGGACAGCCGCTACAAGTTCAGCCTCCTCACGATGCGGGGGGCGGGGGAAGCGTCCCCGATGGAGTTCGCGTTCTTCGCCACCCGGGTCGAGCACCTCCGGGACGGCCGCCGCCGGTTCGCCCTCACCCCCGAGGACTTTGCGAGGCTCAACCCCAACACCCGGACCTGCCCAATCTTCCGCACCCGGCAGGACGCCGAGCTCACGAAGGCGATCTACCGCCGCGTCCCCGTCCTGGTAGACGAGACCCTCCCCCCGGACCCCGCGGGACCAGGCGCCGGGAACCCGTGGGGAATCAAGTTCAGCACTATGTTCCACATGTCGAACGACTCCGGGCACTTCCGGACCCGGGGGGAGCTCGAGGCGGCGGGCTACGTCCTCA
>JAOACA010000046.1 GCA_026418075.1 Candidatus Bipolaricaulota bacterium | reverse complement strand
GGCTCCCGGATCGGCCCCGACAGCCGGCGGGCGGTGCGGGAGATCGCCCAGTCCCTGGTCGGGGTGGAGGTCCTCGGGGAGACCCAAGGGGCAGTGGCCCTCCACTGCGTGGCCAACGTCCAGGACTTCCCGGCCCCCGTCACCATCCGCCGGATCCTGGAGATCTCCGGGGCGATGTGGGACGACGCGGTGGCGGCGTTCCTCACCCGGGACGAGGAGCTCGCCCAGGACGTCGCGGAGCGCGATGGCGACGTGGATCGGCTCGTCCTCCTCGTCGCCCGCCAGTTCGGGCTCCTCCTCCGCGACCTCATCGTCGAGGAGGAGGTGGGCCTCTCTCGGTTCGAGTTCCTCCACTACCACACCGTGGCCGACCAGCTGGAGCGGGTGGCCGACCACGCGGTCAAGGTCTCCCAGGCCGCCCGGGCCCTCGCCCGCCCGATCCCTGCCCGGTGGGGGGACCGGATCCGCCGGGCCGCCGGGGCGTCCCAGGACGTGGTCCGGGAGGCGGTGGCCGCGTTCACCGAGCGGAACGTGGACCGGGCCAACGCGGTCCTCGCCGGGAAGGGGACCGACGCCCCGCTTGGGGACTGGCTCCAGCCCCTCCTCGCCGACGCGCCGGCCAACGCCCCCTCCCTCACCCTCCTCCACGACAGCCTCGTCCGCTGCCGGGAGCACGGGTTCAACATCGCCGAAACCGCCCTCGACGCCGCCGTCCCGGCCGTGGACCGGGGCCCTGACTCTATATAGAACCCTGGAAGCCTTAGGCGCATCGGTGCGGTCTTTAGGCCATAGCACGACGAAGGTCCCTCCGTGGGATCCTTGACCCGTACCACCCTAGTCGCTATACTGCGCCGCGAAACTATGGAAAACAGGAGGCATCTAAAGATGACGAGCAAGTGGCTACGGGCAGTGGTTCTCGGGCTGGTGACCCTTGGGGTGGTGGGGCTCGGGCAGCCCACGGCGCCCCGGGACTCCGTGGCGATCCTCATCGATGGCTCGAGCACGGTCGGGCCGATCACCGAGGCGGTGGCCAAAGAGTTCCTCACCCAGGTCCCCCGGGCCCGGATCTCGGTGGGCATCAGCGGCACGAGCGGTGGGTTCCGCCGGTTCCTGGCAAACGAGACGGACATGAACGACGCCTCGCGGCCCATCTCCGCGGCGGAGATCAAGACCGCCAGCGAGCGGGGGATCGAGTACCTCGAGCTCATGATCGGCCTCGATGGCGTGGTCGTGGCCGTGTCCCGGAACACCGGGATCTTCAAGGATGGGGTCCCGGTGATGACGATGGGAGAGCTCAACCTCCTCTGGAGCAAGGAGAGCCAGGGGCTCATCACCCGCTGGAACCAGATCAGCCCGCGGTTTGCCGATGCCCCGATCGTCCTCTCCGGTGCGGCCTCCACCTCGGGGACGTTCGACGTGTTCACCGCGGTGGTGACGGGGAAGTCGGGGGACAGCCGGACGGACTACTTCGGGACGGAGGAGGACCAGCTCCTGGCTGAGCAGACGGGGGCTAACCCCTATGCCCTCACCTACTTCGGGTTCGCGTTCCTGGACCACAACCGGGACCGGGTCCAGGCGGTGGCCATCGATCCGCGGCCCGAGGTCATCGACACCCCCAAGGAGATCCTCGATCAGATCAACGCCCGGCGGGCCGCGGCGGGGAAGAAACCCCTCGTGGCGGCGGGGGGCAAGCCCGCGGGGGTCCTCCCCTCGGTGGATTCGATCGCGAACTTCAGCTACCCCTTGAGCCGGCCGCTGTTCATCTACGTGAACAAGAAGTCCGCCGAGCGGCCCCTCGTCCAGCAGTTCGTGAGCTTCTACCTCGGAGAGCAGATCATCGGCAACCAGGAGTTCATGCTCGACGTGGGCTACCTCCCGATCGCGTTTGAGCTCCGGGAGGCCGCGCGGAGGATTTGGACGAACCGGATCGTCGGGACGGCGTTTGGCGGGACGATCACCGGGTTCACGCCGGAGCAGATCGCGCAGCTGTACCGGAAGCACGCGGGGCTGTAAGCTCAAGGAGGCATGGCCGCACCCCCTCGCTCCCTCCCCCGAGCCGCTCGCGGCCGCAGCCGCCGCGAGCGGCTCGCCACCTGGGGGCTCACCCTGGCCGGGCTCCTCGCGGTGGCGATCACCCTCACGATCATCGCCCTCTTCATCCAGGGGAGCCTCCCCTTCCTGCGCACGGTGCCCCTCCGGGAGTTCCTTGGGGGGATCCGCTGGGCCCCGATCCACGAGCCGGCAAGCTACGGGATCCTCCCCCTGATCGGGGCGACCCTGGTGACCACGGGGATCGCCCTGATCGTGGCGGTGCCCCTGGGGTTGCTATCCGCGGTGTTCCTGAGCGCCTACGCCCCGAGCTCCGTCCGGCGGGTGCTCAAGCCGGCCCTCGAGCTCCTCGCGGGGGTCCCCACCGTCGTCTACGGGTTCTTCGCCCTCCGGTTCGTGACCCCGCTCCTCCAGGGGTTCATCCCTGACCTGGGCTTTTGGAACGGGCTGTCGGCGGGGCTCGTCATGGGGATCATGATCATCCCCTACATGGCTTCGCTATCCGAGGATGTTCTGTACGCGGTGCCCCGCTCGCTGTGGGAGGGGGCGTACGCGGTGGGGGCGACGCGGTTTGAGGCGGTGACGCGGGTGGTGATCCCGGCGGCCCTGTCCGGGATCGGGGCGGCGTTCATCCTCGCCCTCACCCGGGCGGTGGGGGAGACGATGATCGTGGCCCTGGCCGCGGGCCGGACCCCGACCTGGCCCCCCGACCCCCGCCAGCCCCTCCTCACCCTGACCACGGCGATCGTGAACATCGCCACGGGGGACCACGAGGCCACGGCGTTCATTTGGTCGGCGGTGTTCGCCATCGGCCTCCTCCTTTTCCTCGTGACCCTCGTCCTCAACACGGTAAGCTACCTGGTGATCCAGCGGTTCCGGGAGCGGTATGCATGAGCCGGAAGGTGGTGGGAGGGGCGTTCGGCGTCCTGGCGGGGGCCGCCCTCGGGGTGGGGCTCCTCGTGCTCGTCGTCCTCATCGCCACCACGGCCCTCCAGGCCGCCCCGATCACGGCGATGCGGGCGGTGGCCGAGGCCGGGATTTCCCTGTCCCTGCGGAGCCTGGAGGTCCCGGGAACCCGGGAATCGCGGCCCTACGTCACGGTGGCCCAAGCGGAGGCCGGATCCCCCGCGGCGGGGCTGGGCCTCGCCCGGGGGGACGCCCTCCTTGCGGTGGGCGGGGTGTCCGTGGACCGGCCGAGTCGGGCCTGGGAGGCCGTGCGCCATGCCCCCGGCGGCCGGGAGGTGACCCTCGCCGTCCGATGGGTCCCCCGGTCCGAGGTCACGCTGGGGACGGTCCGGGCGGCGGCGGGGGGAGTGGCTGTCGTGAACCCCTCTCCGGCGGCCCAGGCCGCGGGCCTTGCCCCCGGGGACCTCCTCCTCTCCGTCGGGGGCATCCCCATCACGGGAACCCGCCAGGCGTGGGAGGCCCTCGTCGTGGCCGTCGGGGCCCGGAACGGCCCGGTGGAGGTGGAGGTAGAACGGGGCGGGGAGCGGCGGGTCCTCCGCTGGGATCCCGCTCGGGAGGGGGAACTCCCGTTCGTGCGGGATCCCCTCCGGGCGTGGTGGGGGTTCCTCACCACCCTCAACGAGCCGCGGTACCCGGAGCGGGCCGGTCTTCTTCCCGCCCTCGTGGGCTCCCTCTACGTGGTCCTCGTGATGGCTGCGGTGGCGTTTCCCCTGGGGATCGCGGGGGCGGTGTACCTCGAGGAGTACGCCCCCACGAACGCCCTGACCCGGACGATCGAGGTCCTTGTGGCGAACCTCGCCGGGACCCCGTCGGCGGTGGTGGGGATCATCGGGCTCGAGGTGTTCGCCCGGGCCCTGGGGGCGGGGCGGAGCGTGCTCGCCGGGGGCCTTACCCTGGCCGTCCTCACCCTCCCCACGATGATCGTCGCCTCCCGGGAGGCGCTGCGGGCAGTCCCCCGGACCCTCCGCGAGGCGGCCCTGGCGCTGGGGGCCACCCGCTGGGAGACCGTCCGGCACCACGTCCTCCCCTACGCCCTCCCGGGGATCCTCACCGGGACGATCCTCTCCTTCTCCCGGGCCCTGGGGGAGGCGGCGCCCCTCCTCCTCCTCGGGGCGTTCTTGTTTGTGACCTACGTCCCCCAAGGCTTGGGGGACAGCTTCACCGTCGTCCCCCTCCAGATTTTCGAGTGGGCGACCCGGCCCCAGGACGGGTTTGCCACCGTGGCCGCGGCGGCGATCGTCGTCCTCGTGACCCTCCTCCTGCTCCTCAACGCCGTGGCCATCCTCCTCCGCAACCGGTTCCAGCGGAGGTGGGCGGGATGAGGGTCGAGCCCGTTCTCCAAACGGAGCACTTCAGCCTGTGGTACGGTTCCCACCAGGCCCTGATTGACGTGAACCTGGAGATTGTCGAGCGGAGGGTGACGGCGATCATTGGCCCGTCGGGGTGCGGCAAGAGCACGCTTATCCGGGCGTTTAACCGCCTGAACGACCTCATCCCCGGGGTTCGCACCGCGGGCCAGATCCTGTTCCGGGGGGAGCCCCTCTACGGCCGAGGGGTGGACCCGGTGGAGGTCCGGCGGCGGATCGGGATGGTGTTCCAGAAGCCGAACCCGTT
>JAOACA010000045.1 GCA_026418075.1 Candidatus Bipolaricaulota bacterium | reverse complement strand
CCTCCGGCCCGGCTTCCGAACAGCCCCCGGGACGTGAAGGCTCTCCTCCAGGTCCTGGTGGAAGCGGAGCGGTGCGCGGTCCGAGGCTACACCCACATCTGCAACCTCACCGCCGGCAAGGACCACCGGACCTACGACCTCGCCTTGGCCATCCTCAACGAGGAGATCGAGCACGAGTCGTGGTTCTCGGAGTTCCTCGGGGAAGGCCCTTCGGGCCACTTCCTGCGCCGCGGGGAGACCTCGCCGTTTGTGTCCAAATTTCTGAAGTGAGTCCATCGGAACGGGAGGATGCACATGCGTAAGATGACGGAAGCGAACCTCAGGGACGCGTTTGCCGGCGAGTCCCAGGCCCACATGCGGTCCCTCATCTTTGCCGAGGTCGCGGAAGACGAGAAGCGCCCCAACCTCGCCCGCCTGTTCCGGGCGATCGCCTACGCCGAACAGGTCCACGCCGCAAACCACCTCCGGGAGCTCGGGCTCGTCCGGACCAGCCCCGACAACCTCCAGGAGGCGATCGGCGGGGAGACGTTCGAGGTCTCCGAGATGTACCCCGCCTACCACGCCGTGGCCGAGCTCCAGGGGGAGAAGGGGGCGATGCGCTCGACCCACTACGCGCTGGAGGCGGAGAAGATCCACGCCGCGATGTACACGAAGGCCCGCGAGGCGGCGCTGGCGGGGAAGGATATCCAAGTCGGGAAAATCCAGATTTGCAGCGTGTGCGGGCACACCGTGGAGGGGGAAGCCCCCGAGCGGTGCCCGATCTGCCAGGCCCCCAGGGCCAAATTCAAAGCGTTCTGAAGGAGGTCAACCATGGAAAAGCGCCTTCCGCTCATCGGCGAGCCGGCTCCGGAGTTCAAGGCCCAAACAACCCACGGCCCGATCCACTTCCCGGTCGACTACAAGGGGAAGTGGGTGGTGTTTTTCTCCCATCCGGCGGACTTCACCCCGGTGTGCACCACCGAATTCGTCGCCTTCGCCAAGCGCTACGAGGAGTTCAAAGCCTTAAACACCGAGCTTGTGGGTCTGTCTGTCGACCACGTCTACTCCCACATCAAGTGGGTGGAGTGGATCCAGGAGAAGCTCAAGGTGGAGATCCCGTTCCCGATCGTGGCCGACACCACGGGGAAGATCGCTGAGCTCTACGGGATGATCCATCCCGGGGCGTCGGAGGCGGCCACGGTGCGGGCGGTGTTCCTCCTCTGCCCCCAGGGGGTGGTCCGGACGGTCCTCTACTACCCCCTGAACATCGGGCGGAACATCGCTGAGATCCTCCGGATCCTTCGCGCGTTCCAGGCCTCGATGAAGGAGGGGGTGGCCATCCCCGCCAACTGGCCGGAGAACGAGCTCATCGGTGGGAATGGGATCGTCCCCCCGCCCAGCGACCTCCCCGGGGCCCAGAAGCGGCTGCAGGAGGCCAAAGAGGGCAAGGTGACCTGTTACGACTGGTGGTTCTGCCACCGGAAGATGAAGGAGAAGACATGATCGGGAAGAAGATGGAAGAGGCGTTGAACGACCAGGTGCGGGAGGAGCTCTCCTCGGCCTACCTCTACCTCGCGATGGCCGCCTACTTTGCCCACGAGGGGTGGGACGGGATGGCCCATTGGATGAGGGTCCAGGCCGAAGAAGAACTGGAGCACGCCCTGCGGATCTTCGACCACGTTCTGGAACGGGGCGGCCGGGTGACCCTCCAGGCCCTCCCCGCTCCGGAGGAGACGTGGCCCTCGCCCCTGGCCGCGTTCCAAGCGGCGTACAAGCACGAGCAGCACATCACCGGCCGGATCCACCGGCTGGTGGAGCTCGCCCGGGCGGAGAAGGACCTCCCCGCCGAGGCGATGCTCGGGTGGTTTGTGACCGAGCAGGTCGAGGAGGAGGACCACGCCCTGAAGGTCGTCCAGCTCCTGGAGCGGGTGGGGGGCGACGGCCGGGGCCTTGTCCTGGCCGACCGCGAGCTGGGGCAACGGGGAAAGGAGGACTGAGATGCCCATCGCTAGCAAAATTCAGACCGCGGATTGGAAGGCAGAGAAGCACGTTCCGGCCATCGAGTGCCCGGACCGGGTCGGGGCCGGGGAGTGGGTGACGGTCAAGGTGAGCCTGGGGAAGGCGGCGGCCCACCCCAACACGACCGAGCACCACATCCGGTGGATCGGGGCCTACTTCGCCCCGGACGGGGACAAGTTCATCTACGATCTTGGGAAATTCGAGTTCAACGCCCACGGGGAGGCGGTAGCCGGCCCGAACCAGGGCCCGGTGTACACCCACCACGAGGTGACGTTCGCCTTCAAGACGGCAAAGCCAGGGACGCTCCACGCCCTGGCGTACTGCAACATCCACGGACTTTGGGAGTCGGAGAAGCGGGTCGAACTGGCGTAGGGTTCCCCCGGCCGCGGGTCGTCGTCTCCCGCTGCCTGGGGTTTGACCACTGCCGGTACGACGGGAGCGTGATCGCCGCCCCCGAGGTCGGGGCGATGGCGGGGGAAGTGGAGTTCATCACGGTCTGCCCGGAGATGGCGATCGGGCTCCCCTCCCCCCGGCAGCCCCTCCGCCTCGTGGGGGACCGGCTCGTCCAGCCCGCCACGGGGCGGGACTTCACCGAGCCCATGCTCCGCTTTGCCGAGGAGTTCCTCTCCTCCCTTCCCCCGGTGGACGGCTTCATCCTCAAGAACCGCTCCCCTTCGTGCGGGATCTCCGACGCGAAGGTGTACGCCTCGGTGGAGAAGGGAACCGCGATCGCCCGCCGGGCGGGGATGTTTGGGGGGGCGGTGCGGGAGCGGTTCCCGGACCATCCGATCGAGGACGAAGGCCGGCTCACGAACCGCTCTCTTCGGGAGGCGTTCCTCACCGCGATCTTCGCCCTGGCGTCCCTTCGCCAGGTCGAAGCCGGGGGGAGGATGCGCGATCTCGTGGAGTTCCACGCCCACCATAAGCTCCTCCTCCTGGCCTTGGGGGAGGCGCGGATGCGGGAGCTGGGGCGGATCGTGGCCAACGCCGACCGGCTCCCGAGCGCGGAGGTCTTCCGGCGGTACCGGGCGGCGTTTCAGGCGGCCCTTCGGCGCCCCCTGCGCCGGCCGTCGGCCGCGAACGCCCTCCTCCACGCCTTCGGGTACGTGTCCGACGGCCTCTCCCCTGGGGAGCGGGCGTACTTCCTCGAGACGCTCGCTGCCTACCGGGCCGGGAGGGTTCCCCTCTCCACCCCGGTGGGGGTCCTCCGGGCGTGGATCGTCCGGTTCGACGTCCCGTACCTCGCCGACCAGCGCCTGTTCTTCCCGTTCCCCTCGTCCCTCCTCTCCCCGGAGGACTCGGGGGGAGGCCGCGAGCCCCGGTGAGGATCGGCTACCCCTGCATCCACCTCGGGCTCCCCTGCCGGCCGAGCCGCACCTTCCGCCTCGCCTCCCTCTCCGAAGGTCGGCTCTACGAGACCCTCGCGGGAAACCTCGACTGTCTCGAGAGGATCGTCCGCTGGAACGCTGCCCACGGCCTCCTCTTCCTCCGGATCACCTCCGACCTCGTCCCCCTCGCCTCCCACCCGGAAAACCGCCACCCGTGGGCCGAGCGGTTCGCCCCCCGGTTTGCCGAACTCGGGACGCTGATCCGCAGGTTTGGGATGCGGATCTCGATGCACCCCGGGCAGTACACCCTCCTCAACTCCCCCCGGCGGGAGGTCGTGGACGCCGCGCGGGCCGAGCTCCGCTACCACGCCACCGTCCTCGAGCTCCTTGAGCTTGACCGGACGGCGAAGGTCCAGATCCACGTCGGGGGGGTCTACGGGGACAAGGGGGCGGCGATCGAGCGGTTCGTCCGGGCGGCGGCGGAGCTTCCGCCTGGGGTGCGGGAGCGGCTCGTCGTCGAGCACGACGAGCGGCTGTTCACCCTGTCCGATGTTCTGGAGATCAGCCGAAAGAGCGAGCTTCCGGTGGTGTTCGACGCGTTCCACCACCGGCTGAACGGAGACGGCCGGTCCCTCTCCGAGGCGCTCGCGGCCCAAGCTGAGAACTGGGGGCCGCAGGACGGGCTTCCGATCGTGGACTACTCCTCCCCCCTTCCCAGCGGCCGGAAGGGAAGCCACGCCCACGCCCTGGACGAGAAGGACTTCCTCAACTTTCTCGAGGACAGCCAGCCTTACGACTTCGACCTCATGCTCGAGGTGAAGGACAAGGAGCGGAGCGCCCTCCGGGCCCTGGAGCTCGCCCGGGGGGACGCGCGCCTCGTGGCGGAGGCCCGATGACCGCGGCGCTCGGAATCGGCCTTGGCGCGTTCCTCGCGCTTCTCCTCGTCGTGCCCCTCCTCGTCCCGCTCTCGCCCCCCCGGAACGCCGTCCCGCCGGAGGAGCTTGCCCCGCCGGGGGGCGGGTTCGTCCCCGTGGGCGGGGTGCGGGTCTACGTCGAGCGGGCCGGAGTGGGGGAGCCGGGGTTCGTCCTCCTCCACGGGTTCGGGGGGAGCACGTTCTCCTGGCGGGAGGTCCTCCCCGCCCTGGGAAGGTGGGGACAGACTCTCGCCTTCGACCGACCCGGCTTTGGGCTCACCGAGCGGCCCCTCCGCTGGCAAGGTTCAAGCCCCTACGGACCGGAGTTCCAAGTGACGCTCACGGTCGGCCTGATGGACAACCTGGGGATGAAGCGGGCCGTGCTCGTGGGGCACTCCGCCGGGGCCGGGGTGGCGCTCGGGGTCGCCCTGGAGCACCCCGAGCGGGTCGCGGCCCTCGTCCTCGTCGCCCCGGCGGTCGGGTTCGG
>JAOACA010000044.1:699-5041 GCA_026418075.1 Candidatus Bipolaricaulota bacterium | reverse complement strand
GGGCAAGGCCACCTCACCGACGCCGCGGTGGCCGCCGGGCTCGCCGGCCACGACCTGGACAAGGATCCGGTGGACCTCCTCCCCAACGTGCTCGTCCGGGTGCGGGGGGAGGGCAAGGTGCGGATCGGAGACGGGACGTTCGCCTTCCAGCCCGAGGAAGACATCCTCTTCGACCCCTCCGTCCAGGACCTTCCCCACCCCAACACCCTGCGGTTCGAGGTCGTGAGCCCGGATGGACAGCTTCTCTTCAGCGAGGAATATTGCTCCATTGGCGGCGGGACTGTGGTGGGTGGGAAGTTCGGCAGCGTCCCGGCGATCCGGGGACGGTTCACGATGGCGGAGGTCCTCGCGGCGTGCCGAAAAGAAGGGATGGACCTTGTCGGGTTCGTCCGGGAAAACGAGCGGCGGCGGGGCCTCCGCGAGGAGGAGATCACCGCAAGGCTTGCGCAGTTATGGAACGCGATGCGGGACTCCATCGCCCGGGGGCTTTCCACGCGGGGCCTGCTCCCCGGTCCGCTCCGCCTGTCCCGCCGCGCCCCAGGCCTGTACGCGGCCCTGCAGGAACGCCCGCAGACCTCCCTGGCCCGGGAGATGGATCGCGCCTCGTGTTACGCGATCGCGGTGGCCGAGGAGAACGCCGCCGGTGGGCGGGTCGTCACGGCCCCCACCTGCGGGGCGGCGGGGGTTGTCCCCGCGGTCCTTCGGACGCTCCAGGAGCGGTTTGCGCTCCCCGACGAGGAGATCGAAAACGCCCTCCTCGTGGCGGGGCTCATCGGCCTCGCCGTGGCCGCGAACGCCTCGATCTCCGGGGCCGAGGTCGGCTGCCAAGGGGAAGTGGGAACCGCGAGTGCCATGGCCGCCGCCGCGGCGTGCTACCTCCTGGGGGGAGACATTGAAGCCCAGGTGGACCGGGCGGCGGAGACGGCCCTTGAGCACTACCTCGGGCTCACCTGCGACCCCGTCTACGGCCTGGTCCAGATCCCGTGCATTGAGCGGAATGGAGCAGCGGCGGTGGCCGCGCTCCACGCAGCCAGCCTCTCCCTCCTGGGTGGGGGAGAGGACCGGATTTCGTTCGACACCGCCGTGGCCGCGATGGCCGAGATCGGGCGGGACATGAGCCCCAAGTACAAGGAAACCGCGCGCGGGGGGCTGGCCGGCCGCTTCCACCCCCCTCAGGACGGCTGAACCCCCATGGGGCGGCCTTCGGCTAGCCCGGCCAGGAGCGGGATCACGGACGCCCGCACGGAGACCCAAGGGGCCTGGGCAAGCTCCCGGAGGCCCCTCTCCTCTTCCAAGACGCGGATCACGGTGTGGCCGAGAACGTAGCCAGCGAGCGGGAGACCTTGGAACTTGCGCCAGGAGCCGAAGAAGTCGTTCACCGCTTCACCTTGGGTTGCGCGGTCCTGGTAGGCGCGGGCAAGGTCGGCCAGGTGGGCCTGGCACCAGGGGAGCCACCCCTCGCTTGGGGCCTGGTGCCAGCTCTCCCGGGCGAGGATCTCCTGTTCCAGGCGCTGGGCGAACCCCTCGACGTAGAGAAGCCCGAAGGGGTCCTCCTCCAGCGGCTCCAGGGGTTCCCCGCGCCACCGGGCATGGGCGAGGTGCCCAAGCTCGTGGGCGATGAGCCCCTCCAGCCGCTCCTCGCTCTCCCACCCCAGCTCGGCGACGCTCCCAAGATCGAACAGCACCGCGGGCCTCCCCCCGTACGTCGTGGCCCACCCCGCACCGCAGCCGATCCCCACGTGAACTACGGCCTGAATCTCTCCTTCCAGCCCGATCCTCCCTCGCGCCCGGCCTAGGACGTCTCCCCACAGGCGGAGAATCCCCGCCCGGGCCTCCTCCATCGCGGAAAGCCGGCCCAGGAGCGTGGGGAACACCCGGGCCAAGGCGACCGCCCGCCCGTCCTCCCCTTGATCCGCGTAATCCCCGATTTGTTTCTCGTAGAGCTCGGGGAACCGGGAGCGGTAGAAGACCTCCCACAGGGCGAGAACCTCCTCGGGCGGGGGGTCCCTCAGCCCCTGGAGAAGGCGGAGGAATTCGGCGGCTGCGTCAAGAAGCAGGCCAGACGGCGGCATGGGAACGGCCTTCTACCTCCGATCGAGCGCTCCGCCGGCCTCGGTGAGGAGAAACCGGAGTTCGGGTGGGCAGAAGGCCCCCAGCCCGTTTCCGCCCGCACTCCCCGGACCGGGAATGGTGTTCCGGGCTCCGCTCAAGCGGCCCTCAAACCGGGCGTCGGTGGCGCCACAGGGGGGTTCGTAGAGCGCGACCCCGTACTCCCCGTTCCCGCGGATCAGGTTCCCCACGAGCTCTACCTGGGCGGATCCCCCAACCTGAACCCCGCACCAGCCGTTCCCCTCGATCGCGCACCCGCTGATCGTCGCTTTCGGGGAGTTCCCCGCCACGGCGATCCCGTGGGACCCGTTCCTGCGTACAGCCGAACCCTCGATCGTAACCGGGCAGGGAGCGAGAAGCCCAAGCCCGTGGGAGCCGTTCCCCTCCACCGTGCATTCCTTGAGGGTTACCCGAGCTCCCCCGTCGGCAGCGAGCCCGTAGACCCGGTTTCCGCTCAGCCGGCACCGGGTGAGGACCACCTGGGCCTCGTCCTCGATCAAGATCCCGTGCCATTCGTTCCCCTCCACCGCGCAGTCGGTGAGGGCAAGGTAAGCCCTACCTTGGACAAGAATCCCGTGGTTCTCGTAGGGGTGGGCGAACCGACTTCCGCCCACGGTGAGCCCCTCGACCGCAACCTCGATCGGGACGGCGCTGGATACGCGGATGGCCGGAAGGCCTGGCTCGCGGGCGAGGATGGCCGTCTGGTCAGGGCCGCTTCCCCGGAGGACAACGGGTTTGCTGAGGACGAGGTTCTCTTGCCAGGTCCCCGGCGGAAGGCAGACCACGGTCCCGGGACGGGCGGCGTCCACGGCAGCTTGGACCGAGCTTCCGGGCCGGACGGTGATCGGGCAGGGGCCTTGCGCCACCGCCACCACGAGCGTGCCCCCGAGAAGCAAGGCAAGAACCGGCCGGCGATGCAGCCGAAGTCGAGACAAGGACCACCTCCGAGGGCGGAGTATAGAGGGCGTGGGTTCCTCCGCTACCCCCGCGCCCGGGCGGGCTCGGGGGCAAGGAGGTGGAGGAGATGGTCGGCGAGGGCGTCCGCGGCCTGGGCGAACGGACGGGCGCGGGCAAACGCCCGGGCCGCCTCCCCCATCCGGGGAAGCTCCTCCCGCTCCGCAAGGAGTTCCTGCAGACCGCGGAGGAGGGCCCGGGGCTCGGCGGGGACCACGCGGCCGAACTCCGGGCGGACGAGGTCCGCGGCAGACCGATGGTCGGTGGTGAGGACGGGAAGCCCGGCAGCAAGGGCCTCCATCAGGGTGAGGCCGTAGCTCTCGTGCCGGGACGGGAAGACGTAGAGGTCCGCCAGGCGGAAGAACGCGTGCTTCTCCGCCCCGGCCACGTAGCCGGGAAAGCGGACCTCGACCCGCCGGAGGCGCCGAGCCAGGCGCTCAAGGGTCCGGAGGTAGCTCCCCCCGTGCATGTACGCCGCCGCCCCGCAGATGAGGACGAGGAGATCCTCGCCGCCCCCCCTCTCCCAAAGCCGAAGGGCGCGGAGGAGGAGATCCTGACCCTTCTCGGGGGAGATCCGGGACAGGGTGAGGAGGACCGGCCGCCCCCCCGGGTCGTACCGGCACCGGAGCTCCCGGAGGACCTCCTCCGTTTCCGGGGGCTCAGGCTCGGCGATCGTGCCCCACGGAAGGACGAGGACGTCGTCCTCCGTCCGCCAGGGGTAGGCGCGGCGGAGGACCTCCGCCATCGGCCGGGACGGGACGATGAGGAGTTCGCAGTGCCGGGCGCAGGCCTCCTGCTTCCCGAGGGCGAGGTCGGCCACGTCGGGGAGGAGGCGGGAAAGCCGACCCCGCTCAAGGCCCCGCCACAGACGGGCGAGGTCCGGGGCGGGGAGGAGGTCCCGGAGGTAGATCCGGGAGACGTAGTCCACGACGTCCACGTGGAAGATCGCCGCCTGGCGGTACCCCATCGCCGCGATCGCCCGGAAATTCCCCCCTTCCGCGATGTCGTTGTGGAGGACGCAGACCTCAGAGGGTTCTACCTCGCGGGCACAGTCCCGGAGAAACCCGGTCACCCCCCGCTCGAACTCCCGGGACAGGCGGGCGTACTCCCGCACAGAGAGCCCCGCCGGGTGCCCCCTTCCCCCGCGATCCCAGGCCACCTGGCGGTAGGGGATCCCGGGGCCGGGGGGCTTCTCCCCCGACCCAAGGACGAGGAAGGGGAAGGGTTTCGTCTCGGCCCAGCGGCGGACGAGGGCGTTCCCCACCGCCGCGCCGCCCCC
>JAOACA010000044.1:0-689 GCA_026418075.1 Candidatus Bipolaricaulota bacterium | reverse complement strand
CCAAGGACGAGGAAGGGGAAGGGTTTCGTCTCGGCCCAGCGGCGGACGAGGGCGTTCCCCACCGCCGCGCCGCCCCCAAGGGGGACGCGGGCGCTGTCGTACCCGAGGTGCGCTCCGGCAAAGACGACGTGCGGCACAAACCAGAACTACGCGAGAGGGGCCGGGAAGACCATCGGGGGATTGGCCAATCCCACAGGTAGACCCAACCGTAGGGTTAGACAGAAAGCGATCGTTGATTTGGAGAGCCTAGAGCACTGTATTTGCCAAGGGGGGGGGTAACAGGCGTATAATACGAGCACTTCTCAGTCGGGTCTGGGGGGTGATCACGATGGTTCACCTGCTGGGAAGGGCAAAGAGCGGGCGTCTCCAGTCGATCGGCTGGGCGGGGGCACTGGTGCTGATCTTGATGATCGAAGGAATCGCGCAGGTCGCGGCGTGCGACCTGGAGATTCGGAAGGAGGTCGCGCCAAGCCCCCTTGTGGCCGGGCAGCAGGCGGTGTTCACGATCACGGTGCGGAACGTGGGGACGGCGCCGTGCCCTGGGCCTACGACCGTGACGGACTCCGGCGCGGCAGGGCTGAGCTTCGTCTCGGCCAGCGGATCCGGTTGGATCTGCATCGGGCAGACCTGCACCTATCCTGGGACCATTCCGGTCGGCGGTACGGTCACCGTAACGTACACCTACAACG
>JAOACA010000043.1 GCA_026418075.1 Candidatus Bipolaricaulota bacterium | reverse complement strand
CCCGGGGCTCGGGGGCGATCTCCCCCTCCAGGGTCCCTTCGGAGGTCCAACACCGCCCGTCGGGGAGGGCGAGGGCGGCGACGGTCCGGAACCGGGCCCGCCGGTTCCCGACCCCGACCAGGGCCTCAACGAGCTTGCGGTTGTTCGCTCCGGGGTCGGGCGGCTCCCCGGCGTAGCGGGCCGAGCGGACCCCCGGCGCCCCGCCCAGGGCCTCGACCTCGAGCCCCGAGTCCTCGGCCAGGACCGGAAGCCCGGTGGCCCGCGCGATCGCCCGCGCCTTGAGGAGGGCGTTCTCGAGCAAGGTGGTCCCGGTCTCCTCCACGTCGGGGATCGGAACCTCGCGGGGGGTGACCCACTCGACCCCGGGGATGTCCCCGAGGATTGCAAGGATTTCCCGGAGCTTCCCGGGGTTCGTGGTCCCGACGAGGACCCTCACGCCACCTTCACGCCGCGCAGGGAGAGCGAGGTCGCGAAGTGGCAGGCGGCGTAGTGCTCCCCCCCGTGGTCCACGAGGGCCGGGATCTCCTTCGAGCAGATCTCCTGGGCGTACGAGCAGCGGGGATGGAACCGGCAGCCCTTGGGAGGATTGACCGGGCTGGGGACGTCGCCCTGGAGGAGGATCCGGTCCGCCTCGTAGTCGGGGTCGGGGACGGGGACGGCGGAGAGGAGGGCCTCGGTGTAGGGGTGGAGGGGCCGGGTGAACAGGGTCTCCGTCTCCGCGAGCTCCACGATCACCCCGAGGTACATCACCGCCACCCGGTCCGAGATGTGCTTCACGACCGAGAGGTCGTGGGCGACGAAGAGGTAGGTGAGGCCGAAGTTCTTCTGGAGGTCCTCGAGGAGGTTCAACACCTGGGCCTGGATCGAGACGTCGAGGGCGCTCACCGGCTCGTCGCACACCACAAGCTGGGGCTCGAGGGCGAGGGCCCGGGCGATCCCGATCCTCTGCCTCTGCCCCCCGGAGAACTCGTGGGGGTAGCGCCGCATGTGCTCGGGCTTCAAGCCCACCGCCTCAAGAAGCGAGGCCACGCGCTTTCTCATCTCCTGGCCCCGGGCCACCCGGTGGACGATCAGGGGCTCCCCGACGATCGCCCCCACCGTCATCCGCGGGTTGAGGGACGAGTAGGGGTCCTGGAAGATGATCTGCATCTCCCGCCGGAGGAGCTTCATCTGGCGGCGGTTCACCTTCACCACGTTCACGGTTTGGCCGAGGATCTTGGAGCGGAACCAGACCTCCCCGGCCGTGGGCTCGATCAGGCGGAGGATCGCCCGGCTGCAGGTCGTCTTCCCGCACCCCGACTCCCCCACCAACCCCAGGGTTTCCCCTTGGGGGATGAAGAGGTCCACGTGGTCCACCGCCTTCACCCACCCCACGGTGCGGCGGAACACGCCCTTCTTCACGGGGAAGTACTTCACCAGGCCCTTGACCCGGAGGAGAACGTTGTCCTGGGCGTTCATCCCTGCTCCTTGTAGAGCCAGCACGCGGCGAGGTGGCCGGGGCTGACCTCGATCAGGGGGGGCATCCCCTTCGTGCACACCTCCATCACGTGGGGGCAGCGGGGGTTGAACGGGCACCCCGGGGGCGCGTCCAGGGGGTCGGGGACAACCCCGGCGATCGGCTCCAGCCGCTCCTTCCGCTTGGCGAGCGACGGGATCGAGTGGAGGAGCCCCTGGGTGTAGGGGTGCTTGGCCTCGTGGAAGAGCGGCCGGACCGGGGCCTGCTCCACCACCTTCCCGAGGTACATCACCACCACGTCCTGGCACATCTCGGCCACGACCCCGAGGTTGTGGGTGATGAACATGATCGCGGTCCGGAACTGTCTTTGGATATCGCGCATGAGGTCGAGGACCTGGGCCTGGATCGTGACGTCGAGGGCCGTGGTGGGCTCGTCGGCGATGAGGAGGGACGGGTTACAGGAGAGGGCCATGGCGATCATCGCCCGCTGCCGCATCCCCCCGGAAAGCTGGTGCGGGTACTCGTCCACCCGCTGCTCGGGAAGGGGGATCCCCACCTGGCGGAGCATCTCGATCGCCCGGGCCCGCGCCTCCTTTTTGCGCAGCTTCTGGTGGAGCCGGAGGGCCTCCATGATCTGGTAGCCCACGGTGAACACGGGGTTCAAGGAGGTCATCGGCTCCTGGAAGATCATCGCGATCTCTTTTCCCCGGATCGCGCGGTACTCCCTCCCCTTGGGGTTGAGGGCGGTGAGCTCGATGGGGTGGCCGTTGCGGTGGAAGAAGATCTTGCCCCCGGCGATCTTCCCCGGGGGCATCGGCACGAGGCCCATGATCGAGAGGGCGGTCACGCTCTTCCCGCACCCGGACTCCCCCACCACCCCGAGCGTCCGCTCCCGTTCGATGGCGAACGTGACCCCGTCGACCGCCTTCACAACACCGTCTTCGGTGTAGAAGTAGGTTTTGAGGTCGCGGAGCTCGACGAGGGGCATTACAGGACGGCGAGGAGGAGCCCGAGGACGAGGAACGCCCCACCGAGGACGCCCGTGGCAAGCTTCTTGGGGTCCTTCGTCACGTCCCGGCCGAACACGGTCCCCGCCATTCCCGACCCGAACGCTCCCCCCATCGAGGCATGCTCGGACATCTGAAGGAGGACGAGGCCGATCAAGGCCAGGGCGTCGAGGAGGAACAGGATTTGGAGCACAATTTTGAACGCGGCCATCCGGTCACCCGGGCGCAAGTATAGCCCCGCCTCCTGGGAGCGCAAACGGGCCCAGGCGGCCGTGGGGTTGCCCCGCTACAATGGGCCTCCGTGGCCAAGTTCGTGTTCGTGACCGGGGGGGTGGTGTCGGGCCTCGGGAAGGGGGTCCTCACCGCTTCTCTCGGCTGCCTCCTCCAGGCCCGGGGAACCCGGGTCACCCTGATGAAGATCGATCCCTACCTCAACGTCGACGCAGGGACGATGAACCCCTACGAGCACGGGGAGGTGTTCGTGACGAGGGACGGTCTCGAGACGGACCTCGACATCGGCCACTACGAGCGGTTCCTCGGCCAGGACCTCGGGGAACCGAACTACCTCACCACGGGGCGGGTGTACCGGGACGTGATCGCCCGGGAGCGGGAAGGGGGGTACCTCGGCCACACCGTCCAGGTCGTCCCCCACATCACGGACGAGATCAAGCGCCGCCTCCGCCAGGCCGCCGAGGCCACCGGCGCCGAGGTCGTGGCCGTCGAGGTCGGGGGGACGGTGGGGGACATCGAGGGGCTGCCCTACCTCGAGGCGATCCGGCAGCTTAAGGACGAGCTTCCCCGCGCGGACGTGGCGGTGATCCACCTCGCCTACGTTCCGGTCCTCTCCACCACCGGGGAGCTCAAGACCAAGCCCGCCCAGCACTCCGTGCGGGAGCTCCGGACGGCGGGGATCCAGCCCGACTTCGTCGTCGCCCGGAGCCCGGTCGAGCTTCCCTCTGCGCTCCGGGACAAGATCGCCCTCTTCTGCGACGTCCCCCGGGACCACGTCATCGCCGGCCCCGACCTCCCCACGATCTACCGGGTGCCCCTTGGGATGCGGGACGAGGGGCTCGACGAAAAGCTCCTCGCCCGGCTGGGGCTCCCGGTTCGGGAGAGCGACCTTACGGCGTGGGAGCGGTTTGTGCACGGAGTGGAGAATCCGGAGCGGACGATCCCCGTGGGGATTGTGGGGAAGTACGTCGAGCTCCACGACGCGTACCTGTCGATCCTCGAGGCCCTGGTCCACGCCGGGGCGGCCCTCGGGGCCCGGGTCGAGGTGCGGTGGATCCCCGCGGCGCGGGTGGAGAAGGAGGGGGAGCGGGTGCTCCAGGGCTGCGCGGGGATCCTCATCCCCGGAGGGTTCGGCGAGCGGGGGATCGAGGGGAAGGTCCTGGCCGCGGGCTACGCCCGCCGTGCCGGGCTCCCCTACTTTGGGATTTGCCTGGGGATGCAAGTCGCAGCGATCGCGTTTGCTCGGGAGGTCCTAGGGTGGAAGCGGGCGAACTCCGCGGAGTTCGACCCCTCGACCCCGTACCCGGTGATCGACCTCCTCCCCGAGCAAGGAGGGGTGACGGCCAAGGGGGGGACGATGCGCCGGGGCGAGTACCCGATGGAGATCGTCCCGGGAACCCGGCTTGAGGAGGCCTACGGGGCGCGGGTGGTGGGGGAGCGGCACCGGCACCGGTACGAGTTCAACCCCCTGTACCGGGAGGCGTTCGCCGGGGCGGGGCTCCAGCCGGCGGCCGTGTCCCCCGACGGCCGGCTCGTGGAGGCCCTCGAGGCCCCCGACCACCCCTGGTACGTGGGGGTCCAGTACCACCCCGAGTTCCGCTCCCGGCCCCTCTCCCCCCACCCCCTGTTCGTCGCCTTCCTCCGGGCATGCCTCTCCTCGTAGTTCTGCTCCTTCTTCTGGCTGTCCCTGGGGCGGGGCAGTCCGTCCAGGCCGAGGCCCCCTGGCTCACCGTGTACGACCCCGCGGGAAGGCCGAAGTGGGAGGTCCGCCTGGGGCGCCTCGTCCGGACGGCCACGGGGTGGGAGGGGGAACGCGTCGAGGTCCAGCTCTACAGCGATGGTGCGCCCGCCGTCCTTCTTCGCGCCCCGCGCCTCTCGGCGGACCGCTACGGCCGGGAGTGGACGCTTGGCTCCACCGACGCGGAGGCCGTGACGGGGGAGGGGGAAGGGTTTGTGTTCCGCTGCCGGGAGGCCCGCTGGAGCGGGGGGCTCCTCCTCCGCGAGCTCGCCGCCGAAGGCCGGGGGGTGACCCTCCACGCTGCGGAGGTGCGCTGGGCGTTCGGCGAGGCCCTCCATCTCGAGGGAGCGGAGGCGACCTTTGCGGGGTGGACGGTCCGGTTCGAGCGCGGGACCTACGAATTTCCCGCCGACCGGCTCACGACCGGCCCGGTCCAGGCCACCGGCCACGGGCTTGTCCTCACCGGGAGCTCCCTCCAGGCCTGGCCGGGGGAGGGGCGGCTCATCCTGCGGGAGGCGGAGCTTGTCCGGGCTCCTTGAGGGGGAGGGCCTCGTCCGGTCCTTCGGCCGCCGCAAGGCGGTGGACGGCCTTTCGGTCGCGTTCCGCTCCGGCGAGGTGACCGGGCTCCTTGGGCCCAACGGGGCCGGGAAGACGACGACCCTCTACCTCCTCGTGGGCTTCCTCCGCCCCCAGGGGGGGAGGGTGCGGCTCGATGGGCGGGAGGTCACCGGGCTCCCCTTCTACCTCCGGGCCCGGGCGGGGATCCACTACCTCCCCCAGGAGCCGTCGGTGTTCCTCCGGACCACGGTCCGGGGGAACCTCCGCCTTGCCCTGGAGGGCCTTCGCCTGCGGTGGAGCGGGGACGTGGACCGGGTGGTGGACGAGCTGGGGCTGCGGGAGCTTCTGTCGCGCCCCGTGGGGCGGCTCTCGGCCGGGGAGCGGCGGAAGGTCGAGGTGGCGCGGGCCCTTGTGGCCCGCCCGCGGTTCCTCCTCCTCGATGAGCCCTTCTCCGGGGTCGACCCCCTCACCGTGGCCGAGCTCTCCTCCCTCCTCCGCCGGCTCGCCCAGGGGGGGATTGGGATCGCCATCTGCGACCACAACGTGCGGGACACCCTGCGGATCACCGACCGGGCGTACCTCATCCACCACGGGCGGCTCCTCTGCGCCGGGACCCCCGACGAGGTCCTCGCCCACCCCGGGGCCCGCCAGGCCTACCTCGGGGAGGGGTTCGCCCTGTAGGTCCGCTCCAGGTCGAGAAGGCGCCGCTTCCAGTCCGGTCCGGGAC
>JAOACA010000042.1 GCA_026418075.1 Candidatus Bipolaricaulota bacterium | reverse complement strand
CGGCGGCCACCCGGGTTCGGGTCCCGCCGATGTCCACGCCGAGCGCCCGCTCCACGCCCTGATCCTACCCCGCGGGCAAACCCGGGGCTGGGGGGAGGGCGTATATAATGGCGGACCGAGGGGGCCGTGAGGCGAACGATCCGGGTTCGGAAGAGGTGGCTGGCGGGCGGCGCCCTCGCCCTCCCCCTCGCCCTGGGGCTTGTCCCCGGTGTTCCCCACCCCTTCATCGGCCTCTTCCTGTGGGGGGTCCCCGTTCCCCCCCGGGTGGAGGTCCCCGCTCCCCTGGCGGGGGTGGAGCGGGTTCTTGTGATCGCCCCTCACCCGGACGACGAGGTCCTGGGCCTGGGGGGGACGATCGCCCAGCTCCGCCGGGACGGCCATCAGGTCGTGGTGGCCTTCCTCACCAACGGGGACGCCAACCAGGCGGCGAAGAGGCTGTTCACGGTGAACCCCCTCGGCCGGGCCGAGGACTACCGGGCCCTCGGCTACCGGCGGCAGAAGGAGGCGGTCGCCGCCCTGCGGGTCCTCGGGGTCCCCAAGAACGCCGTCCTGTTCCTAGGCTACCCCGACCGGGGCCTGGCGGGGCTTGCTGG
The DNA here is from genome assembly GCA_026418075.1 of Candidatus Bipolaricaulota bacterium. Classification (GTDB taxonomy): domain Bacteria; phylum Bipolaricaulota; class Bipolaricaulia; order Bipolaricaulales; family Bipolaricaulaceae; genus Bipolaricaulis. The sequence continues at coordinate 5,606 of JAOACA010000042.1, read as the reverse complement.
CAAGCACTGGTCCCGAGAGGCCCTGTACACGAGCCCGTTTACCCGGGCCAACTACCCCTTCTACCGGAACAGCTTCAACCCGCGGGCGATGTACTGTGGCGAGGACCTCGTGGCGGACCTCGGGACGATCCTCCGGCGGTTCTCCCCGACGGTGGTCTACCTTCCCCACCCCGAGGACGGCCATCCCGATCACCGGGCCGCCGTCCAGCTTGGGGTGGCGGCCCTGTCGGCCCTGGACGCGGCCCTCCGGCCGGAGCTCCGCCTCTACCTCGTCCACGCCCCGCGCTGGCCCACCCCCCGCCGGTTGGCCCCGGACCGGGAGCTCACCGCCCCTGGGGCCCTGGGGCGCTGGGACTGGACGAGCGTCCCTCTCGACGAGGGCGCAATCGAGCTCAAGCTCCAGGCGGTGCGGGCCTACAGCTCCCAGCGGGTGACGAACGGGCGGTTTCTGGCGAGCTTCGTCCGCCCCAACGAGCTCTACGCCTCGTTCACCCCGTCTTCTCTTCCCGCCGGCCCCGCTTTTCCAGGCAGGTGACCGCGTAGGGGCGGAGGAGCCCCCGCTCCACGCGGCGGGCGACCACCCGGAGCTCGGGGTGGGCCGTGAACGGCCGGTGGAAGGCCCGCTCCGCGGGCCACGGGCCCACGAGCACCACGTGCCCCCCGGGGCGGAGCTTCGCGCATAGCCGATCCGCGAGCTCCCGAATCCGGCGCCGGGATCCGAGGTAGTAGAGGACCTCCGAGCAGTAGACGAGGTCGAACTCCCCGGGGGGAAGCGCGGCGGTGATGTCCAGGAGGAGGAACTCCACCCCGGGGAAGGGGCAGCGGGCCCGGGCCCGCTCCAGGGCCTGGGGGGCGAAGTCCACCCCGACGATCTCCCGACCCACCCCGGCCCGGGCGAGCGCGCAGGTGAACAGCCCTTCCGCGCACCCAAGTTCAAGCACCCGGCCGTAGGGCGGGGCGGCAGGGTCGGGCCTCCGGGGGAGGATCGCGAGCTTGAGCTCGTACTTCCGCCTCTCGTAGGGGCTCTCGGCGTAGCCCCACGGATCGGGGGTTCGAAACCTCCGCGCAAAGAGGCGCCCCCGGGCTCGCGCGGGGATCACGGCCCAGAGGCCGAGGAGCCCCACCTCGAGGGTTCCCCGGAGGAACCCCAGGGCCGATCGAGCCCAGGAGGCCACCGCCCGGGGGCGGAGGGCCCCGGCCCGGACCCGGAGGAGCCCCTCCCGGGAGAGGTAGAGGAGCCCGGCCCCGACGAGGAGGAGCTCGAGGAACCGCACGGTGAGGGAGAACGCCATTCCCCCTTGGGGGGAGATCCCGAGGAGGGCGAGGATCCCCACCCTCCCCCCCTCGGCGGTCCCCAGCCCCGCGGGGGTGAGCCAAAGGAGCGTGGTGAGGATCGCGTTGAGGTTGAAGTAGACGGCGAGGTCGGGGAGGGAGAACCGGCGCCCCTCGGTGAAGAAGAAGAACAAGGCCGGCCGGAGGTAGGTGCAGAAGAAGCTCGCCAGTTGCAGGAGGAACGCCAGGGCGGTCCACGGGAGGAGCCGGGTGAACGCCCGGTGCATCTCATCCTCCATCGCCCGGATCCTCCGTCCCCACACGCCGGGCCAGGTCCAAGCGCGGTGGAGGCGGCCGAGGGAGGTGACGAGGCGGGACAGCCAATGGTAGTTGCGGGCGAAGCTCAACACCCCGAGGGTTACAGCGAGGGCAAGGATGAACAGCCCGAGGGCCACCTGGATCCGGGCCGTCGGGGGGAGGAGGTCGCCGGTGAGGGTGAACGCTCCCCCCAGGAGGGCGAACAGAACCAGGCTCAGCCCGGCAAGCAACCGGTCCACAAACAGGGTCGCGAAGGCCGTGGTGAGGGAGGTTCCGCTCTTTTTGGCCACGAGCCAGGCCCGCACGGGCTCCCCCCCCACGTAGGCCACCGGGGTGATGTAGGACACGGCGAACCCCGCCACGCCGATCCCGAAGGTTTGCGTGGGGGGGAGGCGGGTCCCGAAGGCGTGGAGGAGGACGCCCCAGCTCGCGACCCAGAGGAGGGTGGCCGCGAGGTCGTTGCCCACCAGGGCGAGGAACCCCCCCAGGCCCAGGGCTTGGAGCTGGGCCCAAACGGCTGCCGGGCCCACAAGAACGAGGATCAGGGCAAACAGCCCCAGCCCTACCCCGACCAAGGCCACCGCCAGCCACACCCGTCCCATCGGTCGGGAGGGTACCGGGCCACCCCCCACCGCGTCCAAAAGGGCCCCTCCCCGGACGGGTTGTGGCGAAGGCAGGAGTTCCCGTAGAATCGGGAAGTTCCCATGCCTGAACGGATCGAAACCGCGTTCATCGAAGACGAGATGGAGCAGTCGTACATCGACTACGCCGTCTCCGTCATCCGCGCCCGGGCCGTCCCCGACGTCCGCGACGGTCTGAAGCCCGTCCAACGCCGGATCCTCTATGGGTTCCGGGAGCTCGGGCTCCTTCCGGGGCGGCCCCCGAAGAAGTCGGCCCGGATCGTGGGCGAGGTGATGGGGAAGTTCCACCCCCACGGGGACATGGCGGTCTACGAGGCGATGGTGACCCTGGCCCAGCCGTTCTCCACCCGCTACCCGTTGGTGGACGGGCAGGGGAACTTCGGGTCGGTGGACGGGGACGAGCCGGCGGCGATGCGGTACACCGAGGCCCGCCTCGCCCCCCTCGCCCGGGAGTTCCTGGACGAGCTCGATGAGAACACGGTCGACTTCGTCCCCAACTTCGACGGGTCCCTCCTCGAGCCCGAGGTCCTCCCGGTTCGGTTCCCCCACCTCCTCGCGAACGGGGCGTGGGGGATCTCGGTGGGGATGACGACCCAGATCCCTCCCCACAACCTCGGGGAGCTCGTGGCGGCCACGCTCCACGTCCTCGATCACCCCGAGGCCACGGTGGAGGACCTCCTGCCCCTCCTCCCCGGGCCGGACTTCCCCACGGGGGGTGTGATCGTGGGCCGAGACGGGATCCGGGAAGCCTACGCCACAGGGGAGGGGAAGCTCACCCTCCGCGGCCGGGCGTTTGTGGAGGACGACCGGATCGTGATCACCGAGATCCCCTACCAGGTCCGGAAGTCCGCGCTGCTTGAAACGATCGCCGAGAAGGCCAAGGAGGAGGCGATCGAGGGGATTGCCGACCTCCGGGACGAGTCGGACCGGGAGGGGCTGCGGGTGGTGATCGAGCTCAAGCGGGGGGCCGATGGGCACCGGGTCCTGGCCCGGCTGTACAAGCTCACGCCCCTGGAGCGCACGTTCGCCTGCCACTTCCTCGTGATCCAGGACGGGAGCCCGCGGACCCTCTCCCTCCCCGAGCTCCTCCGGGCGTTCCTCGCCTTCCGGCGGGGGACGGTGCGCCGGCGGACGGAGCACCGGCTCCGGGAGGCCCGGGACCGGGCCCACCTCCTCGAGGGGTTCCGGCTTGCCCTCGCCCACCTCGACCAGGTGATCGAGATCATCCGCTCCGCGGCCGAGCCTGCGGAGGCTGAGGCCCTCCTCGTGGCGGAAGTCGGCCTCTCCCCCAAGCAGGCCGACGCCGTCCTCAAGATGCGCCTCTCCCAGCTCACGAGGCTCGAGCGGCGCAAGGTGGACGAGGAACTGGCGGAGCTCCAGGCGAAGATCGGAGAGTACGAGGGGATCCTCGCCGACCCCCGGCGCCTGGACGGCCTCATCCGGGAGGAGCTCCAGGGGATCGCCCGTCAGTACGGGGACGCGCGGCGGACGGCGATTGTGGACTCGGTGGAGGAGGCAGACCTCGACGCGGAGATGGCTCCTCGCCGGGACGTGATCCTGTGCGTGACGAGCAAGGGCTACGTGAACGCCACGGAGTGCGAGGCGTACCGGGCCCAGGGGCGGGGGGGCAAGGGCGTGATCGGGATCCGCCCCAAGGAGGGGGACTTCCTCCGGACGATGGTCGCCGCCCACACCCACCAGGACCTCCTCGTGTTCACCGACCGGGGCCGGGTGTTCAAGCTCCCCTTGGGCCGGCTGGAACTCGGGGACCGGGACTCGGTGGGCAAGAACCTCCGCCAGTTCTTGGAAATGGAGCTCGATGAGGAGATCCGGGCCGTCCTTCCCGTGGATGGGTACGGGGCGGGCTACGCCCTCCTCGGGACCCGCCAGGGGATCGTGAACCGCAACGCCCTCTCCGACTACGCCAACGCCCACACGAAGGGGATCCTCGCCCACTCGATCCCCGAGGAGGATCGGCTGGTGGACGTGGCCATCACCGGGGGAGGGGGGGACGTGATCCTTGCCACCGCAGGGGGGTACGTGATTCGGTTTCCCGAAGAGGAGGTTCGGCTCACCCGTCGGCCCTCCAAGGGCGTGATCGGGGTCCGGCTCCTCCCCGAGGACCGGGTGGTGGGGCTGGTCTGGCTTCCTCCCGGGGAGGAGGGGAAGCGGCTCCTCTTTGTCACCGAGGGGGGGCAGGGGAAGCGGGTGGAGCTTGCCGACCTGCCCCGCCAGGGCCGGGGCGGACGAGGGGTGATTGGGATCAAGCTCGACGACCAGGCCCGGTCCCTGGTGACGGCGATCCTCGTGGGGGAGGGGGACGAGGTGGCCCTGTCCACGGCCGGGGGCAAGGTGATCCGCTTCCCCGTTTCCCAAGTGAGCACGTTCTCCCGGTACGCCCGGGGCGTTCGCCTCATCCAGGTCGAGCCGGGGGACCGGGTGGTGTCGGCGGTGGTCGTTTAGGGGTGGAAAGGGCGATGGACACACGACAAGAAGCTGAGCGCCAGGTGGCGCTGATCGAGAAGAACGCGGAGACGCTCCTCCCCCGGGAGGAGCTCGTGCGGCGGATCGAGCGGTCGCTCCGGACGGAACGGCCGCTCCGGGTGAAGCTGGGGATTGACCCCTCGGCGTCCCACCTCACCCTGGGGCACGCGGTCGTCCTGCGGAAACTCCGGACTTTCCAGGACCTCGGGCACCACGCCGTGCTCGTGGTGGGGGACTTCACCCGCCGGATCGGGGACCCCTCGGGGAAGTCGAAGACCCGGGAGCCGATGTCCCCTGAGGAGATCGAGCGGAACATGCGCACGTACAAGGAGCAGGCGTTCCGGATCCTCGATCCGCGTCGGGCGGAGGTCCGCTACAACTCGGAGTGGCTGGAGAAGCTGACCCTGGCCCAGGTGGTGGGCCTCACCGCCCGGTACACCGTGGCCCGGATGCTCGAGCGGGACGACTTCCAGCGCCGGTTCCGGGAGGGATCTCCGATCACGATCATGGAGTTCCTCTACCCCCTTGCCCAGGCCTACGACTCGGTGGCGGTCCGGGCCGACGTGGAGCTTGGGGGCTCGGACCAGCGGTTCAACCTCCTGATCGGCCGGGACATCCAAGAAGCCTACGGCCAGGAGCCCCAGGTGATCCTCACGATGCCCCTCCTCCTTGGGACCGACGGGACGTTTGCCATGTCCCAGTCGCGGGGGAACTACATCGGGGTTGCTGAGGAGCCCGAGGAGCAGTTTGGGAAGATCATGGCCCTCCCCGACGAGCTCATGCCCCAGTACTACCGGCTCCTCACGGACACCCTGTGGGAGGAGGTGTCCTCCCTGCACCCCAAGGAGGCGAAAAAACGCCTGGCGTGGACGATCGTGGGCTGGCTCCACG
>JAOACA010000041.1:286-6344 GCA_026418075.1 Candidatus Bipolaricaulota bacterium | reverse complement strand
CGTCGTAGACCCGGCTGCAGGAGCGGCACTCGAAGTGGTGGTGGGGTTTCACCTCGGGGTCGTAGCGGGCCGGGCCGCCGAGCCGGAGCTCGGCGACGAGGCCCTCCTCGGCCAGGGCCCCGAGAGCCCGGTACACCGTGGCCAGGCTGATCTCCTCCCCTTGGGCGGCGAGGGACCGGTAGAGGTCCTCGGCGGTGGGGTGGTCCGTCCGACCGGAAAGGGCCCGGAGGACCCGCTCGCGTTTGGGGGATAGCCGCTCGTTGCGCATGCTTTTCATTCGCATCTTAGCCCGCGGCCGAGGGCCCGTCAAGGGGGAGGGTGAACCGGAGGGCGGCGCCCCCCTCGGGCCGGTTCTCCGCCCAGATCCTCCCCCCGTGGGCCTCGACGATCGCCTTGGCCACCGCAAGCCCCAGCCCCGCCCCCGGGGTCCCCACCGCCCCCGGCCCACGGTAGAACCGCTCGAAGATCCGCTCCTCGTCCCCCGGAGGGATCCCCGGCCCCGTGTCCGCCACCACCACCTCGACCTCGGATCCCCGAGGGTGGAGCTCAATGTCAATCCTCCCCCCCGGCGGGGTGTGGCGGATGGCGTTGGAGAGGAGGTTCAGGAGCACTTGCTCGATCCGCCCGCGGTCTCCCCGCACCGGGGGAAGCCCGGGCGGAAGGTCGAGGGAAAGGGAGATCCCGGAGTCCTCGAGCTGGGGGTGGATCAGGGCCGCGATGCCTTCGATCAGCTCCCCCAGTGGAACCCGTTCGGTGCGGAGGGTGAGCTGGCCGGCGTCGGCCAGGGCCAGCTGCTGGAGGTCGTCGATCAGGCGGGCCGTGAGGTGGAGGCGGTCCTTGAGGGCGGACAGGTTCTCAGGGGTGGGCTCGAGGATCCCGTCCTCGAACCCCTCGACGGCGGTGCGGAGGACGGCGATCGGGGTGCGGAGCTCGTGGGCGACGTCGGCGATGAGCTGCCGCTTGGCCTGCTCGGCCCGCTCAAGGCTCTCCGCCATGGCGTTGAACGACCGGGAGAGCCTCCCCAGCTCGTCGTCGGCTGGCACCTCCACGCGGGCGGCGAGGTCCCCTTGGGCGACCCGCGTCACCGCCCCCTCCAACCGCCGCAGCGGACCCGTGAAGTGGCGGACGAGGAGCCAGGCCAGGACGAGGGCGAGGATCCCCACCACCGCCGCCGCCGCCCACAGGGACCGGTTCACCGCGGCCATGAAGCGGTCGTGGAGGGGGTTGGGCGGGATCCGGGGGAGGGGGACCACCGTCCACCGCGTCCCGTCGGCGAGCTCGATCGTCGTCCCCGCGGCGAGCTCCCGGGGGGAGAGGGTCTTCCCAAGGAGGGAGGGGTCCCGGGCCAGGACGATCCGCCCCTGGGGGTCGGCGAGGACGAACCCCAGGGGGCGGGGGGCCCCCTCCAGGAACTGAACGATCTCCTCCACCGTGACCCGCAACCCCCGGAACCGGACGATGAGGGCCCGCACCCACTGGTCGTAGGCCCGCCCCTCCCGGGCCGACAGGTCCGCGAGCGCCCGGTCCACCGAGAGCTTGATCAGCCCGTACCCAAGCCCGGTCACGAGCCCGACGACGAGGAGGAACGCGGCGACGAGCTTGGTCCCCAGCGACCAGCTTCGGAGCGGGCGCATCCTACCCCTCCCCGGCGAGCTTGTACCCAACCCCGTACACGGTGAGGATCCGCGTGGGGGCCTCGGGGTTCGGCTCCACCTTCCGCCGCAGGCGCTTGATGTGGGAGTCCACCGCCCGCTCAAACGAGGTGAACGCCCCCCCCCGCACCGCCTCGAGGAGCTCCAGCCGGCTGAACGCCCGCCCCGGGTGCTGGACGAGGAACGCGAGGAGATCGAACTCCAGGGCGGTGAGCTCCACGGGCTTCCCGTCTACCCACGCCTCCCGGCGGTCGAGGTCCATCCGGATCCCCGCGGCCTGGATCACCCGTGCCTCCCCAGGCGCCCCTTCGGCCCGGCGGAGGACGGCCCGGACCCGGGCCTCGAGCTCCCGGGCGCTGAACGGCTTCACGATGTAGTCGTCCGCCCCCAGTTCCAGCCCGAGGACCCGGTCGTCCTCCGTGGACCGGGCGGTGAGCATGATGATCGGGACCTTGGACTCGCGGCGGATCTCTCGGGCGACCTCGAGCCCGTCCATCCCCGGGAGCATGAGGTCGAGGAGGACGAGGTCGGGGGGGTGGGCCCGGAACTCGGCCAGGGCCTCGGGGCCCGTGGCCGCGGTCGTGACGGCGAACCCCGCCCGCTCGAGGTACCCCCGGACGAGCTTCCGCACCCACAGCTCGTCGTCCACGAGGAGGACCCGCTTCATCGCCCCGAGTCTAGCCCGAACCGGGGGCAGGGGAAGCCCGCGCCTCCCCGCGGGCCGTGCGCTCGAAACGTAGAACCCAACAAGAGAAAAAGGGATCCGTGGAGGAACCCATGGGGAGCCTCCACAACCCTGCCACAACCCTGCCCACGCCCCTCCATTGCCCCTCGGCCATGGTCTTAGGCCGAAAGCACGACCGATAGGAGGGGATGCGCGGTGAGGAAGAAAAGCGTCTTGGTCCTTGGAATCGCGGCGTTGGTCTTGGCGGGGGCGGCGGTCGGGTGGGGCCAAGGGCAGCCGCCCTCTCCTCCTGGGCAGCAGCAGGTGCGGCGCTTTTTTGGACTGGGGCTCACGAACTACCCCGGCGGATCGACGAAGGTCACCTACGAGATTTGGCAGATGGGGCAGGAGAAACCCCACCTCTACACCCTCGAGGTCATCCAGCGGGGGGACAAGTACGACGTGATCGAGAGCACCACCCTGTTTGACGTGGTGTTGGGGCGGGTGGCGACGGGGTTTGGGCCCTCCGGGGCGGCGGGGGCGATGGCGGCCCGGTTCGAGCGCTTCCGGGGAGGGAACATCGACCTCACCCCCCTCCAGGTCCTCGAGGAGAAGAAGATCGTCGTCCAGCCCAACCAGAGCTACTACCTCCCCGACGGGGCCCGGCTCGTGACCGGAGAGGCGAGCGTGATCGCCGGGATCGACGTGGTCATCGGGGTCTACACCCACCCGGGCTTCCCGGGGCAGCGGGTGGAGATGGCGTTCACGAAGCCGGAGATCACCGCTCTGCTTCCCTTTCCCCCGTTGAGCATCACCGAGGCCGATGGGGTCGTGCGGAGCAAGATTGTCCTCATCGAGTTCCGGCACACCCCGTAGGGGCGCGATGCTCGAGGCACGGGGGCTCGTCCGCACCTACCGGCTCGGCCGGGCCGAGGTTCCCGCCCTGCGCGGGGTGGACCTGGAGATCAGCGAAGGCGAGTTCCTGGCGATCATGGGGCCGTCGGGGTCGGGGAAGAGCACGCTCCTCAACCTGCTCGGGGGCCTGGACCTCCCCGACGCGGGGGTCGTCCGGTACCGCGGGGTGGAGCTCTCTCGGCAGTCCCGGGAGGCCCTCGCCGAGTTCCGGGGCCGGAAGGTGGGGTTCGTGTTCCAGACGTTCAACCTCATCCCCACCTTCAGCGCCCTCCGGAACGTGGAGCTGCCCCTCGTGTTCCAGGGGCTGTCCCGCCGGGAGCGGCGGAGGCGGGCGGAGGAGGGCCTGGCCCAGGTCGGGCTGGAAAGCCGGCTTCGCCACCGGCCAGGGGAACTCTCCGGGGGGGAGCAGCAGCGGGTGGCCATCGCCCGGGCCCTTGTGGCGGACCCCGAGGTCCTCCTGTGCGACGAGCCCACGGGGAACCTCGACTCCGCCTCGGGGGCCCAGATCATGGAGCTCCTCGCCTCGCTCAACCGGGAGCGGGGGATCACCCTCGTCGTGGTGACCCACGAGCCCGAGGTGGCCCGCCTTGCCGGGCGGCGGGTCCTCATGCGGGACGGCCGGATCGTGAGCGACGGCTCGGGGGAGGGATGATGCTCGACTCCGTCCTCTTGGCCTTCCACAACCTGCGGACCCGGCCGACCCGGGCTGGGCTCACGATCCTCGGGGTTGTGGTGGGGGTCGCGGCCGTGGCGGCCCTTGTCGCCATCGGCCAGGGGATGCAGCGTTCGGTCCAGGAGCAGTTCCGGGCGATCGGGTACAACACGGTGGTCGTGACCCCGGGCGGGGCCGATGCGGGGACCTCGGCCCTCGGGGCAGCCGCCGACCGGTTCTCCTCACTTCCGACGCCGGTTCCGCGCGGAGGGGGCACGGGTTTCCCTGGAGCAGCTCTCCGCCGGGCAACCTCCGTCCCCCTCGACCGGATTCGGGCCCTTCCCGAGGTCGTCCGCGCCGGGGTCATTCGGACCGAAACGGCGTTTGTGACCTCTCCGGGGATGTCCGGGCTGGGGGTTCTCCGGGTGACGGGGGTCAGCGCGGGGATCTTCGACGACTTCCCGGGCTACTTCCCGGGGTTCGCGGTGGACCAGGGGCGGGGCCTTGCCGCGGGGGACGGGCGGGCCCTTCTCCTGGGCAGCGCGGTGGCCGCGGATCTGGGGGTTACCGTGGGGTCCACGGTGCAGATCGAAGATCAGGAGTTTACCGTGGTCGGAATCCTGGCCTCAACGACCGCGTCCGGAGTAGGGATCACCTACGGCAACCTCAACTTGGCCCTCTTTGTTCCCATCGAGCAGCTGAGCACCCTCTTTGGAAGCCCGGAGCGGTTCACCCTGGGCCTGGTCGAGGCGCGGACCGGGGAGGACGTGGAGCGGGTGGCGGAGGTGGTCCGCACGACGTTTACCGAAAGCGGGATCCCGGTGAGCGCCGTGACCACCCGGGAGCTCAGCGCCCGGATCACCGCGGTCCTCGGGGGAATGCAGGCGACGCTGACCGCGATCGCCGCGGTGGCCCTCCTCGTGGGGGCGATCGGGGTGATGAACACGATGTACACGTCGGTTCTGGAGCGGACGCGGCACATCGGGGTCATGAAGGCGGTGGGGGCCAAGGACCGGCAGGTGCTTGGGCTGTACCTCGTGGAGTCCGGGTTGCTTGGGCTCCTGGGGGGTGGGGTGGGGGTAGGGGTGGGAGCGGCGCTGAGCGGGGTCGTGGGCGCGAGCGTGGGGCGGGCGTTCGAGGCCTCGGGGGAGCTTGCGTCCCTCGCGGGGACGTTCTCACCGCGGATGGAAGCTTGGCTGGTGGTGGGAGCGCTGGCCGGGTCGTTCCTCCTGGGGGCGATGGCGGGGGCCCTGCCCGCCCTCCGGGCGGCCCGGCTCCGGCCGGTGGAGGCGCTTCGGCACGAGTAGGGGGGACGCGATGGGTCTGCGATGGGGAAGCTTGGTGGTGGCGGTCCTCGTGGCGGGGAGCGTGGAGGGGCGGGCGGCCAAGGCGTTCGGGGGCCTGACGGCCCAAGCGACGCTGACCCCGACGAGCGTCGCCGTGGGGACGAGGTTTGACTGGAGCTACTTCTCCGGCGCGGTGGCCGACCTCCCCCGGTCCACCTTGAGCGCGATTCCGTCCCTGGCCGAGAACACGGAGAAGTCCACGGGGCTTGGCTACCAGATTGTTCTTCCCTCTCCCGCGGCGGGCTCCTATGTCCAGTTCTTCGGGTACCTCAAGCAGGACATCGTGATGGACTGGCCGGTGGGGGTGGTGGGTGCCGTAACGGAACTATCCTTCTCTTGGGACCTCCGTCGGCACTACCTGTGGTCCTACGCCTGGGTCCACTACGGGGGGGCAGCCCTCCGGATCAAACTTTCTCTGGCCCGCGTGGACGCGCTCGCCGGTTCGGGGATGGAGGTGGGGGTGGAGGGGACGACCCTCCGGGGCCTCACCTTGACCGTAAGCTCCCAGTTTGGCCTGACTGCCGATCGGGTTGCCCTCCTCCGGGCCGTCTCCCTCGGGCAGGTGGCGGGGGAGATGTTCGAGTACCGGGGGACGACACTCACGGTTGGAACCTTCTCTCTGTGTTGCCTCAGCTTCGAGGCGATGGTGAAGTTAACCAAGACAGGGTTCGATTCGGTCCAGCTGTGGACGGCTTATACATTCGAACTAGCAGAGGGCGACGTCACGGTGAGCGTCAACGTGGTGTTCCAGACAGCCGACAAATCGCTTTCAATCCTTCCGCGGCTTGTACTTTCCGAAACTGGATCGGAGATCTACCTTTCCTATAGC
>JAOACA010000041.1:0-276 GCA_026418075.1 Candidatus Bipolaricaulota bacterium | reverse complement strand
CCCCCGCCTCACCTGCCCCAGCACGGGGTCCGAGTTCTACCTGTCCTACTCCTTGGTTCCCTCGACCCTGGGTCCCGCGAGCTCCACGATCAGCGGGGTTCGGCTCGACGAAGCCGGCCTGAGCGGGGTGCGGCTTGGGGAGGTGACGGTCAGCGGCCGGTACGCGTTTGCCGGCACCGTGTACCGGGGGCCACTTCCGGGGCTTCCCCGCCTGGATCTCGTCCTCTCCCTGCGCGAGGAGACATTGGAGAGCTCGCTTGGGGTGGACCTCTACTT
>JAOACA010000040.1 GCA_026418075.1 Candidatus Bipolaricaulota bacterium | reverse complement strand
CTCCAGGACCACACGGCCTCGACGACGTCCTCGGGGGACCTCACCGGGACGGGGACCTCCGCCCGGACGTAGCGGGCGGCGTTCGTCACCTGCCAGGCCTTGGAGACCGCCTGTTACCCACCGTTTTCCTCCGGGCTGGCAAGCTACCCCGCGGATCTGACTTCTTGCATCTCGAGCGTCTTTCGTGGAGGCCTGATCTCGTGAAACGGTGGCCCCTCCTCCAGACCCGATACTCCGAAGGGATTTTCCCGTTCTTGGTGGGCGTCCAACCGTTGGGGTACTATCTCTCCGTTTCGAATGAGGACCCTAGAACCGGCCGGTGAGGCTCACCCGGAGGCTCAGGGTGGGAAGGGGCGTATCGACCCGGAACAGGACCACCCCCCACACCCAAGCAAGGAGCCCCACGTGGACGTACGGAGGCTCCCCGTCGAGCTCCACGATGAGCTTCAGGTACCACCCGAGGTCGAGGTCCGCGCTCCCGTAGGCCTGGAGGCTCATCCCCGGGGAGAAGGCGAGGTCGATCCCCGGATGCAGAGTGAGGAAGGGGAGTACGCGCCAGGAGAGGACCCATCCCCCGTGGAGGGCCCAGGCCCAGGACGGCACCCACACTTCAACCCCGAACGGGATCGCCAGCGACACAGCCCCCGTCGTCCCCACGTGGACCTTTCCCCACCCCCGGAGGTCCCCGAAGAACGCGGCGATGGGCCGGAACCCGATCTGGAACGAGTCCGAGACCCCGTACTCGACCTCGAAGAAGGCGAGGGGGTTGGTGGGGGAGGAGAAGGCGAAGAGCTGAACCTGGGTCTCCCCTCGGGTCAGGGGGTAGGCCGTCGGTCGGTGGAACCCCCGGGTGGGGGGGGCGTCGGCGAACGTGGGCCCTGCCCCCCAGGTCTTCCCAACCAGGGCCAGAATCCCCAGGATCAAGACACCGGCTTTCCGCATCCGTACCATCCCCTTACCGCCGGTAGGCCCAGCTCGTGAGCCGCCCCTCGAGGATCGCAAACAGGGCGTAGAGGAGGATCCCCAAGGTAGCGATGACCAGGAGCCCGGCGAACACGAGGGGCACGTCGAACCGGGAACTGGCGGCGATCATGAGGTAGCCCACCCCCTTGTTGGAGGCCACCGTCTCGCTGATCACCGACCCCACGAACGCCAACGTCACCGCAACCTTCATCGAGGCGAAAAAGTACGGGAGCGTCCGGGGAAGCCCCACCTTCCGGAAGATCTGGAGCTTCCCCGCACCCAGGGACCGGAGGACGTCCTGGAGCTCGGGCTCCAAGGTCGCAAGGCCCGTCGCCACGTTGACCACGATCGGGAAAAACGAGATGAGGAACGCGGTGATCACCGCGGGCACGGTCCCGATCCCAAACCAGATCACAAGCACTGGGACGATGGCCACCTTGGGGATGCTGTTGAACCCGATGAGGATCGGGTACACCGCCTTGTAGAGGAGCGCGGAGAACCCCACGAGCCACCCAAGGAGGAGGCCAAACCCGACCGCGATCCCGAAGCCGACGAGGGTGGTGTACAGGGTCTGCGCGGCGTGGCCTAGGATGGCCGAGCGCCACTGCCACAGGGATCGAGCGACGACAGACGGGGCGGGGAGGATGAACCGGGGGATTTTGAACTGGTACACGGCCCACTCCCAGACGAGGAAGAGGGCGAGAAGGGCGAGGGCTGGAAGTCCATAGCTGATCAGGCGTTCTTTCAGGGTCACGTGGCCTCCCGCACTTCGCCGATGAGTCCCCGGATCCCCTGGTAGAGGTCGAGGAACTGGGGGGTGAAGCAGGCCTCGAGTCCGCGGGGACGGGGGAAGGTCACCTCCCTCCGGGCCACGAGCCGCCCCGGCCGCTTGCTCATCACGTGGACCGTGTCCGCGAGAAAGATCGCTTCCCGGAGGTCGTGGGTGACGAGTATCGTCGTGCATTTCCGCTCCAGGCATAGCTTCTGGAGCACGAGCCACAGTTCCTCGCGGGTGAAGGCGTCGAGGGCCCCGAACGGCTCGTCGAGGAGGAGGATGTCCGGCTCGTGGATCAAGGCCCGGCACAGGGACGCCCGCTGCTGCATCCCGCCCGAGAGCTGCCAGGGGTACCGGCGGACAAACCCCTCCAGCCCCACCGACTGGAGGAGCCCGAGGGCCTTCTCCCGGTACGCGCCTCGATTGCGGCGGTAGAGCCGGCGGTGGGGTTGGACGATCTCGAGCGGGAGGAGGACGTTCTCCAGGGTCGTGCGCCAGGGGAGGAGGGTTGGATTCTGAAACGCCATCCCCACGATCTTGAGCGGCCCCCGGACGGGCTTTCCCTGGACCCGTACTTCCCCTTGGGTGGGGAGGAGGAGGCCGGAGGTGAGCTTGAGGAACGTGGTCTTCCCGCACCCGCTCGGGCCGACGATCGCCACGAACTCGCCCGGGCGAATCGCGAGGTCCACCCCGTCCAGGGCCAGGGTCGAACCGTCCCGGGCGCGGTAGGTGAGCCCTACTCCGCGGAACTCCACCGCGGCCTGGGTGGTGGTGCTGGTCTCGGTTTCCACAGAAAGACAGGGCCGGGGGAAGTACCCCCGGCCCCTTTCACCTCACTTCCGGGGAAGTCGCTCCTCCAAGGGCGGCAGGAACGCGCTCGTGAACACTTGATCGGGGGAAGGCGTGGTGGGCAGGTTGAACGCCCGGGCCACAAGGGCGATCGCTCCGGTCAGCCGGACGAGCTTGGCGTCCCCAAACCCCCGCTCCCGCACGTCCGGGGTGAGCATGCACCGCTCGATCGCGAGCATGAGCCGCGCCTTCTCCACCGCCGGGTCGATGAGGGGATCCCGGGCCTGGAGGATCTTGATCGCCTCATCGGGGTTGGCGATCGTGTCGTGCCAGGCCTTGGTCAGGGCCCGGAGGAACCCCCGCACCGCCTCCGGCTTCTCCCGGAGGAGCTTTGGAGAGCACATCACCGCGTTTCCATACAGATCGAGCCCGTAGTCGGCGTAGAGGAACACCTGGATCTGGTCCTCCGGGACGCCGGCGGCCTTGAGGTTGAGCACCGCGGTGAAGAAGTGGGCACTGATCACATCTACCTGCCCCTGGATGAGGAGCCGCTCCCGCAGCGCGGCCTCCATCGTCACCCATTCCCCCATCTTCCCAAGGTCAATTCCTGTGGCTTGGGCAAACAGCGGGAAGAGCCGCCGGCTGGCATCTCCTGCCGGAGCCCCGATCCTCTTCCCCTCGATGTCCTTTGGGGTGTTGATCCCCCTCCCCTTGAGGGTGACGATCGAGAACGGCGCCTTGTCAAGAACGATAGCGATGGCGATCAGGGCCGCATCCGGGTTCTTGACGTTGAACTCGATCATCGAGTTGATGTCGGCGTAGCCCATGTCGTAGGCTGCGCTGGCGATCTTGCTCACCGCGTCGGCGGAGCCGTACCCGCGGTCGATGATCACGTTCAAACCCTCTTGGGCAAAGTAGCCTTTTGCGAGGGCGACGAGGAACGGGGCTTGGGGTCCCTGGTAGGCCCAGTCCAGGGTGAACTTGAGGGTCGTCTGGGCCAGTCCTGCGCTGGCCAGGGCCAGCACCAGCACCGCAATCGTCACGCTGCGCTTCATCGTGAACCTCCTTCTTTCCTCGCTTGGGAACGAAAACGCTGTGGTCTTCCGTATGGGCTCGGCGATCACCTCCCTTTCTCCCGGAGGGCGGCGGCGACCCGCTCCGGGGTGAACGGGGCCCGGGTCATCCGCACCCCCACCGCGTGGTAGATCGCGTTGGAGATGGCCGGAAGCGGGCCGTTGATCCCCACCTCCGAGATGGATTTCGCCCCCCACGGGCCGGTGGGCTCGGAGCTCGGGACGAGGATCGCCTCGATCCGCGGGGCATCGAGCGCCGAGGGGACCTTGTAGTCGAAGAAGTTGGGGTTCACGCACCGGCCGCTCTTTGCGAAGAGCATCTCCTCGTACAGGGCGTGGCCGATCCCCTGAAGGACCGCCCCCTCAAGCTGGCCCTCGGCTCCTTTGGGGTGGATCGCCGTTCCGCAGTCGGCGGCAACGACGAACCGCTCCACCCGGACGAGGCCCGTCTCCCGGTCCACCGCCACCTCGCAGAAGAAGGCGGCAAACGGTGGGGGGGACTCCGGGCAGGCAAACGACGCCGTGGCCGCGATCTGCCGCTGGTTCGCGACGTAGGTCGCCCGGTGCCCGACCTCGGCCAGGGCGAGCCGCTTCCCCGTCCTCCGGCTCACCACCGCCCCCTCGGCGAGCTCGAGGCCCTCGGGCCCCTCGCCCAGGGCCTCCGCCGCCACGGCGAGGATCTGGCGCCGCACGTCCCCGGCCGCGCGGAGGACGGCGTTCCCCGAGACGTAGGTCGTGCTCGAGGCGTAGGCCCCGGTGTCGAACGGGGTGAAGTCCGTGTCCGAGGAGTAGACGAGGACCCGGTCCACCGGGACCCCAAGCTCCTCGGCCGCGATCTGGGCGAGGATCGTGTCCGACCCCGTCCCGAGGTCGGTCGCCCCCACGAGGAGCCGGAAGCTCCCGTCGTCCTGCATCACGAGGGTCGCCGCGGCCATGTCCACCCCGGTGATCCCCGACCCCTGCATCGCGCAGGCCATCCCGACCCCGTAGGCCCAGGGGCCCTCCTCCCGCCGATGGAGCCGCTTCTCCTTCCACCCGATCCGCTCCGCTCCAACCCGCAGGCACTCCTCGAGGGCGCAGGAGCGGACGACCTGGGCCGTCCCCTCCCGTCCCTCCCCGATCTTCTCGAAGATAGGGGAGGTCTCCCCGCTCCGGATGTGGTTCCGCCGCCGGAGCTCGATCGGGTCCAGGCCAAGCTTTTCGGCGAGCTTGTCCATCGCCACCTCGAGGGCGAAGTACCCCTGGGTCGCCCCGTACCCCCGGTACGCCCCGGCCACGGGGAGGTTCGTGTACACCGCCTTCCCGTGGAACCGGAGGTGGCGGGCCTTGTTGTAGAGGGGAAGCGTTTTGGAGCCCACGTTGGACAGCACGGTCAGGCTGTGGGTCCCGTAGGCCCCGGTGTTCGAGAGGACCTCCATGTCGATGGCCTGGAGGACCCCGTCCTCCCCCGCCCCGAGGCGCACCGCAACCCGCATCGGGTGCCGGGTCCGGGAGGCGACGAACACCTCCTCCCGCGTGTAGGCCATCCGGACCGGGCGGCCCGTCCGGAGGGCGAGGAGAGCCGCCACGGGCTCGAGGAGGATCTCCTGTTTCGAGCCAAACCCTCCCCCGATCCGGGGCTTCACCACCCGGATCCGGGCTGGGTCGAGGCCCACGACCCGGGCCACGATCCGCCGGACGTGGAAGGGAACCTGGGTCGAGCTCCGGAGGACGAGGCGCCCGGCCTCGTCGAAGTAGGCAAGAACGCAGTGGGGCTCGATCGCACAGTGCTGGGAGTAGGGGATCTCGCAGGTCGCCTCGGCCGTGACCGGGGATTGAGCGAGGGCCCGCTCCACGTCCCCCACGGGGATGTCCACCGCCGCGGCGATGTTCCGCCGCGCGTCGTAGATCCCCTCGCTGTCGGGCTCGTCGTGGAGGACAGGGGCCCCAGGGGCGAGGGCGTCCTCGGGGGTGAGGACGGCCGGGAGGACCCGGTACTCGACGCGGATCTTCTTCAGCGCTTCCTCGGCTGCCTCTTCCGTCTCCGCAGCCACCGCCGCCACCCGGTCCCCCACGAACCGGACCTTGCGGTCGAAGAGGACGGTGTCGTAGGGGGAGGGCTCCGGCCACCCCTGCCCGGCGGTCGTGTAGGGGACCCGGGGGACGTTCCCGAAGTGGAGGACCGCCCGGACCCCAGGGACGGCTTCCGCCTCGGAGGTGTCGATCCTGAGGATCTCGGCGTGGGCGTGGGGCGAGGGGAGGATCTTGCCGACGAGGAGGCCCGGGAGGTCGAGGTCGAGGGTGAACACGGGCTTCCCTGCCACCAGGGACGGCCCGTCCACCTTGGTGACGTTCTGCCCGACCGCGCTGCGCCGCCGGGTCTCTACCGCCATCTTCCCTCCCGCTTCCATTGGGCGGCGAGGAGCACCGCGTCCACGATCTTGACGTACCCCGTGCACCGGCAGAGGTTCCCCGCGATCGCCTCCCGGACCTCGTCCGGGCTCGGGTGGTCGTTCCGGCTGAGGAGCTCGTGGGCGACGAGGAGCATCCCTGGGGTGCAGAACCCGCACTGGACCGCACCGGCCTGGAGGAACGCCCGCTGGAGGGGGTGGGGGTCGTCCACGGTCCCGAGGGCCTCCACGGTGGTGACCCTCCGCCCCTGGACCTGGGGGGCGACCATGAGGCAGGACCGCACGGCCCGGCCGTCGAGGAGGACCGTGCACGCCCCGCAGTCCCCGGTGTCGCACCCCTCCTTCACCGACTTCATCCCCAGCCGGCGGAGGAGGGCAACGAGGGGCTCCCCCGGCCCCACATCCAGGTACTGGGGAGCCCCGTTGAGCTCGAACGCGATCTTCATCGGTCTGCCTTCTCGGCTGCCCGGGCCAGGGCCCGGGCAACGAGGACCCCGGCGACCTGCCGGCGCCAGGTCCCGCTCGCCCGCCGGTCGTCCCCGACCTCGATCCGGGCCGCCACCAGGGCTCCGACTTCGTTCCACAGTAAGGGGCTTGGTTTCCGGCCGACGAGGGCCTCCTCGGCCCACGGGAGCCGCTCCCCCCGCTCGGGCCGGGCCCCCACGGCCACCCGGGCCCAGGCGATTGTCCCTTCCCGGAGCCCCAGGCCGCAGCAGGCGTTGAGAAGGGCGATGTCGGTGGCGCTCCGGCCCACCTTGGCGTAGGCGAACGCCCCGTCCCAAGGGGGAAGTCGAACCTCTGTGAGGACGGACTTCCGGAACAGCCCCCGGAACTCCCCCCGGTAGAGCTCCTCGAGCGGAGCCCGGCCCTCCTGCCCGTCCTGCCAGCGGGCCTCGGCCCCCAGGGCGACGAGGGCGGTGGGGATGTCCGCCCACGGGTGGGCGGAGACAACGGCCCCCCCAAGGGTGGCCATGTTCCGGAG
>JAOACA010000003.1:53808-70185 GCA_026418075.1 Candidatus Bipolaricaulota bacterium | reverse complement strand
CCGAAGCTGAACACCCGGTAGGCGCAGCACCGCACCGAGCAGAGCCGGAAGCACCCGACAAGGCCGGCGACCAGGGTCAGAACGAGGACCGCTGCCAGAAGCCGAACCGCCACCCCGCGTTTGGACATTCTTCCTCCCTCTGTCCTCAGGGAATCCCCTGGGAACTACGAAAGACTATACCGGCGGTGGGAGGGGCGTCTGTGATGGATGTCACATTCGCCGGAGGGTGCGACTGGGAAGGAGGTTGTTCGCCTTGGGACGTCCCCCACCGTCGGCCCTCCGTCCCGACCGGGTTTGCTCCGAGCTTCTAGAGGGGGGGAGCGGCCTCCAGCCGCGCCCCGGCCGGCCGGAGGAGCCGGTACCGGACGAGGCCGTCGGGCCCCAGGGACACGAGCCCCACGGCCTGGCCCCGGCCCCCGGCCTGCACGATCGGCACCCTCCCCACCCAGGCCGGCTCCTCGAGGTACCGGTGGTTGTGGCCGGAGACGACGAGGTCGCACTCGGGAAGGGCCCGGGCCAGGGCCTCGAGCTTCCCCCAGTCGAGGTGCGCGAGGAGCACGAAGAGGTCGCGCGCAGGCGCCCTGGCGAGGGCCTCCCGGATCGCCGCGAGGGGCTCCCGGAGCTCCCACCCCGGCCAGACGAGGGCGAGGTCCCACAGGACCCCGAGGACGAGGACCCGCACCCCGTTGGCCTCAAGGAGGGCCCACTCCCGGGTCGGAAGGGGGCTCCGGAGGTTTGTGGCGAGAACCGGGAACGGGGCCGCGGCGAGGAGCTCCCCGAGGAGCTGGGGCCCGAGGTAGGTCTCGTGGTTCCCCAGAACCATCGCGTCGTACCCCAGTTCCGCCATCGCCCGGAGCGTGGCCCACGCCTCCCGGGCCCCGGTGAGGCGGTGGGTGTCCTCCCAGGTGTCCCCGGCGTCGAGGACGAGGTCGGCCTGGGCTAAGACCGGGGCCCAACCGAGGAGCCGCTCGGAGTAGGCGTGGAGGTCGTTCGTGAACGCGATCGTGAACTCCCACGCCGAGCCGGAGACCGAGACGAGAAGCGCTAGAAGTAGAGCCCGCACCATAGGGTCAGTCCTCCTCCGCGGACGATCGCCGCCGACCAGAGACTCCTCCACCGGAGCCGAACCCCGCACGCGGCCTCGTCCCCCAGCGTCCCAAACAGGGAAAGAGCTGGCGGCGCCTGGACCTCCCAGACGAGGTTCAAGCCCTCCCGGTTCCCGACGAGGGCGAGCCAGGCCGAGGGGGTTGTCCGGCCGAGGGCCAGGCGGGGGGGCGGGAGGTCGGCCCAGGCAAACCACGGCCCCCGGAGAAGCCGGACCCTCCCGCCGACCCTGGGCTCGCCTGCCCCTAGGAAGAGCTGGAATGGGCCCGCGGGGAGGAGGGCCCACGGCTCGGGGCCCAGGGCCAGGACCCCGTTTCCGGCCATCGCGGAGGGGACCTCCCCCAGGGCCCACAGGAACGCGGCGGGTCCCATGGCCGGAATCATACCCGCCGGCTGGACCGCGGCCCCGGGGAGGCCCACAATGCCGGGATGCTTGAGCGGGTGCGGGAGGCGATCCGCCGGTACGGGCTCCTCGGGCGGGGGGACCGGGTCCTCGTCGCCGTCTCCGGCGGGGCGGACTCCACCGCCCTCCTCCACGCCCTTGTCCGGCTTCGGGACGAGCTCGGGATCTCCCTCGTCGTGGCCCACCTCGACCACGGGATCCGGCCGGGGAGCGGGGACGACCTCGCCTTCGTCCGGGCGGAGGCAGGGCGGCTCGGGCTCCCCTTTGTCGGGGAGCGGGCTGACGTCCCGGCCCTTGCCCGGGAGCGGGGGCTCAACCTCGAGGAGGCGGCCCGGATCTCCCGGCGGGAGTTCCTCGAGCGGGCGGCGCGGGAGGTTGGGGCACAGAGGATCGCCCTCGGCCACACCCGGACGGATCTCGCCGAGACGATCCTCCTCCACCTCCTCCGCGGGGCCGGGCCCCGGGGCCTGCGGGGGATCCTCCCCGCCTCGCCCCCCTACGTCCGCCCCCTGATCCTCGTCTCCCGGGAGGAGGCGCGGACCTTCTGCCGGGAGGAGGGGATCCCGTTCCGGGACGACCCGACGAACGAGGACCGGCGGCTTCTGCGGAACGCGGTCCGGCTCGAGGTGCTGCCAGTCCTTTTCCGGCTCCAGCCCCGGGCCGAGGAGGCCCTCGCCCGGGCGGGGGAGCTCCTTGCTGCGGCCGAGGAGGCCCTCGCCTGGACCGCGGACCTCGTCCTGGCTGAGCTTGCCCGCCCCGAGGGCCTCGACCTCGCGTTCCTTCGGGATCTTCCCCGGTCGGTCCAGGCCCTGGCCGTGCGCCGGGCGGCCGAACGGTCGGGCGTCGAACTCGAGGAGCGGCACGTGGTGGCGATCCTGGACGCCGTCGCCGCCGGCCGGGGCGAGGTCCACCTCCCGGGGCGGCTGTCCGCCCGGGTCGGAAGCGGGGTTCTCTCCTTGGGCCCGCAGGTCGTGCCCTCCCTCCAGGACCGGGCCTGGGAGCTTCCGTCTGAGGGGGAGCGCGCAATCGAGGAGTTGGGGTGGGCGTTCCGCCTCTCCCGGGTTCCCCGGCCGGAGTCCCTCGTGCCGGAAAGCCCCCTGGTTGCCCACTTCGACCCCGCGCGGCTGGCGTTCCCGCTCCTTGTTCGGGTCCCCCGTCCCGGGGACCGGGTCCGGCCCCTGGGGATGGCCGGGCGGAAGCGGGTCCGGGACCTCCTGATGGAGGCCGGGGTCCCCCGCTGGGCGCGGGGGCGGTGGCCCCTCGTCCTCGACGGGCGGGGGATCGCCTGGGTGGTGGGGGTGCGGGTGAGCGAGGATCATCGGGTGACCTCCGGGACCGCGGAGGTGGTGCGGGTGGAGGCGCGGCGGCTGTGATCACGTTGTTCATCTTCGCCGGGACGATCCTCGTCCTCATCGGGGTCCACGAGGGGGGGCACTTTCTCGCGGCAAAACTCCTTGGGATCGCGGTCGAGGAGTTCGCCGTGGGCTTCGGCCCGGCGATCTGGAGCCGGAAGCGGGGGGAGACCCGGTACAGCGTCCGGGCGTTTCCCTTCGGGGGCTTCGTCCGCCTGGCCGGGGAGTCCGCGGAGGCGACGGAGGTCCCCCTCGAGCGGACCTACTACGGGGCCCGGGCGTGGAAGCGGTTCTTCCTCTCCCTGGCCGGCCCGGTGGCGAACGCCCTCCTCGCCGTGGCCGTGGTCCTCGGGGCGGTCCTCGGGCTTGGGCTTCCTCGGCCCCAGGTGGCGGGGCTTGTGCCTGGGAAGCCCGCGGCGGACGCCCTCCAGGTGGGGGACGTCGTCCTCGCGGTGGGCGGGAAGCCCGCGTGGGCCACGGGGGACGTGGGGGCAAAGATCCGCGCGGTCGCCCCCGAGCCCGTCCCGTTCCGGATCCGCCGGGGAGGGGTCGAGCTGGAGGTTGTCGTCCGGCCCGTCTTCGACCCCGAGGAGAGTCGCTACCTTGTCGGGGCGTACTTCCTCCCCCAAATCCTCCTCCCCGAGCTGGACGCCGTCACCCCCGGCGGGGGCTGGTCCCGGCTGGGGTACCTCCCTGGCGACCGGGTCCTCGCCGCCTGCGGGGAGGAGGTCCGGTCGTTCCTCGACCTCTACGCCCGCTGGGAAGGGGGGTGCCGGGAGGCCCTCGTTGACCGGGATGGGGAGCGGCGGGTACTCCCCCTGCCGGAGACCGGGGAGGCCCTGGCGGGCGACGCCGCGTTCCGGGCGACTCCCCCGGTGTACGAGCGGCCCCCCTGGGGAGAGGGGATCGCCCTCGCGTTGGGGGAGCTCGGGCAGGCGGTGGCGGGGTTTGTCGCCACGATCCGCGGGCTCCTCACCCGCACCCTTCCTGCCGGGGAGGCGGTGAGCGGGCCCGTGGGGATCGCCGCCCTCCTCGGGCAGGGGGTCCGGGCCGGGCCGCTCGCCTTCCTCCTCCTCGTCGCCCTGATCAGCCTGAACCTCGCCTTGTTCAACCTGGTGCCGTTTCCCGCCCTCGACGGCTCCCGGATGGCGTTCGCCCTTTACGAGACCGTGACCCGGCGGAAGGTCTCCCCGCGGGTCGAGATGGCCGTCCACGCCGCGGGGTTCGCGATCCTCCTCGGGGTCCTCCTCCTCATCACCCTCCAGGACCTCCGGCGCCTGTTTGGCTAACTTCTAGGCGAGCTTGCGGATCCGGACCTCGATCCCGGGCTCGTCCCGGAGGAGCGCGACGAGCGCCTGCGGGTCCGTGCTCCCGTAGTGGTAGGGGTAGAGGATCTTCGGCCGGAGGGCCCGGGCAAGGTCGGCCACCATCTCCGGGGTCATCGTGTAGGGGAGGTTCATGGGGAGGAACGCCACCTCCACCCCCCGGAGGGCCTTGAGCTCGGGCACGTTCTCCGTGTCCCCGGCCACGAGCACCCGTACCCCCCCGAACGTGAGGACGTAGCCGTTTCCCCGCCCCCGGGGGTGGAACGGCTCCCCGCTCTCCCGCTTGTGGACGAGGTTGTAGGCCGGAACGGCCTCGATCTCCACGCCAAGGAGGGTGGTCGACTCCCCATTCCGGAGGACCCGGCACTCCCCGAGGGCCTCCGCGCACGGAGGGGGAGCGACGACGAGGGTCGCGGGGGTCCGGATCGCCCCGAGGGCCGCGGGGTCGAGGTGATCCCGGTGCTCGTGGGTGAGGAGGACGAGGTCGGCCTTGGGGAGCCGGCTGTAGTCGGCCACCCGGCTGAAGGGGTCGACGTAGATCCGCTTTCCCCCGAAGGTGAAGAGGAGGGAGCCGTGGCCGAGGAACGCCATCGCCAGCTCCCCTTGGGCGGTCTCCACCACGTCCGTCTCGAACGCCTGGTCCATGGGGGGAGGAGTCTACGCGCTTGCGGCGTTTGCTGCTACAATCCCCGGCTTCCGGCCCGAGCGCCGGGAGGAAGGAGAGGCTTGTGAAGTCGCTGGCCTGGGTGTTTGGGTACGCGAAGAAGTACAAGCTCGCCCTCGGGCTCACGGTCCTGAGCATGCTCGCCCTGGTGGGGATCCAGCTCGTGGCCCCGTGGCTTGTCCGGACGATGATCGCCACGGTCACGGCCCCGGGCGCGGGTCCGGAGGCCCTGCCGATCGTGGCCCGGCTCGCGCTCGCGGCCCTGGGGATCTACCTCCTCCGGGCGGGGATGCAGTTTGTCCGCTCCTACGCCGCCCACGTCGCCGGCTGGCACGTGGTGGCCGACGTCCGGAACGAGGTCTACCGGCACCTCCAGCGCCTCTCCTTGCGGTTCTACGCCGACAAGCAGACCGGTCAGCTCATGTCCCGCACCGTGAACGACTCCGACCTCCTGGAGCAGCTCGTGGCCCACGCGATCCCCGACGTCCTCGTGAACGTCCTCATGCTCGTCGGGGTCGTCGCGGTCCTCGTGCGGATGAGCTGGCAGCTCGCCCTCCTTTCGATGATCCCGATCCCGTTCATCGTGCTGGGGATGCAGGGCTTTGCCCGCTACGTGCGGCCCGCGTTCCGGCGGCGCCAGGCCGAGCTTGGGGAGCTCAACGCGGCCTTGAGCGACAACTTCTCCGGGATCCGGGAGATCCAGGCGTTCACCCGGGAGGAAGAGGAGGCCCGCCGGATCTGGACGCGGATCGTCCGGTACCGGGACTCCCTCCTCCGGGCCCTTAGGCTTATGGCCGTGTTCCACCCCTCGGTCGAGCTCGCCTCGGCCCTCGGGACGATCGTCCTCATCTACTTTGGGGGGAAGCTCGTCCTCGACAAAACCCTCCCCGTGGCTGACCTCGTGGCCTACTTCCTGTACCTCGAGCTCCTCTACCAGCCCGTGCGGGCCCTGAGCGGGGTGTGGGAGAGCGTCCAGCAGTCGATGGCCGGGGCGGAGCGGATCGCCGAGCTCCTCGAGCAGGAGCCCGACGTGGCCGAGCGGCCGGGGGCGGTCGAGTTCCCCGGCCGGGCCCGGGGAGAAATCCGGTTTGAGAACGTGAGCTTCGCCTACCGGGAGGGCGAACCCGTGCTTGAAGGGATCAACCTCGCGATCGCCCCCGGGTCGATGGTGGCCTTGGTCGGGCCCACGGGGGTGGGGAAGACGACGATGGCGATGCTCATCCCCCGGTTCTACGACGTAGGGGCGGGGCGGATCACCCTCGATGGCTACGACCTCCGGGACCTCACGCTGAAAAGCCTCCGGCGGCAGATCAGCATCGTGCTCCAGGACGTGTTCCTCTTCCACGGGACGGTGCGGGAGAACATCCTGTTTGGCCGACCGGAGGCGACCGAGGCGGAGATGATCGCCGCGGCCCAGGTGGCCAACGCCCACGAGTTCATCGTCGAGCTCCCCCAGGGCTACGACACCGTGATCGGGGAGCGGGGGGTGAAGCTCTCCGGCGGGCAGCGGCAGCGGATCGCGATCGCGAGAGCGGTCCTCAAGGACGCCCCGATCCTCATCCTCGACGAGGCCACTTCAGCCGTGGACACCCACACCGAGCTCCTCATCCAGCAGGCCCTCGAGCGGCTGATGGCCGGACGGACGACGATCGTGATTGCCCACCGGCTGTCCACCGTCCGGAGGGCGGACAAGATCGTGGTCCTGGACGAGGGGCGGATCGTGGAGGAGGGGACCCACGACGAGCTCCTCGCCCGGGATGGGCTCTACCGCAAGCTGTGCCAGGTCCAGCTCGACGGGGAGCTTGCAGCGCGGGCGTTCACCGAGACCGGGGTGAGCTAGCGGGGTCTCCGGGGCGGACGGCGCGGGCCGTGGCCAGGGCGAAGGAGACCCTGGACCCATCCGGTCGCTTGGGCGTGACGAGGACCAGGGGTAGGCCGGAGCACCGGGCGCGGAGCTCCCACCGGTCCCCAAGGTACTCGGCGCCCTCGACCTCGGCGGCAAGCGGGCCTTCCCCCACCTCCACCCATTCGGGACGGAAGAAGAGGAGGACCTCGTCCCCTGCTTCCGCCTCCCCCCGCTCGGCGGGGATCCGCACGCCGGCGACCTCGACGAGGGCGCGGTCCCCGTCCACGCCGACGACCCAGCCTGGCCAGAGGTTCGCTCGGCCGAGGAACGAGGCAACAAACGGGGTCCTCGGCCGGCGGTAGAGCCCCTCCGGGGTGTCCACCCCCTCGAGCCGCCCCTCCCGCATCACCCCGACCCGGTCGGCCAAGGCGAGGGCCTCCTCCTGGTCGTGGGTCACGTAGATCGCGGTCATCCCGAGCTTCTTCAGAAGCCTCCGGAGCTCCCCCCGGAGCTCCTTTCGGAGGGCGGCGTCGAGGGCGGACAGGGGCTCGTCGAGGAGGAGGACCCGGGGCTCGCGGGCGAGGGCCCGCGCCAGGGCCACCCGCTGCTGCTGCCCGGCCGAAAGCTGATGCGGCCGCCGGCGCTCGTACCCGGAAAGGCCCACGAGCTCAAGAAGCTCCCGCACCCGCCCCCTCCGGTCCCCCCCCGTGCGGAGTCCGTAGGCCACGTTCCCGGCGACCGAGAGGTGGGGGAAGAGGGCGTAGTTCTGGAACACAAGCCCGATCCCCCGCTTCTCGGGGGGCCAGGCGGTGACGTCCTGCCCCTCAAGGAGCACCCGTCCTGCGTCCGGGGACTCGAGCCCGGCCACGATCCGCAGCACGGTCGTCTTCCCGCACCCCGAGGGCCCGAGAAGCGCGAGAAGCTCCCCCCTCCCCACGGCGAGGGAGAAGTCCGCGACCGCGGTCACGTCCCCAAAGCGCTTCCAGAGCCCCGCGAGCTCAAGCACGGGTCCTCCCCAGCCACCGGGACCCCGCCCGGTCCCAGGCCCAGACGACGACGGCCGTGGCCGCCATGAGGAGGGTCGCCATCGCCGAGGCGGCCCCGAACCGCCGAGCGGAGAGGAACTGGTAGATCGCCAGCGGGATCGTGTTCACGCCCGGCCGGGCGAGCATCGCCGCCGCGGTCATCTCCCCCAGGGACAGGGAGAACGCCAGGGCCCCCGCGAGGAGGAGCCCGGGCCGGAGGAGGGGGAGCTCCACGGTGAGGAACGCCCGGAGGCGCGAGGCGCCGAGGGTCCGCGCGGCCTCCGCCAGGTGCGGGTCGAGGCTCTCCCACAGCGGCCCCACCGCCCGAACCACGAACGGGTAGGTGAGGAGGACGTGGGCCACCGCCAAGGGAAGGGGGCCGGAGGGGAGGAGGCTCAGGGGCGGGCGGCGGAAGGCGAGGAGGAGGGCGAGCCCCAGGACCACGGACGAGACCCCGAGGGGCGCCATGAGGAGGGTCTCGAGGGCCCGCGAGCGGAGCCGACGGAGGGCGGCGACCACGGCGAGGCCGAGGGCGAGCGCCCCGCCCGCGGCGGCCAGCGCCACCCCGAGGCTCGTGAGGATGCTCCCGAGGGGCGAGGCCCCCAAGAACGGGGTTGGATCTGCGGACAGGGCGATCCCGTACCAGTGGAGCGTGGGCGACCTCCCCCCGGGAGCGGGGCGGAGGAACGAGTCGGCGACCACCGCCCCGATCGGGCCGAGGAAGAGGAGGGCGGCGGGGAGGAGGTACAGAACCCACAGGAGCCGCCCCGGCCGCTTCCGGTCCAGGAGCGGGACCGCGGGTTGCTCCCGCTCCCGGGCGGTCCGCGCCTGAACGAGTCCTCCACCCCGGAGGTAGAGGTAGGTGAGGAGGAGGGAGAAGGCGAGGACCACCAGGGCCAGGGCCGCCGCGCCGGGGAGGTCCACCTCCACCCGCGCCCGGTGGTACACCCCGACCTCGATCGTCGCGTACTGGGCCCCGCCCAGGGCGAGGGGGATCGCAAACGACAGCGTGCAGAGGAGGAACACGAGCGCGCAGGCGGAGAGGAGCCCGGGGACGAGGCCGGGCAGGGTCACGGTGAGGAACGCCCGCAGCCGCCCGGCCCCGAGGACCCGCGCCGCCTCGACCTGGGAGGGGTCCTGGGCCTCCCAGGAGGCGTGGACGAACCGGGCCACCACCGGCGCGTTGTAGAAGGCGTGGGCGAGCACGATCCCCCACAGGGTGTAGAGGACCCGAACCGGCGGCTCCGAGAGCCCGAGCAGCCCTTGAAGGAACCCGTTGAGGTAGCCCGCGTGCCCGAAGAACAGGATGAACCCGAGGGCCACCGTGATCGGGGGGAGGACGAACGGGACGAGGGTCGCCGCCCGGAGGGCCTCCCGGCCCGGAAACCGGTACCGGGTGAGGAGCCAGCCCAGCGGGAAGCCGAGGACGAGGCTCAACGCCGTGGAGAGGAGGGCCTGCTCGAACGTGAACCGGAGGAGCCCGCGGACGTAGGGGTCGGCGAGGAGCTCCCGGAGCCGATCCGCCGTCCATCCCCCCTCGGCCCGGAGGCCGAGCCGGAACACCTCTCCCAACGGGAGGAACAGGGCGAAGGCGAGGAAGAGGATGGGGAGGGCGGCCCACGCCATCCCTCCCCAGCCCCTCTTCGCTCGCCCGCTCACGCGATCGCCTTCCCTACCGCCCGAGAAGCCCCTGCCAGGTCCGCAGCCAGCCGGAGAGGTTCTGGGCGATCGTCTCCGGGTCCAAGGTCACCGGGCGCGCGGGGATCACCGCGTACCGGGCGAACTCCTCGGGGACCCGCGCCCGGGCGTTGGCCGGGAACATCCACTGGCTCGTGGGGATGAGCTCCTGGATCTCCGGGGACAGGATGAGATCGAGCAGAGCGTGGGCAAGCTCGACCTTGGTCGTCGTCCGGACGATCCCCATGTACTCCACCTGCCGGAACCCCTCCCCTTCCGGGGTCAGGACCCGGAACCGCCGCTCCCCGTAGGTGATCTGGGCGTAGGCCTCGTCGGTGGCGTAGGAGACCCCGATCGGGGCCTCGCCGGCCTCGAGCATGTCGAACGACTCGCTCCACCCTCGGGTGACGGTGAGGACGTTCCGGAGGAGCTTTTCCCAGAACGCGGGCCACCCCTCCCCGTAGCGGACGATCGTCCAGAGGAAGAAGGAGAGCCCGGGGGACGAGGTGCGGGGGTCCTGGAGGACGATCTTCCCCTTGAGCTCGGGGCGGAGGAGGTCGGTAAGCGTCCGCGGGACGAGCTCCTCGGGGAGGGCCCGGGCGTCGTAGACGAGGGTCACGTAGCCGTGGTCGTAGGGGACGACGAACCGGTCCCCCCCGATCCGCAGCTCCGGGGGCACATCGCGGAGGTTTTGGAGTCGCCCGGGGTCCAGGGGGCGGAAGACATTCCGGGCCAGGGCCCGGGGGACCTCGACGTCGGCCAGGCCGACGAACACGTCCGCCGTGGGGAGCCCCAGCTCAAGCTCGGCGATCAGCCGGGCGAGCATCTCCGACGAGTCCCCGGGGGCGATCCACACAAGCTTCACGCCCGGGTGGGCCCGTTCGAACGCCTCCTTGATCGCCAGGGCCGGCCCCCAGCTCACAAACGAGTCGTAGGTGTACACGACAAGCTCCGTCCCCCACGCGTAAAGCGCAAGGAACGCCGCACCGACTAGAACCAACAGCCTCTTCATGTGGACCTCCTGTTCTAGGTCATCGGACCGTGGACGAGGAGGAGCTTCCCTTCGGCCACCTCCACCCCGCAGGGGAGGGCCACGACCTCGTTGGAGACCCCGCGGGTCGAGGCCCGGAGGAGGGTGGCCCCTGAGAGCGCGTAGCGGAGCCCGCGGGTCGTGACCCCCCGCGCCTCGTCCGTGAGGGGGAGGAGGGAGACCCGGTCCCCAATCTGGGCGGGGAGGTCCAGGGTTCGGGAGACGAGGTAGAGGGTCTCCGGGGGGTGGTGGAGGACGATGGGGAACGCGTACCGGGTGAGGAGCTGGACCGTGGCCAGGGCGTGGTCCAGGCGTCCCCCGAGGGCCCCGCAGAGGTGGACCTCGCCGGGGGCGAGGCGGGCGACGTGGTCGAGGGCGAGCTCGAGGTCGGTGGCGTCCTTTTCCCGGGGGCTCTTGTGGACCTCCGCCCCAGGAGGGGGCGGGCCGTCGAGGGAATCCAGGTCGCCGACCACGACGTCGGGGGCGAGCCCGGCCCGGGCCAGGTGGCGGGCTCCTCCATCGGCGGCAACGACGAGGTCCGCCTGGGAAGCGAGCTTCCGGAGAAGCGCCTCCCCAGGGGGCTCTCCCGACGCCACGACGAGGACCTTCCGGCCCCTTGCGGCCTTCCTGGTCTCCTCCACAGCCCCTCCTTGTCAAACCGGTCTGCGACCGGGTGGATTCTGGGGGTGTGAGGGATCCCGCGTTGGGCGCGGGGCGGCCGTAGGGCCGAGGGATGGGGAACCTTCCCTACGCTGGCATTACCCAGATCAGGTTCCGGGGTCGAGGCCGGTGCCTCCTCTCAGCCCTCCACGGGCTCCCCCAGTTACCCCGCGGGCATTATAGAGGGTGGAGCGTTCTGTTCCACCTTGTCCTGCGGCCTGGGCATCCGTGGAGGGCTATCATCCGACCAATGGAGCGGAAGCTGACCTCGCCCACGGCTCTGCGGGACCTCCTCTCCCAGCACGGGGTCCGGCTGAAGCCCGAGCTTGGGCAGCACTTCCTCGTAGACGAAAACGTCCTCCGGCGGATCGTGGAGCTTGCCGAGCCGCGCCCGGAGGAGACGGCCGTCGAGGTCGGGGCCGGGGCGGGGACCCTCACCGCCGCCCTCGCCCCCCATGTCCGAAAGCTCGTTGCGGTGGAGGTGGACCGCCGGCTGATCCCGCTCTTGGAGGAGACCGTGGCTCCCTTCCGGAACGTGCGGGTTCTCCCTGCCGACTTCCGCGCGGTGGATCTTCGCTCGTTTGGAGACCGTCTCCTCCTCGTGGGGAACTTGCCCTACGGGATCACGAGCGACGTGCTCCTGAAGCTCCTCCGGGAGCGGGGGGCGGTGGACCGGGCCGTCCTCATGGTCCAGCGGGAGGTGGGGGAGAAGCTCGTCGCCCCGCCGGGGCCGGATCGGAGCCGGTTGGGGGTCCACCTCCAGGCGTACTTCGACCTCGAGGTCGTTCGGCGAGTGCCTCGAACCGTGTTCTTCCCTCCTCCGGAGGTGGACTCGGCCCTGGTGCGGCTCCGGAAGCTCCCCCAGCCCCGGATCGAGGCCCCGGAGGAGGCGTTCGAGCGGGCCCTCGCCCTCGTCTTCTCCTCCCGCCGGAAGACCCTCCGCCGGTCCCTCCGCTCCGCCCTCCCGGCGGAGGCTGTCGACCGCGTCCTGGCCGAGGCCGGCCTCGACCCCCGGGCCCGGGGCGAGGCCCTTCCCCTCGAGGCCCTGGACCGGCTGGCAAGGGCCCTCGACGGCGTGGCCCGTGGGGTTTAGGGTTGGGCGATGGCCCTCGAGGAGCTGGCGCGGAGGCTTGGGGTGGCCCTGGGGGGGACGGGGCGGCTCGTCTCCCTCCCCGCCGACCGGCCGACGGTGTACGTCGGGGACACCCACGGGGACCGCGAGGCGACGGAACTCGTCCTGGACAGGTTTCACCCGGGGGAGCACGTCCTCGTCTTCCTCGGGGACTACGTGGACCGGGGCCCGGACTCCCTCGGGAACCTGACCCTGCTCCTCAAGGCGAAGCTTGCCCACCCGGAGGGGGTCCACCTCCTCATGGGGAACCACGAGGGGTGGGCCGTGGCCCCGTTCACCCCGGCCGATTTTTGGCACCGCCTTCCCCCCAGGGAAGCGGAGGTCCTGGGAGAGGCCCTCCTCCGGCTTCCCCTGGCGGCCCACCACCCGGCGGGGGTCCTCGCCCTCCACGGGGCCCTCCCCGACGTGGGGAGCCTGGAGGAGCTTTCCCGGGTCGAGCCCGGATCGGCGGCGTGGCGGGCGATCACGTGGGGGGACTGGCTGGAGGGGCCGGGGTCCGCGTTTGGGGCCGGGCATTCCGGGAGGCCGGCGTTTGGCCGGGACCACTTCCTCCGGGTGGCCGACCGGCTGGGGGTCCGCGTCCTCGTCCGCTCCCACCAGCCGGGGGCCCCGCTCCTCCTCTTTGACGACCGCCTCCTGACCCTGTTCACCTCCCGGGCGTACGGGGACCGGGTCCGGCGGGTTGCCGTCCTCTACCCCGGCGGGCGGGTCCGCACCGCCCGCGACCTCGTCCTCCGCGCGCTTTAGCCCAAGGGAAGCTGGAGGGGGCCCGTCGGAGGGAGGAACACCGTCCGCCGGTAGTGGCGGAGCTCCTCGATCGACTCCAGGATGTCCGGAAGCGCCCGGTGCTTGGCCCCCGCCCCGTTCGGGTACGCCTTCTCGGGGTACCACCGCCCGACGAGCTCCTTGAGGGAGCTCACGTCGATTTGCCGGTAGCTTAGGTGGGCCTCGAGCCGGGGCATGTGGCGGACGAGGAACCGCCGGTCAAAGCACACCGAGCTTCCCGCCAAGGGGCACGCCTTGGGCGGGCAGTACGCGCTCACCAGGGCCAGGACCTCCTCCTCGGCCTGGGCGAGGGAGACCCCGGACCCCCTCACTTCCTCCAGAAGCCCCGACTGCCCGTGCTGGGCCTGAACCCACGGATCGAGCCCGGCCAGGGCCTCGGGGGGCTGGCGGATCACCAGGGCTTTTTGGGCAAGGGGGTTGAGGTGCTTGTCGGTGATCACGACGGCGATCTCGAGGATGAGGTCCCGCTCCGGGTTGAGGCCGGTGGTCTCGAGGTCGATCCAGACGATGTTCTCGCGGTAGCGCATCGGGTCACCCCTACCGGCCCGGGTTGCGGAGGCCGATGGCCCCGGCTACCGTCGGCCCATGGCCTCTGGGTCGCTTCCCCCCGGCCAGAAGTGGGTGCCGGCGCCGATCCCCTACGACATCGGGCCCGTGCCGGAAGCGGACCTCTCCCGGTTTCGGCTCCGTCTCTTCGGTGCCGTTGAGCACCCCCGGGAGCTCTCCTGGGAGGAGCTCCTCGCCCTGCCCCAGAAGGAGGTGCGGGCGGACTTTCACTGCGTCACGGGCTGGAGCGTTCCCGACGTTGTGTGGGCGGGCGTCCCCACCCAGGCCATTGTCGACCTCGTCCGCCCCCAGCCCGGGGTGGCGTGGGTGATCGCCCACGGCCGGGAGGGGTACATGACGAACGTTCCCTACGCCCACTTCCTCCGCCCGGGGAGCCTCCTTGCCCACCGGCTGAACGGGGCGCCCCTTCCCCCCCCGCACGGCTACCCCCTGCGTTTGGTGGTCCCGTCCCTCTACGCCTGGAAGAGCGCCAAATACCTCGAGGGCCTGGAGTTCCTTCCCGAGCTTCGGCGCGGGTACTGGGAGGAGCGGGGATACCACGACGTGGGGGACCCCTGGCGGGAGGAGCGGTACCGCTAGAACAGGGACGACCACCAGTACCCGTTCATCGGCCCAAACCGCGGAAGCGGCCACACCCGGAAGAACGGGGCCCCGATGAGCTCCTCCTCGGGCACAAACCCCCAGTACCGGGAGTCGTAGGAGTTCATCGTGTTGTCCCCGAGCACGAAGTAGTGCCCCGGCGGGACGCGGGTGGGGGCGATCCCGTACTGCATCCCCGGCCCTTGGGTCCAGTACGTCCGCCCGGCCACCGGGGCAAGGGGGCTGCCGTCGACGAGGACCTTCCCCCCCACGATCTGCACCGTCTGCCCCCCCACGGCGATCAGGCGCTTCACGTACCGCTCCTGCCGCGTGCGGTACTTGATCCCGAGATCAGAGAGGGTCTTGGCGGTGGGGGGAACGGTGATTGTCAGGGTTTGAACGCCGATCCCCTCCCGGAGGACGGCGAGGGTGAGCTCCTTCCCTTGGGCGGACTGGATCCGGCGGTTGGCCGTCCGGACGGAGGGGACGGGCTCCCCCCCGAGCCCGATCGTCGGGTACTGGGTGTGGGTGATCCAGTCCCCTGGCCCGAGGCCGGCCTGGGCGGCTGGGCTTCCCGGCTCCACTCCGGTCACCTGAAGCTCCTCCAGCTGCCAGAACACGATGACCCGCCCCGGGGCGGGTTTGCGGAAGTGGTAGGTGAGGATGTCCACGAAGAACGAGTCCCCGGGGGCAATGGTAGGGTTCATTGACCCCGTGGGGACCGTCATCCGGACGGTGACGAAGGTGATGGTGAGCCAGAAGATGACGCCCACCTCGACGATCGTCTCCGCCCACCCCAGGGCCCACTCGGCCCGGGGGGAGAGGTGGATCCCCCTCCGGCGGAGGATCCGGATGAGGAGGGGCGGCTTCTTCTCCTTTTTCTTCCGCCGCCAGAAGCTCATTCGATCTTGTGGATCCGGCCCACCCGGCGGAGCCAGTAGGGGCGGCTTTTGGCCACCGTGTTCCGCTTCACGACCTCGATCCGCTCCAGGCGCGGGGAGTGGACGGGGACCGTCCGCTCGACCCCGACCCCAGCCGCGATCTTCCGCACCGTGACCGTGGTCCGGGTCCCGGAGCCAGAGACCTTGAGCACCACGCCCTCGAACGGCTGGAGCCGCTCCCGTGCCCCCTCGGACACCTTCTCGTAGAGGCGGATCACGTCCCCGGGACGGAACTCCGGCACCTCCCGGAGCTTCTCGGCCTCCAGGGCGTGGATGAGATCGTCCATACCCGTCATGGTTCCTCTCCTTTCAGCCGATCCAAGATGATGGCCACCGCCGCCCGCACCGAGAGGTAATTGTACCCGCCGCCCCGGACGGGGGGGAGGAGGGCGTCGCAGGCCGCGAACAGCTCGTCGGCCATCCCGTTTCCCGTGCCGAACAAGACGAGGACCGGCTGCTCCCGGAGGAGGGCCCGGGCCTCCTCCCAGCCAAGCCGCGGGTAGGGGAGGTTCACCCGGGCGCTCGTCCCCCACAGGAGGGGCGGCCTCCCCTCGGCCGCCGAAATCTCCTCGTAGCAGTCCTCGAGGTCCTCCCGGACCGCGACGAGCTCCACCGCCTCCCGGCGGTTGGGGAGCTCCTCCTCCTCGAGCCAAAACGCCCGCAGCCGCTCGGCGATCCGCCGCTGGCTGGCGAGGGGGGTGACGACGTAGTACCGCCGAACCCCGTACGTCCGGGCGGTGCGGGCGATGTCGGGGACGTTCATCGAGGTCAGGGCGGTGGCCACGATCCCCCCGTCCCGGCTGCGCATCGGGAAGTGGAGGAGGGCGATGTAGAGACTGGCCATCGGGCCAAGGGTACGAAAGGGAGGCCTCTGCGGCAAGGGAACGCGTTCCCGTCCGCATTGTCCTCCTTCGGGGGCGGGGTTAGACTGGAGCCCATGAGGTCGGCGCGGTGGATTGGGCTCTCCCTGGGGGTGGTGGCCCTCGACCAGGGGACGAAGGCGTGGGCCGCGCGGGCGCTCCCCTTGGGCGTCCCGCGGCCGCTTGTTGGGGACTTCCTCCGCCTGACCCGGGTCCACAACCCCGGGGGGGCGTTTGGGCTGTTTCCCGGGAGCACCGAGGCGTTCATCGCCGTCTCGGGGGTGGTCGTGGCGGGCCTTCTCGGCCTTCTCCTCTGGGGCCGGTGGCGAGGCTTGCCGGCGGTCGGGGGCGCCCTCCTCCTCGGGGGCGCTCTCGGCAACCTCGTCGATCGCCTGCGGTGGGGCTACGTCCTCGACTTTCTCGAGT
>JAOACA010000003.1:41416-53553 GCA_026418075.1 Candidatus Bipolaricaulota bacterium | reverse complement strand
CGCGGAGAACGCGATGGCCCCCTTGACCGAGCTCCTCCTCATCGTCGCCGCCCGGCACGAGCACGTGGAGAAGGTCATCCGCCCCGCCCTCGCCCAAGGCCGGTGGGTCCTCTCCTCCCGGTACACCCTCTCCTCCCTCGCCTACCAGGGCTGGGGCCGGGGCCTGGACCTCGACCTCATCCGGAGGCTCAACGCCCTGGCCACGGGGGGGCTGGAACCCGATTACGTCTTCCTCTTGGATCTTCCGCCCGCGGTGGCCTACGCCCGGACCCGGGAGCGGGACCGGTTTGAGGGGGAGGGGTTGGAGTTCTTCACCCGGGTCCGGGTGGGGTACCTCGAGCTCATTCGCGCCGTCCCCAGGGCCTACGTCGTGGACGGGACCCTGCCCCCCGAGCGGGTCTTGGGGGAGATCGTGGCCCACCTTCCCCTTTCTGGGATATGATCGGCGCCTGAAGGAGGGCGCATGGAGATCGTCTGCCGACGCGAGGACCTGGCGTTTGGGGTGCGGACCGTGGGGCATGCCCTGGGGGGGCGCACGGCGATGCCCATCCTGGGGGGGATCCGCCTCCACGGGGAGAAGGGGGGCCTGGAGCTTTGGGCCACCGACCTCGAGCGGTCGATCCGGTGCCGGATCCCGGCCCAGGTCAAGGGCTCGGGAACCGTCGTCCTTCCCGGTCAGGTCCTCGCCCAGCTTGTGGGCCGCCTCCCGGAGGTGGACACGGTGGAGCTTCGCGACGCTGACGGCCGGGCCCGCCTTTCCTGCGGTCGGGCGAGCTTCGAGCTGCCCACCCTCCCGGCTGAGGAGTTCCCCGCCACCCCGGCTCCGTCGGGGAAACCCGTGGGTCAGATCGCCCTGCCGGCCCTCCTCCAAGCCGTGGCCCAGACGGCCTACGCCGCCCTCCGGGCCTCGGAGACCACCCGCCTTGCCCTCACCGGGGTGGACATCGTCCTCCGGGATGGGGCGGCCAAGTTCGCCGCCACCAACGGGTACCGCCTGGCGATCAAGAGGATTCCGGTGGAGGGGTTCTCGGATGCGTACGAGGGGGAGTTCCTCATCGACGCCGCGGTTCTCGGGGACCTGGCGCGGGTCCTGGCGGGGGTGAACGAGGCCAAGGTGGCCGTCTATGCCGACGGTGGGCAACCCCACTTCTCCGCCGGCCCCGTCCTCTTCTCCTGCCGGACGATCCAGGAGCAGTTCCCGGACTACGAGCGGGTGGTGCCCAAGGACAGCGAGATCGGGCTTTTTGCCTCCCGGGCCGAGCTCCTGGACGCGCTGCGGCGGCTGGAGATCACCGCGGCCGAGGAGTCGGGGGCAGTGACCCTCAAGGCGGTGGGCTCCGAACTTGAGATCACGTCTGCCTCGAAGGACCGGGGCCAGGGGAGGGAGGTCCTCCCCCTCCTCAAGCCCCCGGCGAAGGGGATCGAAATCGCCTTCAAGGCCGAGTACTTGATCGACGCCCTGCGGCGGATGGAGTCCGCCCAGGTGGCGCTCTGGCTCACCGCCCCGGAGCGGGCGGGGCTCCTCGAGCCCGCGGGGGAGATCGCCCCCGGGGACGAGGGGTTCATCTACGTCTGTATGCCGGTCAGGCTCCTCTGAGCTGGCCTTCGGCGAACGCGAGGGCCTCCTCAAGGGCGCGGGGAAGGGCCTGAACATTTGGCCCTCCCCCCTGGGCGAAGGTGGGCCGGCCGCCGCCCCTGCCCCCTAGGGCCTGGGACGCGATCCGGACGAGTTCTCCGGCGTTGACCCTGGGTTCGTCCACGACCTTGGCGACCACGATCGCCTTCCCCTCGGCCCGCGCCCCGACCACCACCGCGCACCGGCCAAGCCGGGCGGCGAGGGCGTCGGCGAACCGCTTCGCCTCGTCCGCTCCCCCCTCGACGACGGCGGAGAGGAGCCTGGTCCCGGAGACCTCGCGGGCCGAGGCGGCGAGCCGCTCGGCACGGAGCGAGGCGAGCTCCCCTTCCAGGGACTCCACCCGCCGGCGGAGGGCCCGGACCTCCTCCAGGGCGCGTCGGACGCCTCGGGCGAGTTCGGGTTCGGGAACCTCGAGGAGCTGGGCGAGCTCCTGCCGCTCCCGGCGCAGATCCCCAAGGTAGCGCCCGGCCGCGCCCCCCACGAGGGCCCGCAGCCGCCGCACCCCGGCCCCCACCGCTTCCTCCGCGACGAGGACGAGGAGGCCGATCTCCCCCGTCCGCCGGACGTGGGTTCCCCCGCAGAGCTCGGCCGACACGCCCGGAACCTCCACCACCCGGACCCGCTCCTTCCCCCGGTACTCCTCCTCGAAGTGGGCGATCGCCCCCCTCCTCTTCGCTTCCTCCAGCGGGAGTTCCTCGATCCGGAGCGGGAGGTCCTGGAGGACGGCCCCGTAGACGAGCTCCTCGACCCGCCTGAGTTCGTCGGGGCTCAGGGGGGCGAAGTGGGTGAAGTCGAACCGGAACTCCTCGGGCTCCACGGACGAGCCGGCCTGGATCACGTGGTCCCCGAGGGTCTGCCGGAGCGCGGCGTGGAGGAGGTGGGTCGCGGTGTGGGCCCGCTCGATCTTCCGACGTCGGGCCTCGTCCACCACCAGGCGGCACCGGTCCCCGGGACGGAACTCTCCCGCAAGAACCCGGACGGTGTGGAGCGTCCCCCCGGGCGACTTCTGAACGTCGAGGACCTCGGCCCGCCCCGGGCGGGAGAGGTTCTCGATCAGGCCCGTGTCCGCAATCTGCCCCCCGGCCTCGGCATAGAAGGGGGTTCGGTCGAAGACCAGCTGGAGCTCGGATGGGCTAGGGCGGACCTCAAGGAGCGTCCCCTCCGCGGCCAGGGCCGTGTACCCCAGGAACTCCGTCTGGCGCTGGGGCGCCGCTGCGGAGGAGTCTCGCGCCTCCTGGCTCTCCCCCACGCTGACCTCGGTCCCCCTCCGGGACCGGGCCCGCTGGGCCTCGAGTTCCTTCTGGAACCCCTCCCAGTCCACGGTGAGCCCCCGCTCCGCGGCAAACACGGTGATGTGCTCCTTGGGGATCCCGTGGGTGTCGTACCAGGTGAACGCGGTTTGGCCTGGCAGGACGCGGCTGGTGGGAGAAAGGTGCCCCCCCAGGCGATGGAGCCGCCTGCGGATCTCCCGATAGCTCTCGACTTCGGCCTCGAGGACCTTTTGGGCAAGCGGTGCCCGGTCCCGCACCTCGGGGTAGACGTTCCCGAGGGATTCCACAACGGGGTGGACCAGGGTAGGCACCTTGTCAAGGGGGATCTGCAGAGCCTCGGTGGCGACGAGCATCCGCACGACGACCTTGTTGAGCACCGAACCGCGGTCGTCCTTGCTGTCGGGAAGCACCCCGTCGGCCACAAGGAGGGTCACCGCCCGGATGTGGTCAGCGACCGCATTCCGGTGGTGGAGGCTGAGGAAGTCACGGGAGGGCCTTGTGTTGGCGAGTTGCTCGATCCCCTGGACGATCGGCCGAAAGAGGTCGGTGTCAAAGTTGGACCGCACCCCTTGGAGGACCGCGCTCATCCGCTCCAGGCCCATCCCGGTGTCGATGTTCTTCTTCGCCAGTTCCCGGAGCGACCCATCGGGTTGGGCGTCGTACTGCATGAAGACGAGGTTCCAGATCTCGGAGTACTTCCCGCAGTCGCAGGACGGCTTGCACTCCGGGCCGCAGGGGGGGAGCCCCCAGTCCCAGTAGATCTCGCTATCCGGCCCGCAGGGGCCTCGGTCCCCCACCGGTCCCCACCAGTTGTGCTCCTTCCCCAGGCGGACGATCCGCTCCGGGGGCATCCCGGCGATCTTCCGCCACAGGGCGGCCGCCTCGTCGTCCTCCTCGTACACCGACACCCAGAGGCGCTCCGGGGGAAGCCCAAGTTCTCGGGTGAGGAACCGCCAGGCGAGCGCGATCGCCCCCTCCTTGAAGTAGTCCCCGAAGCTGAAGTTCCCGAGCATCTCGAAGAACGTGTGGTGGTAGGCCGTCGTCCCCACCCGCTCGATGTCCGTGGTCCGGAAGCACTTCTGGCACGTGGTGACCCGCGGGTGGGCCGGAGGGACCCTCCCCCAGAAGATGTCCTTGAACTGGACCATCCCCGCCGAGGTGAACAGGAGGGTGGGATCGTTCGGGACGAGGCTGGACGAGGGAAGGACGGTGTGGCCTTCCCTCCGGAAGTACTCGAGGTACTGCGCGCGCAGTTCGTGGCCGGTCATCGGGGGGATTGTCGGCTAGGCGCGGGCCGGTCGCCACAGCCTCCCGGCCAGAATCCAGCTCCCGAAGGCGAGGACGAGGAGAATGCTCGCCACCTGGGCCGCCCGCCAGGGCCCGAGCATCAGGGCGTCTCCCCGGAAGAACTCGCACCCAAACCGAACGACGGCGTAGGCGATGAAGTAGACCGCGGTGAGGAACCCGTCCCGGGCCGGCCGGCGGCGCAGTGCCCACAGAAGCCCGAAGATGAGGAGGTTCCCCACGGCCTCGTAGAGCATCGCCGGGTGCAAGGGGGTCCCGGGGTACACCCGGCCCGCCGGCGAGTCCGCGGGGAACACGATCCCCCACGGGAGGTCCGTCGGGGTCCCAAACGCGTCGCCGTTGAGGAAGTTCCCGATCCGCCCCAGGACCTGCCCGAGGACAAGCGCGGGGACCACGGCATCGGCCAGGCGCCAAAACGGGGCTCGCTTCCAGCGGGAGACGATGAGAAGCCCCGCGACTCCCCCCAGGATCCCCCCGTGGATCGCCAGACCCCCCTCCCAGACCCGGACGATCGCCCCGGGGTCGGACCGGTACCAGTCCCACTGGAACGCGACGTAGTACAGGCGAGCGAACACGATCCCCAGGGGGATCGTGACGAGGAACAGGTCGAGGACGTCCTCGGGCTTGGCGAACAGCCTCCTCCTCTGGGCCTCCGCCCGGACGAGGAAGTACCCGAGGACGAACGAGATCACGTACATGAGCCCGTAGTAGCGGATCGTGATCGGCCCGATCTGGACGAGGATAGGGTGCATCCCGCGGTCACCGGGGCGATTATAATCGACGAATGCGCGCCTTGTCCCGTCCCGTTGCCGCGCTCGCCTCGGCCGTGCTTCTCTGGGCCGCGTTCTTCCCGGGGTGGGGCTGGCTCGCGTGGGGGGGGCTCGTCCCCCTGTTCTGGGCTCTGGATGGGGCAGGCGGCCGGCGGGGGGCGGTCCTCGGGCTTCTGTTTGGGGTGGCGTTCTTCGGTCTGGAGTTCTCGTCCCTTTCCTCCCTCGGGGCGATCGTGGGGCCGGTGGTGGCCCTCGTCTGTCTTGGGCTTGCCGTCTACGGGGGGCTGTTCGGACTGGTTTTCGGAGCTGTGGGGGGGCGGTGGAGCTCGCCCCTCCTCTGGGCCGGGGCGTGGACCCTCCTGGAGGCCCTCCGGGCGGCGGGCCCCTTGGGGTTCACATTTGGTAGTCTGCCCACGACCATGGTGGGGACCCCGTTCCTCCCCGCCGCGGCGGTCGGAGGGCCGTGGGTTCTCTCCCTCCCCGTGGCCTGGACCGCGGGGTGCCTGGCCCGGGGGCTGCGGGACCGGCGGTGGCTCCCCGGCGCCGCAGGGGGTCCCCTTGCCCTGCTCCTCCTCGCGGCCCTCCCCACGGGAACGCGGGAGGCGGGCGTCCTGCGCGTGGCCCTCGTCCAGCCCAACATCCCCAAGCTCGAGCAGCTCGATCCGTGGCTGCGGGACGACCACCTCGCCGCCTACCGGGCCCTCCTGGCGGCCCTGAGGCTTCCCCTAGACCTGGCAGTTCTCCCCGAGAATGCGCTGCCCTGGCTCCGGAGCTACCCCGAGGAGTGGGAACTCTTCGCCGGGGAGGCCCGCCGGCTGGGGGTACCCCTCGCCCTCGGGTCGGGCGACCTCGAGGGGGAGCGGGTGTACAACCGGGTGTTCCTCCTTGGACCCGATGGGGAGGTCGTCGGCTCCTACGCCAAGAGCCGGCTTGTCCCGTTCGGGGAGTACGTGCCGGGGCGCGAAGTCTTGGTTCGGATCGGGCTGGGGAGCCTCATCGAGCCGTTCCTCCCCTTCGACCAGACCCCCGGGGAGGCCGTGGCGCCGGTGGGGACCCTTGGGTTCATGATCTGCTTTGAGTCCACCTTCCCCGGCGTGGCCCGGGAGCTTGTGCTTCAGGGTGCGGAAGTCCTCCTTATTCCCACGAACGACGCCTGGTTTGGGCGGACGCGGATCCTGTGGGAGCACTATGCGTTTGCGGCCCTGCGGGCGGTAGAGGTGGGGCGGACGGTGGTCCAGGTGGGGCACACCGGGGTGAGCGGGGGCTGGGATCCCCGGGGAAGGGAACTCGGCCGCCTGCCCCCGTGGACCCGGGGGACTGCGGTCCTCGAGGTTCCGGTTCGGACTGGGCTCACGCCCTACGCCCGAGGGGGGGACGGTCCCGCGTTGGCCGTGGCGGGCCTGGCCGCGCTCGGGGGGCTCTGGGCAAGGCGGCCCCGCCGGGGGCGGGGCCGCCCGAGGTCGGTTGCGAAGGAAGCAAGGTCTACGGGGCCGCGGTGACCTCCACGGTCCGCGTCTCCTGGTCGGTCTGGGATGGGGTGAGGTCGTCCCACACCTTCACCGAGGCCGTGTAGGACCCGGTTTGAGCGTATCCGCCCACGTAGACGTGGGTGACGTTGATCGAGCTCACCGGCGGGGTGAGGTTGACGGTGACCACGTAGCCATCCCCCGAACGGAGCTCCCACTTGGTGAGCTTGCGGGTGGTGTCGCCGGCTTGGGCTTGGAAGGCGAACGTGACGTTCGTGTCCTCCACGACCGACACGGGGTCCGCGGTCGAGCCGTTGATGGTGAAGCTCGTGATCACGGGCGGGGGGCTCGTCACGGTGATCGAGGCTGTGGCGGAGAAGGTTTGGGGCGGCGTGGCATCGTCGGTTACGGTGAGGGTCGCCGTGTAGGATCCCGGAGTGCTGTACGTGTGGGTTCCGATGATGAAGTTGTAGGAGTCGAAATCCACATCGGCCTCGTCCTCCGGTGTGCCGTTGCTATCGTAGTCCAGGGCCACATGTTTGATCCTGCGTCCGGGTGCGGCTTGGATGTTGGCCCAGAAGTTCACGGTGAGGGGCGCGTTGCCCGACGCAGGGATCGCCCCCAGGCTCACGGTGGTCGTGGGCGGGGCCGCCACCGTGATCGTCACCGAGGCCGAGTCCGTCCGACCCCGGGCGTCTTGGACGGTGAGGGTCGCCGTTCGCGTCCCCGGTGCGGTGTAGGTGTGGACCACGGGGATGCCGATGTTCTCCCCAGTGCCCGTGGCGGGCGGTGACCCATCGCCAAAGGTCAGGGTCCAGGTGGCGATCGGACCAGTGGACCCCGAGAGGTCAAACTGGACGGTGAGGGGCGCGGTTCCGCTTGTGACGCTCGCCGTGAGAACCGCCTGGAGGGGGGTGAAGAGCCACGCGCACCCCCCCAGGCCGAGTCCAATGAGTAGAAGCAAGCCTAGCTTCACACACCTGCGCATACCGACCTCCTTTGTTGCTGGTCCGAGGGTAGCCCTGGGACCTCCCCGTCGATGAGAATACAGCGAACTCCTGATCGGGGTTCCGTCCGGTGGCGAGGGGACACCTGTCCGGGCGAAACCCCGGACCGGGGAGGGTGTATATTGCCGCGGAAGGAGGGGAGGTTGGAGGTCGGGGAACTGGAGCTTCTCCAGCGCAGCCTCAACGGGGACCTTGAGGCGTGGGGGGAGATCGTGAGCCGGTACAAGGAGGCAACGTTTGGCGTGGCGGTGGCCATCGTCCGCAACCGGGCCGACGCCGAGGACGTCGTCCAAGACGCGTTCGTCCGGGCCTACGAGCGGCTCCGGAGGTACGACCTTTCCCGGAAGTTCTCGACGTGGCTCTTCACCGTCACGGCCAACGTGGCCAAGAACGCCCTCCGCAAGCGCCGGCGGGAGCCCCCCCTCCCCGAGGTGTGGGCCGACGACCCGGCCCAGGCGGTGTGGCAGGAGGAGCTGGAGAGGAGCGTCCGGGAGGTCGTGTGGGGCCTGCCCGAGGCCTACCGGGCTCCCCTCGTCCTCCGGTACTGGCACGACATGCCGTTGGAGGAGATTGCCGAGGTGTTGGGAATGCGTGTGGGAACGGTGAAGACGCGCCTGCACCGGGCGAGGGCCCTGGTGCGGGCGGAGCTCGTGGCCCGGGGGGTGATCCGCGATGCCGTGGGATGACGTCGAGACGTGGATCCGGAGGGTGATCGACCGGGAGGTGCGGGCCGGGACGTCTCACCTCGAGGGCCTGGAGGCCCGGGTGGTCCGGCGGCTGGCCCATCCCCCCCGACGGCGCCCCCTCCGGGCTCGGCTTCGGGAGGCCGTGTTCCACCGAGAGTTCCGGCTTGGATACGCCTTCGCCCTCGGCCTGATCCTCGTTGCGGCCGGGTTCGGGGCGGGGCGACTGTCGGTCCTCCTCTCCCGCCGGCCGATGCACCCGGGGGCCAACACGTTCACCCTCGCCGCCCCGGGGGCGAGGGAGGTGGCCCTGGTGGGGGACTTCTCCGCCTGGCAGCCCATCACCCTCTTCGACCACGATGGGGATGGGGTGTGGTCGGTGACCGTGGGCCTTCCCCCGGGCCGGTACGAGTACGCGTTCGTCGTGGATGGCCGGTGGGTGGGGCAGGATCCCCTGGCCGCGGAGTACGTCCGCACGTTTGGGGAGTACGTGTCCGTCCGCTACATCGGGGGTGGGGGAGAGTGACGGCGCGGGCCCTTTTGGTCCTTCTCGTGGGGGTTGGGGCCGCGGCCCAGGTGCC
Organism: Candidatus Bipolaricaulota bacterium; assembly: GCA_026418075.1. Lineage (GTDB taxonomy): Bacteria > Bipolaricaulota > Bipolaricaulia > Bipolaricaulales > Bipolaricaulaceae > Bipolaricaulis. Next base: position 44,834 of record JAOACA010000003.1, on the reverse strand, counting down.
CCTGGCCCCGGCCCCGTCCGTGGACCAGGTGCTCGGCTTCCTTCAGGGGATGGCGATCTCCCCCGAGCTCAAGGCGGCCGTGGCGCCGGTCCTCGGGGCGGGGATGACCACCGGCCGGGCCGGGACCCGGGTGGCCCTCGAGTTCCTCGGGCGGCTGGCCCTCCTTCCCCGGGCCCAGGCCGAGGAGGCCCTCCTCCTCGTCCACCGGGCCCTCGAGCGGGGGTTCATCGTGGACGGGCTCATGAACGAGGTCCTGAAGGTCCTCCAGATGGGGCAGCCGTGGGAGGCGGTGATGACCACCCTCCGGGTCCGCTTCAACCTGCTCCTCGCGACCCAGCAGGTGCTCCTCACCCACCGGGTCATCGGGCCGGGATCCCAGGCGCCGGGGGGCCCGCTCCTGGAGCAGGATCGGCTGGTTGTGGAGACGGCGTGGGCCGTGGGGGACTGGATCTTGGGTCAACCGCGGGACACCTTGGAGAGTTACGTCCGGTCGCGGCTGGTGCGGCTGCGGGGGTCGGTGCTGAGCCCCGGGGTGGTGGATCCGCTTCTCGCGGCGCTTACCCCTGAGCTTCTGGGCCAGATCGCGAGCCGGGCGTACGGGCCGTAGAAGAGGAGGTCGAGGAACATGAAGCACGCGTGGATTCTGGCACTGGTTCTGGCCGTGGGCGCTTGGGCCCTGGGCCAGGTGGAGCCGCTGGGGATCGTGGTTGAGCCGCCGGCGGGCGACCTCACGGTAACGATCACGACCGACAAGCCGGCGTACGCGGTGGGGGAGGCCGTGCGGATCACGTTCACCCTCAACCGGCCGGCCTACGTCTACATCTGGGACATCCCGCCGGACGGTCGGGTGACCCTTATCTTCCCCAACTACTACGACTCCCAAAACTACTTCCCGGCGGGGACCCACACTGTCCCCACCCCCGGGAAGGGGTATGCCCTCCGGGTCCAGCCCCCGTTGGGGACGGAGTGGCTCCAGATCCTGGCGAGCACGGACCCCGTTTCCGCGTTGGCCGTGTACTCCCCTGGGGATCCCTTCCCCCTTCTCGGGTCCGACCCCGAGGGCTGGGGGGCTCAAGCCCTGGGCCTCGTTCCCGAGCCGACCCGGCGGGCGTTCGACTTCACGAGCTTTGAGATCGTGGCCGCGCCCCCGGCGGGGTTCGGGACCCTCGTCGTCCGGAGCTCCCCTTCGGGGGCGAAGCTCTACATCGATGGGGTGTTCCGGGGCTACACCCCGCGGACGGTGAACCTCCTTCCGGGGTTCCACGACGTCCTCGTCCGCAAGACGGGGTACCAGGATTACACGGCGCGGGTGTTCCTCGTGGCCGGGGGGACGCGGACCCTGGAGCCGACCCTTCTCCCCACCGCGCCCGCCAACCAGCCTCCGGTCGCGTCGTTTAGCTTCTCCCCGGCGAACCCCACACCTGGGGCGGCCGTCTCGTTCAACGCCGGGGCCTCCTCCGACCCCGATGGGACGATCGTGAGCTACAGCTGGGATTTCCAGAACGACGGGGTATTCGACCGGACGGGGGTGACGACTACCTGGACGTTCCCCGCTCCGGGGACCTACACCGTGCGCCTCGTCGTGACAGACAACCTCGGGGCGACGGGGCAGACCACGCGGTCGGTGACCGTGCTCGCCCTGAACCAGCCTCCGACCGCCCAGTTCACCTACACGCCGACGGCCCCGCGGCCGGGGGACTGGATCCGGTTCGACGCCTCGGGCTCCTCCGACCCCGACGGGACGATCGCGAGCTACCAGTGGGACTTCCAAAACGACGGGACCTTCGACGCCTCGGGCCAGATCGTGTTCCACCAGTACCTGGCTCCCGGGACCTACACCGTGCGGCTCCTCGTGACGGACAACCTTGGGGCAACGGGCCAGGCCACGCGGACGGTGGTTGTGACCCCGCTGGTCGTGAACCAGCCGCCCGTAGCCCGGTTCGCCTACACCCCGGCCTCGCCCACGGTGGGAGCCCTGGTGACCTTCAACGGGACGACGTCCTACGACCCCGACGGGAGCATCGTCTCCTACGCCTGGGACCTCAACGGGGACGGGGTCGTGGACCGCTCCGGGCCGGTGGTCACCTGGACCTACGGCGCGGCGGGGGCGTACACCGCGACCCTGTTCGTAACCGACAACCAGGGGGCCACGGGCCAGACGAGCCAGCCGGTCCTCGTGGCTGTGGCCGGGCCGCCGGGGATGCCGTCGATGCCCGTCCCAGGGATCTACGTGTGGGGCACGGACACCTGGCGGCTCACGGTGAACGGGGCGGCGACGTGGACGGCCCCCCGGGCCTACCGGCTCGAGCTCCGGACCGACGGCCAGTTCATCAACCTCTCCACGGACCCTGGTCCGGTGCCCCTGGGCCTCGTTCCCGAGCCGGTGAGCGAGGGCTGGCGGATCGTGTTCGAGGGGACGGTGACCACCGGGCGAATCACCCACTCGTTCCAGGTCCGGAACGCGACCTCGATCTACATGGACCTCCGGTTGGACATGGACGGGGACGGGACGTTGGACCGCTCGCCGGGGTTCGTCCGGCTGCGGGGGCTGGGGGTGAACCCACCGGTGAACCCGCTTGTGGTGGGGAGCCCGGAGGGCTACACCGGGGCCCTTGTTCCCTCGATCAACTTCCGGATCGGGACCGCCCTCTCGTACACCGAGTTCGTGCGGATCGTGTTCTGGCAGACGACGATCGGGGCCCTCGAGGGGATCTAGCTTCTCTTGGGGTTGGGTGCCGGGGCCCGGCCGCCTGGCCGGGCCCCGGGCTTTGGCCCCCTTCACAAGGTGAGCCGGCCCGCTATAATGCGGCCAACCTGTCTAGCAGGCGAGGGGGTGATACGCGGGAGGGAAGCGGTGACGACGACGGAAGTTCGAACCCAACCACGACTTTCACCGGGAGGTGCTGGAATGAAGGGAAAGCTATTGCTGGTAGTGTGTTTGTTGGTGGCGGGCCTCGCGGGGGCGGCGCAGACCCCCAAGCGGGGTGGGGAGCTGGTGATTGGCTTTGGGACTGACCCCGAGTCCTTGGATCCGAACAAGATTACTTCCGCCCCAGCGGGGATGGTGCTCACCCACATCGCGGAGACCCTCCTCCTCATGACCGAGGACCTCAAGGTCGCCCCGCTTCTTGTGCAGAGCTGGACCATCTCTGAGGACGGTCTCACCGTCATGCTCTACCTGCGCAAGGGCGTGACCTTCCACGACGGGACGCCGTTTAATGCCAACGCGGTCAAGGTGAACCTGGAGCGGTTCCGGAAGGCGACCTACGCGTTCCTCCTCTTCCCCCGCGTCCAGACGATCGACGTGGTGGACGAGTACACGGTCCGGTTCAACCTGGACAAGCCCTTTGCCCCCCTCGTCGCCCATCTCACCCACAACTTCGTGGCCATGGTGAGCCCCAAGCAGATCGCCGAGCTT
>JAOACA010000003.1:38050-41059 GCA_026418075.1 Candidatus Bipolaricaulota bacterium | reverse complement strand
GACAAGGAAGCGATCGTGAAGGAGATCCTCGGTGGGGTGGGCGGCGTGTCCACTTCCCCGATCATGCCCCTCATCTTCGGCTATTCCGCCCAGACGCCCTACAAGTACGACCCGGAGAAGGCCAAGCAGCTTCTCGCCGCGGCGGGGTTCCCCAAGGGGTTCAAGTGCACCCTCTACCACCCCACGGGCCGCTACATGAAGGACGCCGCGGTGGCCGAGGCGGTCCAGGCCTACCTGGCCCAGGTGGGAATCGAGGCCCAGCTCATCACGATGGAGTGGGCGGCGTACCTCGCGTTCCTGCGGAAGCCCGTGAACGAGGCCACGTTTGACATGTTCATGCTTGGATGGGGCTGCGTGACCCTGGACGCTGATTACGGCCTGTTCCCGCTCTTCCACACGAGCGAGTGGGCGCCGGTGGGGTCCAACCGGAGCTTCTACTCCAACCCCACGGTGGACAACCTCCTCGATCTTGGCCGGGTGGCCCCGGATCCGACGTCGCGGAAGGCGATCTACGCCAGCCTCCAGAAGGTCCTGTGGGAGGATGCCCCGTGGCTGTTCCTCCACTACGAGGAGCAGATCAACGCCCAGCGGACGGTGGCCAAGGGCCTCATCCACCACCCGCGGGAGTACATCCTCGCCCACAAGGCGTGGCTCGATCAGTAAGCCGTTCGGGGGGCCTGCCACCGGGGCAGGCCCCCCGTTCCTCATGATCCAGTACACGATCCGACGGCTCCTTCTTGCGGTCCCCACCCTGTTTGGGGTGACCCTTCTCGTGTTTGCCATCCTCCGGATGCTCCCGGGAGATCCGGCCCAGGCGATGGCCGGGGTCCACGCGACCCAGGAGTACGTGGCCCAAGTGCGGCGGCAGCTCGGCCTCGATCAGCCGATCCACATCCAGTACGTCCGGTTCATGGCGGGCCTCCTCCGGGGGGACCTCGGGACCTCCATTCGCACCGGGCTTCCGGTGAGCCGAGAGGTGTGGACGCGGCTCATCCCCACGTTGGAGCTCACCCTGGTGAGCCTGGTCCTCGCCACGTTCTTCGGGATCGCCGTGGGGGTGGTGTCGGCAGTGAAGCCCTATTCCATCTTTGACTACGCGAGCATGACCGCGGCGTTGGTGGGGCTCTCCGCCCCCGTGTTCTGGCTTGGGCTCATGCTCATGCTCCTCTTCGCCGTCCAACTGCGCTGGCTCCCCGCTGCGGGGCGGGGGGGGCTGGCGTACCTGGTTCTCCCCTCGGTGACCCTGGCCGCGTCTTCGGTGGCCCTGATCGCCCGGTTCACCCGCTCCACGATGCTCGAGGTCATGCGCCAGGACTACGTGAACACCGCCCGCGCCAAGGGCCTTCCCCAGCGGGCGGTCATCCTCCGCCACGCCCTGCGCAACGCCCTCATCCCCATCGTGACGATCATCGGTCTACGGTTCGGGGCCCTCCTTTCGGGGGCCGTGCTCACGGAGACCGTGTTCGCCTGGCCCGGGGTGGGGCGGCTCATGGTGGATTCCATCTCCGCTCGGGATTACCCCGTGGTCCAAGGGGCGGTCCTCGTGATCGCCCTGGCGTTCGTCGTCATCAACCTCGCGGTGGACCTCCTCTACGGGCTGGTCAACCCGCGCATCCAGTACGACTGATCCCATGGGAACCTTTCGTCGACTCCTCAAGCACCGGATGGCCGTGGTGGGGATGATCATTGTGCTGGGGTTCCTTGTGGTGGCGGCGTTTGCACCCCAGCTTTCGCCCCGCGACCCGATGAAGTTTTCGCTTGCCAACAAGCTCAAGCCGCCCTCGGCGACGTTCCCCCTCGGTACGGACGAGCTCGGGCGGGACCTCCTGTCGAGGATCCTCCACGGAACGCGGGTCTCCCTCCTGATGGCCGTGGTGTCCGTGGCCATCGGCTTGGTGATTGGAACCCCGGTCGGGGCCCTGTCGGCCTTCTACGGGGGGACGGCCGACCTCCTTACCCAGCGGCTCGTCGACATCCTGATGGCCTTCCCCGGGATCTTGCTGGCGATCGTGGTGGTGGCCGTGCTGGGTCCGGGCCTCTGGAACGCGATGCTTGCCGTGGGGATCTCGTTTGTCCCTACCTACGTCCGCGTGGTGCGGGGCGCCGTTCTCGAGATTCGGACGCGGGAGTACGTGGAGGCTGCCCGGGCGGTGGGGACGGGGAACCTCACCATCATCCGCCGGCATGTGATGCCGAACTGCCTGGCTCCGATCATCGTCCTCTCCACCCTCCAGATGGCCTCAGCGATCCTGTGGGCCTCGGGCCTGGGCTACTTGGGTCTGGGGGCTCAGCCGCCCACCCCGGAGTGGGGGACGATGCTCGGCCGGGCCCAGGAGTACGTCCGGGTGGCCTGGCACTACGCCACCTTCCCCGGGGTGGCCATCGCCCTGGCGGTGCTCGGGTTCAACCTCGTGGGGGACGGGCTGCGGGACGCCCTCGACCCCCGCCTCCGCGGGCGGCTCTAGCGGGGACACCCTTCCTGGCTCCCCCTCCCCCTCGCCGGTAGACTCCCGCGCGGGTGATGCCATGAGCCTCATTGAGGACGTGTGGGCGCGGGAGATCCTCGACTCCCGCGGGAACCCTACCGTGGAGGTCGAGGTCACGCTGGACGACGGAACGGAGGCCCGAGCTGCGGTCCCCTCGGGGGCCTCCACCGGGGCCCACGAGGCCCTCGAGCTCCGGGACGGAGACCGCCGGTACCTGGGGAAAGGGGTTCAAAAGGCGGTCCGGAACGTGAACGAGATCCTGGGACCGGCGGTGGAGGGGATGGACCCCCTGTGGCAGGAGGAAATCGACCAGGTTCTCCTTGAGCGGGATGGGACCGCGAACAAGTCGGAGCTAGGGGCGAACGCGATCCTCGCCGTGTCCCTTGCCTGCGCCAAGGCCGCCGCGGCCTCCCTGGGGATCCCCCTTTGGAAATACCTCGCGGGAGCGCGCTCCGGGCGGATGCCGATCCCCCTCATGAACGTGATCAACGGGGGGGCTCATGCCGATAGCGGGTTGGCGATC
>JAOACA010000003.1:36686-37945 GCA_026418075.1 Candidatus Bipolaricaulota bacterium | reverse complement strand
TTCTCGGTGGCCGTGGGGGACGAGGGCGGGTTTGCCCCGCGGCTCCCCGCGGACGAGGACGCCCTGCGCCTCCTCGTCCAGGCGATCGAAGACGCCGGCTACGAGCCGGGGAGGGACGTGGCCCTCGCCCTCGACTGCGCGGCGAACGGCTTCTTCGACCCCGAGCGGGGGCTCTACCGCCTGGCCGGGGAGCGGTCGGCCGCGGACCTCGTCGCGCTCTACGCGGAGTGGGTCAAGCGCTACCCGATCGTCTCGATCGAGGACGGGATGGCGGAGGACGACTGGGAGGGGTGGGCCCTCCTCACCGATCGGTTGGGGGACCAAGTCCAGCTTGTGGGGGACGACATCTTCGTCACGAACCCCGACCGCCTCTCCCAGGGGATCGAGCGGGGGGTGGCGAACGCGATCCTCATCAAGCTCAACCAGATCGGGACCGTGACCGAGACCCTGCACACGATGGACCTCGCCCTGGAGGCGGGCTACGCCCGGATCATCTCCCACCGCTCGGGGGAGACGGAGGACACGGCGATCGCCGACTTCGCGGTGGGAACGGGGTGCGGACAGATCAAGACCGGTTCCCTGTGCCGCTCGGAGCGGGTGGCCAAGTACAACGAGCTCCTCCGGATCGAGGACACCTATGCCCCGCCCATGGCGACCTGGCCCCGCTAGGGGCCGACTCCCCCTGGTCCTGGCCCTGGCGGTGATCCTGGGGTTGGGGTGGGTGTTTGGGTCGCGGCTGTGGGCGATCCACCGGGCGGGGGCGGAGCTCCGGGCGCTCCGCGCCCGGGAGGGGTGGCTGACGGCGGAGATCGGGGCCCTGCGGCGGAGGCTTGCCGAGGCGAACCTCCCTGCGGTGGTGGAGCGGGAGGCGCGGGTCCGGCTCCGCTGGGGGTTCCCCGATGAGGAGCGGATCGTGATCCTGAGGAGGTAGCGTGGCGTTCGTCCACCTCCACGTCCACTCCGAGTACTCGCTTCTCGATGCGATGGGCCGCGTCCGGGAGCTTGTCGGGCGGGCGAAGGACCTTGGGATGCCGGCCCTCGCCCTCACCGACCACGGGGTCCTCTCGGGGGCGATCAAGTTCTACCGGGCGGCCCGCGAGGCGGGGATCCGGCCGATCCTCGGCTGCGAGCTCTACGTGGCCCCCGACTCCCGCCACGCCCGTGACCCCGGGACCAGCAAGTCCCCCTCCCACCTGGTGGTCCTTGCCGCCGACCGCACCGGCTGGGCGAACCTCCTCCGCCTGGCCCACCGTGCCCAC
>JAOACA010000003.1:0-36024 GCA_026418075.1 Candidatus Bipolaricaulota bacterium | reverse complement strand
CGCCTCCTATTTCCTCATCGTGGCCGACTTCGTGGGCTACGCCCGGGCGCGGCGGATCCCGGTGGGCCCGGGCCGGGGTTCCGCCGCCGGGTCCCTTGTGGCCTACGCCCTGGGCATCACCCAGGTCGACCCCCTGAAGTTCGGGCTCCTGTTCGAGCGGTTCCTCAACCCGGACCGGGTGAGCCTTCCCGATTTTGACATCGACTTCTGCGTCCGGGGGCGGGAGGAGGTCCTCCGCTACGTGGCCGAGCGCTATGGGCGTGACCACCTCGCCCAGATCGCCACCTTCGACCGGATGGCGGCGCGGTCGGTGGTCCGGGACGTGGCCCGGGTCCTGGGGTTCCCCTACGAGAAGTCCGACCGGATGGCCAAGCTGGTCCCATTCGGGATGTCCCTGGACCAAGCTCTGGACGGGGTTCCGGCCCTCCGCGAGCTTGCGGAGGAGTCGGAGGAGACCCGGCGGCTGTTTGCGATCGCCCGACGCCTGGAGGGGATTCTGCGGAACAGCTCCACCCACGCCGCGGGGGTGGTGATCGCCCCCGAGCCCCTGGAACACTTCGTCCCCCTCATGCGCCTCACCGACGGCTCGTTTGTTACCCAGTTCGACATGCACGACGTGGAGGCCGTGGGGCTCCTCAAGATGGATTTCTTGGGCCTGCGCAACCTGACCCTCCTCGACGACGTCGTGCGGCTGGTGGAGAAGCGCACAGGGCTTCAGATCGATCTTGAACGCATCCCCCTCGATGATCCGGCAACCTACGCCCTCATCGCCTCTGGTCAGACCACGGGCGTCTTTCAGGTCGAGTCCCCGGGGATGCGGGCCCTCATCCGGCGGCTGGAGCCGACGGAGTTCCGGGACCTCATCGCGCTTCTTGGGCTCTTCCGCCCCGGCCCGTTGGACTCGGGGATGGCCGACGACTACATCGAACGCAAGCACGGCCGCCAGCCCGTCACCTACCCCCACCCCTCCACGGTGGACATCCTCTCCGAAACCTACGGGCTCCCCATCTACCAGGACCAGATCCTCCTCCTTGCCCAACGCCTGGCCGGCTTCACCCTCGGGGAGGCCGACCTCCTCCGCCGGGCGATGGGGAAGAAGAAGCCCGAGGAGATGGCGGAGATGGAGTCCCGGTTCGTGGAGGGCTGCATCCGGAACGGGATTCCCGCGGAAGAGGCCCGGCGGATCTTCTCCGACATCGAGAAGTTCTCCCGCTACGGGTTCGTGAAGGCCCACTCCACGGCCTACGCGTTCATCACCTACTGGACGGCCTACTTCAAGGCCCACTACCCCACGGAGTTCATGGCCGCCCTCCTCACCTCGGTCCAGGACAACTTGGACAAGGTGGCGGAGTACATCGCCGAGTGCCGGGGGATGGGGATCGAGGTGCTGCCCCCGGACATCAACGAGTCGGATGTCGGGTTCACCCCGGTGGGGGAAGGGCGGATCCGGTTTGGGCTGGGAGCGATCAAGCACGTGGGGACCGGGGCGGTGGAGGCGATCCTTGCGCAGCGGGGGAGCGGGTTCAAGAGCTTTTTTGACTTCTGCCAGCGGGTGGACCCGGAGCGGGTGGGCCGGGAGACGGTGGAGTGCCTGATCAAGGCCGGGGCGATGGACCGGTTCGGGGTCCCCCGGAAGGCGTTGATGGCCTTGAGCTGCGAGGGGGTGCGGCTGGCGCAGCTTGTGAAGTCCCAGCGCGCTTCCGGCCAGCAGTCCTTTTTCGACGCCGAGGAGTTCGTCCCCCCGCTTGCGGTGGACACGGCGGAGTACTCCCGGGAGGAGCTCCTCGCCTTTGAGCGGGAGCTCCTTGGGTTGTACCTCGGTGGTCATCCCTTGGACACGTACGCGGACGAGCTCCGGGCCCGGGGGGTGGTCCCCATTGCCGAGGCAGAGGCCCAGGCCCGGACCTTCGCTGTGGCCGGGGAGGTCAAGGCCGTGAAGCGGGTGGGGACGCCGAGCGGCCCGATGGCGTTCGTGACCCTGGCCGACCGGACGGGGGCGGTCGAGGTTGTGGTGGGGTCCCGGGTGTTGGGGGACTTCCTCCGCGAGCACGCGCTCCTCCTCGTCCGGGGGCGGTGGACGGAGCGGAACGGGTCCCGGAGGCTTCAGGCCTTGGAGGTCGAGCCCCTGGGTCGCCCGGAGGCCCCGCGCTCTGCCCTCCGGATCGACCTCCCCCTCGAGCTTGTCACCCCCGAGGGCGTGCGGCACCTGGGGACGATCCTGGCCGACCACCCCGGCCCCGTGCCGGCCCAGGTGCGGGTGCGCGATGGCGAACGGGCGTTGGTGGTGGAGGCCGGCCCTCGGTACCGGGTCCAGCCTTGCCCTGAGCTCCGGCAGAAGCTCCTTGGGCTTGGCCCCGGGGTTCGCGTGGAGTGGCAATGACCATTCCCCCGGTGGTCAAGCTCCTCCTCCCCGGGATGGGGGTGAAACGCTGGTTTTTCCTCGCTCTCGCGGGAATCGCCCTGGTGGCGCTGGGGTCCCTGTTCCTCGTCGGAGACGAGGGAATGCGGGGTCTGTACGCCCTTCTTCTCCGGTACCTTCCGTTCCTGTGGCGGCCCGCGGTGGGGGCGGCGGTGCTCGCGGGCGGGCTTCTGGCCACCGTGATCGGGATGGCGGGGGCGGTGCGGGCAATCCTCCACGCGGTGACCCCGCACCGAGGGGGGTCCTTGGCCGAGGCCCTGTACCAGGGACGAATCCTCCGCGCCGCCCCGCGGGTGGTGGCGGTAGGGGGCGGAACGGGCCTGTCCACGCTCCTCCGGGGGATGAAGGCGTACACCGCCAACCTCACCGCGGTGGTCACGGTGATGGACACGGGTGGGAGCTCCGGCCGGCTCCGGGAAGAGCTCGACGTCCTCCCTCCGGGGGACGTGCGGAACTGCCTCCTGGCCCTCGCTGAGGACGAGGAGCGGATGGGCCGCTTCCTCCAGTACCGGTTCACCTCCGGGGAAGGACTGGTGGGACATTCGCTGGGGAACGTTCTTCTTGCGGGGATGGCCCAGGCGGTGGGGGGGTTTGACCGGGCGATCGAGGAGGCAAGCTACTTCCTCTCCGTGCGGGGGAAGGTGGTCCCGGCGACCCTGGAGCGAACGAACCTCGTGGCCGAGCTCGCCGACGGCCGGGAGATCGTGGGGGAGGCGGAGATCGCCCGGGCGGGAGCTCCCATCTGCCGGCTCCGGCTGGCCCGCCCCGTCCGGGCCTACGCCGCCGCCCTCGACGCCCTCCACCGGGCCGACCTCCTCATCCTTGGCCCGGGGAGCCTGTACACCAGCGTGATCTCCAACCTCCTCGTGGAGGGGATCGCCGAGGCGGTGGACGAGGCCCCGGCGGAAAAGTTCATCGTCATGAACCTGATGACGGAACCGGGGGAGACGGACGGCTTTTCCGCCAGTGACCACCTCCGGGCCTTGGCCGAGCACGTGAACCTCCACCGGTTCCACGCCGTGGTGGTGAACACCGAGGTTCCTCCCCCGGAGATCCTTGAGCGCTACCGGGCCGAGGGGAGCGAGCCGGTGCGGGACGACCTGCGGGGGGTGAAGGCGATGGGGCTGCGGGTGATCCGCGCTCCGCTCTTGGACCTCGTGGAGATGGAGGGAAAGCTCACCGTGAAGCACGATCCCGAGCGGTTGGCCCGGCTTCTTGCGCGGGAGTCGCGGGTCCTCCGGCGCTCCTGGACCCGCTGGTTCAGCGGATAAAAAAGAGGGGCGACCGGAGTCGCCCCCCGTCTCTTCCGTACCTTTTTGCGCCTTACGGGGCGATCGTGAGGGTCAGGATCGCGGTTTTGTTCTTTCCGCCGCCGATCCCGCGCACGACCACCTGGTAGGACCCCGTGGCCACGGTGGGCACCGAGGTGAGGGTGAGGGTCGAGGTGTTGGCCGTCACCGTGCTGGGCTCAAACGCGGGTGTGACCCCCACCGGGAGCCCCTCCACGGAGAGCTCCACCGCGTCGGCAAACCCACCCACCCGGGTCAGGTTCACCGCCACCGTGGCGGTTCCGCCCGGCTTCAGGGTCACCGCGGCCGGGCTGAGGCTCATGCTGAAGTCCGGAAGCGGCTCCACCGTGAGCCGGACCGCCACCGTCTTGTCGATCCCGTCCCCCTTGCCGCGGATGGTGAGGCTGTAGGTCCCCGCCGCGGCCGTGGGGGCCACGCTGAGGGTCAGGGTGCTCGAGGCGCCCGTGACCGAAGCGGGGCTGAACGTCCCCGTGACCCCGGCTGGCGCGCCCTCGAGCGTGAGGGCCACCGCCCCGGTGAACGTCGCGTTCCGAGTGATGTTGACCGTCACAGTCCCGCTCGCCCCTTGCCGCACCGTGAGGCTGGTGGGGGTCGCGGCGAGGGTGAAGTCCGGCTTCACCTGGACGGTGAGCTCCAGGGTCCGCTCCTTCTTCTTGTTCCCGCTCTGGGCCACGACCTTCAGGGTGTACTTCTGGGTGGCCACCGTGTCGGCCACGGTCAGGGTAAGGGTGGTCTCTGTGCCCTTCTTGTCCGTCTTGGCCGGGTCAAACTTGTACGTGACCCCGCTCGGGGCCCCGGTGAGGGAGAAGCTGATCTCTCCATCGAACCGCTCGCGGGTGACCGTGATCTTGGTGGTCCCCGACCGGCCCTGGGGAACCGACATCGTGATTGGGGTGGTATCGAGTTTGAAATCCCCGCACCCCGCGAGCAGCACCGCCGCCACCGCCACTCCGATGACGCCCAACAGCTTCTTTCCGCGCTTCGTTGTCATATGCCTCCTTCCCCTCCGAGCCTCGCCCCGCGGCCCACCTGGATCAGGCCTACCGGTAGGGCGACTGGATTGAGAAGCTGGGGGAATGGGTTCCCGGTGCGCGCTCGGAGGGACACCTCCTTTGGGTTGTTCGTTTCCCCCGCCTGTGTACGCCTCCCGGTGGAGCTCAATCCGAGCCCAAGCATATGCCGTTGCCCAGGAGGAGTCAAATCCCGACGTTTAGCACCCACCGCACGGTTTCTTGGGCTGCTTCGGCTTGTCCGCCTTCTTTTCCTTCATCAACACGTGACCTCCCCTCCTTCTCGCCCCGGGTTCGGGCGCGACCGATCGGGAGTATAGTCCGGTTCCGCGGGGCCGCCAAGGACGAAGGGTCACCCCCCCAGCCGTTCCCGCAAGAACCCAGGGACGTCCACCATCCGGATCCGCTCCTGGCGCGTGGTGTCCCGGTCGCGGACGGTGACCGTCCCGTCGCTCAGGGTCTGCCCGTCCACGGTGAAGCAGTACGGGGTTCCGCACTCGTCCTGGCGCCGGTACCGCCGGCCAATCGAACCCTTGTCGTCGTAGTCCACGTTCCAGCTCCGTTTGAGCTCGCGGTAGAGCTCAAGGGCGACCTCCGGCATCCCTTCTTTCCGGATGAGGGGGAGGACGGCCGCCTTGACCGGGGCCAGGCGGGGGTGGAGCCGGAGGACGACCCGGGGCTGAGGGACCCCCTTCTCGTCGGGGATCACGTCCTCGTCGTAGGCTTCGCACAGGAAGGCGAGCACAGACCGGTCCACCCCCGCCGAGGGCTCGATCACGTGGGGGACGATCCGCTCCCCGGTTTCCTCGTCGAAGTAGGTGAGGTCTTTTCCGCTTCCGGGGTGGACGGGCTTCCCGTCGGGGCCCCTCTCCACCACGAGCTCCCCCCCCTGCCGGACGAGCTTCCCCTCCATGTGGGAGCGGAGGTCGAAGTCCCCCCGGTGGGCGATCCCCTCCAGTTCCCCGAACTCCCCCTCGGGGAGGAACGGGAACGCGTACTCGATGTCCGCTGTCCCGCAGCTGTAGTGGCTGAGCTCCTCCGGGCTGTGCTCCCGGAGGCGGACCCGGTCGCTGCGGAGGCCCAAAGAGACGTACCACCGAAGCCGCCGGTCCCGCCAGTACTCGTACCATGCCCGGGACTCCTCCGGACGGCAGAAGAACTCGATCTCCATCTGCTCAAATTCCCTCGACCGGTAGGTGAAGTACCGGGGGGTGATCTCGTTTCGGAACGACTTCCCGATCTGGGCGATCCCGAACGGGAGCTTGACCCGGGCGGTGGCGAGCACGTTCCGGAAGTTGACGAACATCCCCTGGGCGGTCTCCGGGCGGAGGTAGGCCTCGCTTTCGGGGTCCACGAGGGCCCCGACGTAGGTCTTGAACATGAGGTTGAACTCCCGGGGAGGGGTGAGGTCGCAGGTCGTGTGTTCGCCCGGGCGCTTGGAGGGCTTCTCCGGGCACTGGCTGGAGGCGAGCTGGTCGGCGCGGAACCGGGCCTTGCAGTGCCGGCAGTCCACGAGCATGTCGTGGAACAGGTCGTAGTGGCCGCTCGCCTTCCACACCTGGGGGTGCATGATGATCGAGGTCTCGATCCCCACCATGGCGTAGGCGGACGGCATCCCCGGGGGCGGGGTCGTGTCGTCGTGGCGGAGGACCATGTCCTGCCACCACGCCTCGCGGACGTTCCGCTTGAGCTCGACCCCCAGGGGCCCGTAGTCCCAAAAGCCGCCGATTCCCCCGTAGATCTCGCTCGAGGGGAAGATGAACCCCCGCCGCTTGCACAGGGCCACAATCTTGTCCATGAGGCCTTCTCGATCCGGCATCGCTCTCCCGCCTTTCCGGAGAGGAGGCTACCGGAGGGGATCCCTGCGGGCAAGCCGGCCCGTCCGCGCGGCGAGGTCCCGGAGCCGCGCGGCGTGGTCCTCCCGGAGGTCAGTCTCCCGGCACCGCCAGGCCCAGTTCCCGGAAGGGCAGGCGGGCCGGTTCATCCGGGCCTCGGAGCCCAAGCCCAGGACGTCCTGGAGGGGGATCACCGCGAGGTTCGCCCGGCTGCGGAACGCGAGCTCGATCAGGGCCCAAGGGGCGTCCTCGTCCTGCGCCAGGGGGATCCCCTCCCGGGCGAGGTACGCCCCCAGCCGGGCCCGCTCCTCCGGGGGCGCGGACCGGTACCAGCCCAGGGCCGTGTCGTTGTCGTGGGTTCCGGTGTAGACAAGGACCCGCCCGTGGGCGGGGTAGTTCCGGGGGAGATGGGGGTTGTCGTCCCCGCCCTGGAACGCGAACTGGAGGACCCGCATCCCAGGGAGGCCGAACCCGTCCCGGAGGGCCTCCACCTCGGGGGTGATCACCCCGAGGTCCTCGGCAACGATGGGCACGTCCCCGAGTTCCTGGCGGATCCTCTCCAGGAGGGCCTTGCCCGGGGCCTCGACCCACCGGCCGCGGACCGCGGTGGGCTCCCCGGCGGGGATTTCCCAGTACGCCTGGAGCCCGCGGAAGTGGTCGAGCCGGACGAGGTCGGCAAGCCGCAGCGCGTGGCGAACCCGGGCCACCCACCACCGGAACCCGCTCCCCTCGTGGGCCTCCCAGCGGTAGAGGGGGTTCCCCCACCGCTGGCCGGTGGGGCTGAAGTAGTCCGGGGGGACCCCAGCGACGACAGTCGGGTTCCCGTCCGGGCCGAGGTGGAACAGCTCGGGGTGGGCCCACACGTCGGCCGAGTCGTGGGCCACGAAGATCGGCATGTCCCCGAGGATCCCGACCCCTCGCTCGGCGGCGTAGGCGCGGAGCTCCTCCCACCCCCGGGCGAAGGTCCACTGGGTCCAGGCGTGGAACCCCACCTCTTCGGCCAGGCGCGTCCGCGCGGCCCGGAGGGCGTCCGGGTCCCGGGCCCGCAGTTCCCCCGGCCAGGCCGTCCACGCCGCCCCCCCGTGGTGGTCCTTGAGGGCCATGAACAGGGCGTAGTCCGGGAGCCACTCCTCCTCGCCTTGGAGGAATCGGGCAAGCTCCCGCCGCTCGCGCCGGCCCCCCCGGGCCAGGAACCCCGCGTACGCCTTCCGGAGGAGGGGCCACCGGGTCGTGTAGATCCCGCCGTAGTCCACCCGGTCCTCGGGGAACGGGGGAGGGGGGTCGCCCGGAAGCCAGCCCCGGGAGAGGAACTCCTCGGGGTCGAGGAGGTAGGGGTTCCCGGCGAACGCGGAGAAGGACTGGTAGGGGCTGTCCCCGTACCCGGTCGGGCCCAACGGGAGGACCTGCCACCACCGGGCCCCGGAGGCGGAGAGCCAGTCCAGGAAGCGGAAGGCCGCGCTCCCCATCGTCCCCATCCCCCACCGGCCGGGGAGGCTTGTCGGGTGGAGGAGGATCCCAAACGACCGCTCGAGGTCCATACCCAGCAAGGGTAGCCCCTTTGGGGCCTCCTTTCAGCCAGGACCGGGTAGCGGGACCGGGGTAGACTGAGGGAGCGTGA
Source organism: Candidatus Bipolaricaulota bacterium (assembly GCA_026418075.1). Taxonomy (GTDB): domain Bacteria; phylum Bipolaricaulota; class Bipolaricaulia; order Bipolaricaulales; family Bipolaricaulaceae; genus Bipolaricaulis. The sequence goes on along the minus strand of JAOACA010000003.1, from coordinate 27,832 downwards.
CGAGACGGAAGCGGAGGTGGCTTGGGTTCCTCGGTCTGGGCGCTCTGGTTGGGGCGGCGACCCTCGCGGCTTTGTCGGTCCGCGCTCCCCGGCCGGCCCACCGGGGGGAGGATCCCGTCCCCGGGGCGTGGTCCCTCGCACCCGGGGAGGAGCCCGCGCCCGAGGTGCCCTCCGAAGATCCTCCCCTGGGCGAGCCGGGCCCGGCCGTCCCCCGGGAGGGGGTCCCTGCGGGCTACGTTCAGGCCGGGAAGCTCGCCTACGAGCTCGACGGCCGGCGCGTGGCCGAGGAGAGCTACCGCCTGGAGCGGCTCTCGGGGGGCGAACTCCTCCTCCTCTCCGAGGGGACGTTCTCCGTGCGGATCTTGCTCGTCTCCGTGCAGGTGGCCTTCCAACAGGAACTCCGCCTGGACGAAGGGCTCCGCCCCCGCGCGTACCGGTTGGAGGCCCGGGGCCCCTTGGGGCTCGGAACCCGGCGGGTCTCGATCGCTGTGGAAGGGGGACGTGCGGTGGCCGACACCGGGGACGGATCGAGGGAGGTTCCGGTTCCCGACGGGCAGGCCTTCTTCGTGGGCACGATCGCCTCCTATGCTCTCCTGCCCGTCCTGTACAGGGCTTGGGGGCAGGGTGATGCGCTCCGCCTCGAACCGGTGGGTGTGGGGGCTAGCCCGCCCGGTGCCTCGACATCGGGCCCCGTCGAGGTCCTTTCCGTGGGGACGATCGAAGTCAGCTTGGATGAGCGGACGGTGGTGCTCGAGCGGTACCGGTTGCGGGCGGGGGCCTTCGCGGGGATCCTCCTTGCCCGGGGCCTGGAGTTCGTGGCCTTCGTCGGGGAAGGGGAGCGCTCGTTTTTCGCCTACCGTTCTGACCTTTTCCCCCGCGGGCTTCGGCTTCCGAGGCCCCGGTGACCTCCCTTACTCTAGAGCCCCAGGTCCGACTCTTCTCCTGGTGACTGCTCCGCCGTAGAAATAGAATAATGAATGTGCCCATGATGCGTGCGGCCCTTGTCGGTTCTGGGAAGAAGCGGAGACCGAAGTCCCCTTGAAGATTGTGGATTCCCGTCTGGTCTTGCCCTCCGTGGCCGTCGCGCTCCTCATCCTGTTCGCCAGTGCGGCGGCCCCCGTGCTACCCCGAGGGGAGGTGGTGGGGAACCGCGAGGTGATCGAACTCGAGTACCCCGGGGCCGGCGGCCGCATGTTCCGCGCCGTTCTCTCCATGCCCTCAGGGGACGGTCCGGTTCCGATCGTGGTGACGATCCATGGGGGGAACGAAGAGAAGAGCTACGGGTACCTGCGGACGATGGCCGCTCCCACGGGGAACCCGACCGTGGCCCTGCTCAACGAACAGCCGTGGGCGGTTCTTGCCATCACGTACCGCGCGGGTTTCTTTGGCCTGGAGGAAGAGGACGTGGTGGCGGGGATTCGTTTCGCCAAGGCTCTTCCCCGGGTGGATCCGGCGCGGGTGGGGGTGTTGGGGGGAAGCCACGGTGGGCACCTCGCCCTGCGGGCTGCCCAGCTCATGGGGACCGAGATCCGGGCGGTAGCGGTGGGCTCGCCGTGGATGACGGACCCGTTCGTATACATGCTGGGGGACCCTGGCGTTCCGCCCCTTTCCCTTCTTCCGCCTTCGGTTCGGGAATCCATCGTGAGAAACGGCCGACAGCTCTACCAAGGGTTGGTGCGGAGGACGGGTTCGGAGGAGGCGGCACGGGCGGTGATGCGCGAGCACTCCATCGAAGCCCAGGCCGAGAAAATTCTCGTTCCTACCCTCTTTCTGACGAGCCTGGCCGACGAACAGGTGCCCCATCTCCTCGTTCAGCCCCTGATCGAGAGGCTACTGGCCTTGGACCGGGAGGTTTGGGTGTACACCGCGACCTCCTGCCCCCACGGGTTCTACTGGGGGCGGGAGGTGAGCGCGGCCCAGGCGGGGCCCAAAACCGCGCTCCAGCGCGCCGAGGAGGAAGAAGCCCGGCGGGAAATCCTCCGCTTCTTCACCCAGATGTTCAGCGCCCCGGCGGGGCAAGGTGCGGGGACCCGCTTTCCGCGCCTTGCAAATCTGTAGACGCACCTCTCGAAAGACAAGGCCAGGGCTCCCTTGGAGCGGCGGCCTATAATGGGCGCGGAGGTGGTCGCGATGAAGGGGCTGGTGGTCGCGCTGGTCGTGGGGCTTGCGGCGGCGGGCGCTGGAGCGCCGGTCGTCGCCGTGGCCCCGGTGGCCGATGAGGCGGGGACAGGCCTGGCGAACCTGGGCCTGGGCCTTGGGGACATGCTCTCTGGCCGGCTCTCCCGGGAGGGGCTTCTCGTCGTTCCCCCGGGGGCGCTCCAGGCGTGGGCTGTTCAGAACGGGCTCCTCCCGGGCCGGGAGGCGTGGATCCGCGCGGCGCGGGCCCTCGGGGCGGAGGTCCTCCTCCTCCCCGCGGTGGAGAAGTTCCAAGCGGTGACGATGGCCTTCACCCTGTTCCTGTTCACGGTCCGCGGGGCGTCGGTGACGGCCGAGCTCCGGGCCGAGGTCCTCAAGCTCGCGGTCGGAAGCGGCGAGGTGGTGCGGGCCCGGGGCGAGGCCGCCGGTCCCACGTCGGTCGAGGTCGCTCTCCACTTCCCGATCGACGTGTGCTTGGGTGGGTTCCGGACGGACAAGGGGGTGTACTGGAGCGGGGAGGCGGTGACCCTGGGGTACCGGGATCCCTCCCCTCCGAACGCGTTCTACGTCGTGATCCACCCCGTGGCGTCCCCCACCCCGAGCTGGACTTCCCCCGTGGCCTCGTCCACGGTGGCGACGCCCTGCGTGACCTGGACCTGGAACCAGCTGTTCCCGCCCGCGGCGGGGCCGGGGGACTACGTGGCCGAGCTCTACCGGGTACCCAACCCGCTGCCCATCGCGACGCGGACGTTTACGATTGGGGCCGCGGCGGCGGTGGAGCTCGTGGTGGGGAGCCCGGCGTTCGGGACCGCCCCGTGGGGGGAAGCCCTGGGCAAGGCCCTCGACGGCCTCGTGGCCAAGATCCTCCCCCTCGTGCGCTGAGGGAGGGCGTTCTCGGCCTCAGGGCAACCTGAGCTTGGCGCCGAGGTAGTAGGGCCAGATCACGAGGGCGAGGATCGCCTGCCACCAGAGAAGCCCGGTGTAGGCGAGGGTGAACAGCCACCCCGCAAACCAGAACATCCCGGCGAGCTCGCCCCGGACCCGAATCCGTTCGGCCATGGGCCCTCCTTTTGGGCGCCATTGTAGCGGCTCTCCGCGGGCCTAGCCTATGGCTCCCGTGCCCGTGGGGAGATCCCGGTACAATGAACCCGATGCGGCGGATCCCTGTTGTGGTCCTGGTGCTGCTCCTCGGCTTCCTGGGGGCCGGGGAGGTGGTGCGCCTGTCCCTGGACGGGACGGTGAACCCGGCCACGAGCGGCTACGTCGTCCGGGGCCTGGGGGAGGCCGCGCGCCGGGGAGCCACCCTGGTCGTCCTCGTCCTCGACACGCCCGGCGGCCTCGACACGGCGATGAAGGAGATTGTGGAGGCGATCCTCGCCTCGAAGGTGCCCGTGGCCGTGTGGGTGGGTCCCCCTGGAGCCCGGGCCGCCTCGGCGGGGACGTTCATCCTCCTTGCCGGCGACGTGGCGGCGATGGCCCCGGGGACGAGCACCGGCGCGGCCCACCCCGTGGCCCTGACCGGGGAAGGGGCCAAGGCCGACGACCCCGCGGTCCGGAAGGCGGTCAACGACGCCGCGTCTCGAATCCGGTCCCTGGCCGAGCTCCGGGGCCGGAACGCGGACTGGGCGGAGCGGGCGGTGCGGGAGTCGGCCACCCTCACCGCGAAGGAGGCGCTGGACCTCGGGGTGATCGAACTGCTCGCCGACTCGTTCCCGGCTCTCCTCTCGTCGCTTGAGGGCTACCGGCTTCGGGATGGCCGGGTCCTCCGGACGGCCGGGCTCCCGGTGCGGGAGGTGGGGATGACGGTCCGGGAGCGCCTCCTTTCCTACCTTGCCGACCCCAACCTCGTCTACATCCTCTTGCTCCTGGGGATCTACGGCCTGATCTACGAGTTCTTCACTCCGGGGATCGGGATCGGCCTTGTCGGGGGCGGGATCTCGCTCCTGTTGGCGCTCCTTGGGCTCCAGGTTCTCCCGGTGAGCGTGGCGGGGCTCGGGCTTGTTCTGTTTGGGGTTCTGCTCATGGTGCTCGACGCGGTGGCGTCCACCGAGGGACTCCTCACCGTAGGGGGGGTGGTGAGTTTGCTTTTGGGGTCGTTTTCCCTATTTGAGCTCGAGGGGACGGGCTTGCGGCTTTCGTGGGTCACGGTCGGGGTCACGGTGGGGGCGCTCACGCTGCTGTTCCTTTTCGTGGCCTCCAAGGGGCTCCTGGCCCAGCGGAGGCGGCCGCGGCCGCTCACGACGATGGTGGGCTTGGAGGGCGTGGCCAAGGACGATCTCGCCCCGGAGGGGTGGGTCCTCGTGAAGGGGGAGTACTGGCGGGCGCGGGCCGAAGGAGAGCCGGTTCGGAAGGGGGATCGGGTCCAGGTGGTGGGGGAGGAGAAGGGTCGCCTCACCGTACGCCGGGCAGAATAGCTACTTTTTCTCCTCTTCGAGCCACTCCCGGAACTTCGCCTTGATCTTCTTTTCGAGCCGCTCCTCGAGCTCGCCCCAGTCCGCGTCCTCGTCCGACCCCGCCCACCGGGCGAGCCGCCGCTTGATCCGCCGCTCGATCTCCCGGTCCAGCTCGTCGCGGTGGCGTTCCGGGAACCACGCCCGGCGGAACGTCCACCGGACGGCGATCCCGGTCCAGGCGAAGAGGAGGATGAGCATGAACCACAAGCCGCAGGTCTGGAGGTAGTTGAGGGGTTTGGCGAGCTCGAGGTACCCGGCGACGATACTGTTCCACAGGGTCATGATGACCCAGGAGAAGAAGAAGAACGCCGCCACCCCGCCTCCCGCGACCAACCTTGACAGTAGCTTCATCGCGTTCACCTCCACTCGCAACCATTCTACCGTGGGGGGAAGGTGGACGACCACGAGCTCCACACGTTCTATTGGGGGAGTTTCCGCCGCCGGGTCGGGTCCCCTCGCCCGCTGGTCCATGGGCTGCGACGTACAATTCGGGTCCATGGCGCAGGTGGTGCCCGCGGAGCGGCGGCGGACGGTCCAGGCGGTCTTCCCCGACGGCCGGGCCTTCGAGGGGCCGGCCGGAACGGCCCTTGCCGAGTTCGTCCAGGCGGCGTACCCCGACCCCCTCGTCCCGGCGGTCGCCGCCGTCGTGGGGGGCGAGCTCCGGGAGCTCTCCTACCCCCTCCACGAGGACGCCTCGGTACGCCCCGTGTTCCTCACCGACTCGGAGGGGATCCGGATCTACACCCGCTCCTTGAGCTTCCTCCTCCTGGCCGCGGCGGCCGACCTCTTCCCCGGGGTCCGCCTGATCATCGACCACTCCGCCCCGTTTGGGGGCTACTACTGCCGGGTGGCCGGCCGGCCTCCGTTCACTGGGGAGGAGCTCGCCCGGATCGAGGCCCGGATGCGGGAGCTCGTCCGGAGGGACGTCCCCATCCTCCGGGAGGAGGTTCCGCTCCCCCTGGCCCAGGAGCGGCTCCGGGCCCAGGGCCTCACGAACAAGGCCGCGCTCCTCGCCCAGGCCGGAGCAGGTTCGGCAATTCCCCTCTACCGCCTGGGGAGCTTCGAGGACTACCTCTTTGGGCCCATGGTCCCCTCGGCGGGGTACCTCCGGTACTTCGCGCTCGCGCCGTACCCCCACGGGTTCGTCCTCCGCTTCCCCCGGCGGGAGAAGCCGACCGAGCTCGCCCCGGCCGAGGACTACTCGGCCCTCCTCCAGGTGTTCGAGGAGTACGGGCGGTGGCTCGATCTCCTCGGGGTCTACGACGCCCACACCGTGAACGAGGCGATCCGGACGGGGCGGATGACCGAGCTCATCCTCGTCTCCGAGGCCCTCCACAGCGGGCGGATCGCCCGGATCGCCGAGGCGATCGCGAACCACCCCGCTTCCCCCCGCCTCGTCCTCATCGCCGGCCCCTCGTCCTCGGGAAAGACCACGTTCACGAAGCGGCTCGCGATCCAGCTCCTCGCCCTGGGGCTCCGACCGTACCCGATCTCGATGGACGACTACTTCCTCCCCCGGGAGGAGATGGCCCGCCGGGGGCTCACCGATTTCGACGACCTCTCCGCCGTCGAGGTCCCCCTCTTCCACCGCCATGTGGCGGAGCTTTTGGGTGGGCGGAAGGTGCGGCTTCCCCGGTTCAACTTCGCCTCCGGGACCCGGGAGGAGGGGGCTGAGCTCGGGCTCGGGCGGGACGGGATCCTCCTCGTGGAGGGGCTCCACGCCCTGAACCCGGCCGTTCTCCCGCCCGGGCTGGAGGAGCGGGCGTTCCGGATCTACGCCTCGGCCCTCACCCAGCTCAACCTCGACGACCACGTCCGGATGTCCACCACCGACAACCGGCTCCTGCGGCGGATCGTCCGCGACGCGGCGTTCCGCGGCTACGGGGCCGAGCAGACCCTGAAGCTATGGGACAACGTCCGGCGGGGGGAGAAGCGGTTCGTGTTCCCCTACCAGGGCCAGGCGGACGTGATGTTCAACTCCGCCCTCGTCTACGAGTGGTCCGTCCTCCGGGCGCGGGCCGAGCCCCTCCTCCTCCAGGTCCGGCACCCCAAGCTCCGCCTCACCGCGGAGCGGCTGCTGGAGGAGCTCCGCTGGTTCGTCCCCTACCCGGGGGACGAGATCCCGGCGACGTCGATCCTCCGGGAGTTCATCGGCGGGGGGATCCTCGGGGCCTACTACCCGAGCCCGTTCGAGCGGGCCACGTGGAGGAGGAGTCAATGAAGCAGGTCCATCCTTGGGAGCGGTTTGCCGAGGTTCAGGAGCAGGTGCTCCACGGGGGCGGGGCGTTCCTCGTGGCCGCGGATGCTTCCGGGAAACCCAACGCGATGACGATCGGCTGGTTCCAGCTTGGGACGGTGTGGTCTCGGCCCGTGGCCCACGTCCTCGTCCGCCCCTCCCGGTACACCCACGGGCTGCTCCGGGAGACGGGGGAGTTCGTCGTCGCAGTGCCCTTTGGGACGATGGCGGAGGAGCTCGCGTTCTGCGGAAGCCAGTCGGGGCGGGACCTCGACAAGTTCCGGGAGCTCGGGCTCCGGACCGCGCCCGGAACCGCGGTCCGGGTTCCTCTACTCCTCGACTGCTCCGTCGCCTATGAGTGCCGGGTCGTGGCCCGGGCCGAGCTCCGGCCCGAGGGGATCCTCGACGACGGGATCCAGGCCAGGTACTACGCCCGGGGCGACCTCCACACCCTCTTCCTGGGCGAGGTCCTCGCCGCCTGGGACCTCACGAAGTAGACGTAGGGGTTCCCCTTGGACTCCCCACGACCGCGATCGCTTGAACCTACTGCGCGGGCGGCTCCTCAGGGAGCCCAATCCCTCCGAATGAGATCCGGATCCCGAAGAACGGTGCGCGCAATTCCACTCTAGGTCCCGCGATCTCCCGCCCCCCCTCCTCCCACCCCACGGGGAAGGTGAGGAAGTACCCGGCCCACCCGTCCACGGCGAGCCAGGGGAGGACCTGGAACCCGATTCGGAAGTAGCCCAGGCCCCCGAGGAACCTGAGGCTGAGCTGGCTCACGGGCGGGTTGGCGAGGGCGTCGGCGAAGTCGGCGGGCCTCCGGGCGCGGGCCGTGAGGTCGAGGCTTCCTCCCCCCAGGGCCAGCCCTAGCCCGAGGAGGGCCGTCTTCCCCGCCGGGCGAACGAGCTCGATCGTCATCCCGCCGAAGCCGAGCTCGAGGTCCGTTCGCTTTTCGCCCTCGATTGCGGTCAGGGTCCCCCCGAGCCCGAGCCCCCCGAACACGGCCCCGCCAAGGACCCCGCCCGAGCCCCCGCCCCCAAAGACGAGCATCGGGCCTGCCACGGTCGGGTAGCCCGCGGCGGACAGGGCCTCGTTGAGGGGGGCGAACTCCAGGGGGAGGACCCCGGCCAGAAATCCACCATGGCCCAGGCCTCCGAGCTGTTCCTCCTCGGCCCCCAGCGCCAGTACCCCTAGAGCGGCTATAGCGACGACCAAAATCTTCTTACCCAACGATTCCTCCTTTTGGAGCAAAGCATTCTACCCGAGGGGGGGCGACCTAGGGCCAGGGGAGGAACCGCCCGCGACCGGGCCGGGCGAGGAGCTCCCCATCGCGGACGAGCCACTCCCCCCGGGAGAGGACGCCCACCACCCGGCCCTGGACCCGCAGCCCCTCGTAGGGGGAGAAGTCCGTCCGCATGTGGAGGTCCTGGGCGTGCACGGTCCAGCTGGCACCAGGATCGAGGAGGACGAGGTCGGCGTCGGCCCCAACCCGGATCCCCCCCTTCCGGGGCCACAGCCCAAACGCCCGCGCCGGACCCTCCCCGAGGTACCACGCGAGGTCCCGGAGCCCGATCCGCTCCCCGGCCACGCCCTCCGAGTAGAAGAGGGGGAGGAGGAGCTCGACCCCGGGGAGGCCGGACGGGATCCGGGAGGGGTCGTCCCGGAACGGGTCCTTCTGGTCGTTCCGGAACGGGCAGTGGTCGGTGGCCACGGCCTGGAGGGCGCGGCGGGCGAGGGTGTTCCACAGGGCCTCCTGGTCGGCACCTGTCCGGAGGGGCGGGGTGACGGAGAACCGGTGCCCATCGGGTCTTCGGTAGACGCCCTCGTCGAGGAGGAGGTAGTGGGGGCAGGTTTCCCCGACCACGGGGGCCCCGGCCCGTTGGGCGGCCCGGAGGGCGGCGAGGCCCTGGCGGCTCGAGATGTGGGCGATGTAGGTCGGGCAGCCGGTCTCCCGGGCGAGGATCCCGAGTTCGGCGATCGCCACCTCCTCGGAAACGGACGGCCGGGCCTCCGGGAACGGCCCGCCCCGGGGGTCCACAAGCTCCTCGGATTCGGCGTGGACCATCGCCGTCCCCCCGAGGTTCCGGATCGCCTCCATCGCCCGGCGGAGGGTTCCGAGGTCCGTCCGCCGGCCGCTTGCGGCGTAGGCGAGGTAGAACTTGAACGACCGGACCCCGAGCTCGGCGGCTTGGGCAAGTTCTCCCATCCGGTCCGCGCTCCAACCCACGATCTCCCCCCGCAGGGCGTAATCCACCGCCGCCTCCCGCGCCTGGGCGATCCGCCGCTCGATCTGCTGCGGAAGCGGGACCTCCGGCGAGCCGAGGGTGAAGTCGATCACCGTGGTGACCCCGCCCGCGGCCGCGGCGAGCGTCCCGCTCCGCCAGTCGTCCGCCGAGCGGGTCCCGGCCACCGGGAGGTCGAGGTGGACGTGGGCGTCGATCGCCCCGGGGAGGACGAGGAGCCCCCGGGCGGAGACGACCTCCCCCCGGGCGCGGAGCTTCCCGATCCGGGCGATCTTTCCCTCCCGGACAAGGATGTCCCCGGGGCCCACCCGGCGCGGGGTGACCACCGTTCCCCCCGTGAGGAGAAGCTCCGCCATCACCGGAGGATAGCCCTCACCCGGGGTTGGGCACAACCGGCCCTAACTTTCCTCCGGGAGTATCATCCTGTCATGGCGGGCACGTGGGCGGAGAGAAGGGAGCGGTACGCTCGGCGATTGGATCGGGCGCTGGAGCTCGCCGTGTCCCGCCTGGCCTCTCTTCCGGAGGTGGAGCGGGTGATCCTGTTCGGTTCCTACGCCCGAGGCCGGCGGGACCTTGCGACCGACCTCGACCTCCTCGTGGTGATGCGCACCGAGGAGGGGTTCCTCGACCGCCTGGGGCGGCTGTACGGGCTTCTTGCTGGAATCGGGGTGGACCTCGACCTCCTTGCCTACACCCCTCGCGAGATCGAGGAGAACCGGGACCGCCCGTTTTTCCGCCGCGCCCTGGCCGGAGGGAGGGTGGTGTATGAGAAGCGGGGATGAAGGCGCGCGCTGGCTGGCCCAGGCCCAGGAGGACCTCAAGTGGGCGAAGGTGCTCCTCGAGCAAGGGGGGTACCACCTCGTGGCGTTCCTCGCCCAGCAGGTGGCGGAGAAGGCCCTCAAGGGGGTGCTCTACCACTGCGGGGAGGAGGCCGTCCTGGGCCACTCCGTGGACCGCCTGGCGAGCGAGGTCCAGACTCGCTTTCCCGAGATCGCCCCTCACGTGTCCCGCTGGGCCACGCTTGACCTCCACTACGTCGCGAGCCGCTACCCCAACAGCGTTCCCGGGAGCATCCCGGCCCGGGTCTACAGCCGGGATACCGCTGAGGCGGCCCTCCGAATGGCGGAGGAGGTCGTTCGATTTGCAGAGAAGACCCTTTACAGGGACAGGTGATCCGCCGGGAAGCGATGCGCGATCTTCTGGAGCTCTCCTTTGATGAGCTTGTGCGGCTTCTTTCCGCGTGGGGCGAGCCGTCCTACCGGGCGCGGCAGGTCTGGGAGTGGGTGTGGAACCACCTGGAGACAGACTTCGCTCGGATGACGAGCCTCCCCCAGGGCCTCCGGGAGCGCCTCGCGGGGGAGTTCCAGGTGGGCGTTCCCCAGGCCGTGGCCGCGCAGACCGACGGCGAGGGAACAGAGAAGGTGCTCCTCTCCCTCGGGGATGGACAGGCGGTGGAAGCGGTCCTCATCCGGGAGGAGGACCGGCGGACAGTGTGCGTCTCGACCCAGGTCGGCTGCCCCGTGGGGTGTCCGTTCTGCGCCACCGGCCAGGCCGGGTTCGTCCGGGACCTCGCTCCGGGGGAGATCGCCGCCCAGGTCCTCCACTTCGCCCGGGAGCTCCGGGCCTCCGGGGAACGGGTGAGCCACGTCGTGGTCATGGGGATGGGGGAGCCGCTTCTCAACTACGACGCGACGCTGAGGGCGCTTCGAAACCTGAACGATCGCCGGGGCTTTGCCCTCGGGGCGCGGCGGATCACCCTCTCCACGGTCGGGGTCGTCCCGGGGATCCGGCGCCTGGCGGGGGAGGGGCTTCAGCTGAACCTCGCCGTCTCCCTCCACGCCCCGGACGACGCCCTCCGGCGGGAGCTCGTCCCCTTGGCGGCCAAGTGGCCGCTGGGGGAGGTCCTCGCCGCGGCCGACCTCTACGCCGCGGCGACGGGGCGGAGGGTGAGCTACGAGTACGTCCTCCTCGCCGGCGTGAACGACACCCCCACCCACGCCCGGGCCCTGGCCCGGCTCCTCCGGGGGCGGCTTGCCCACGTGAACCTGATCCCGTTCAACCCTGCGCCGGGTCTCCCCTACCGGCGGCCCTCTGACCGCGACGTGGACGCGTTCCGGCGGACGCTCGTCGAGGGAGGCGTGGACGCCACCGTGCGCCGCTCCCGGGGGGTGGAGATCGGGGCCGCCTGCGGCCAGCTCCGCGGGGCTCGGATCAGGGGGGCGACGGGTTCGCCGCCTGGGCCCGGGCAAGGAGGTCGGCCCGCTCGTTCTCCGGGTCCCCAGCGTGGCCAGCCAGCCAGTGGAAGTGAACGCGGTGGATCCCCGCGAGCCGGTCGAGCTCCCGCCACAGGTCCTCGTTGGCGATCGGAACGAGCCGCTTCCCCTCCCGGCGCCTCCACCCTTGGGCCTTCCACCGGGGAAGCCACTCCGTGACCCCCCGCTTGAGGTAGGCAGAGTCCGTGTAGAGGTCCACCTCGGCCGGCTCCCGGAGCGCCTTCAGGGCCTCGATCGCCGCCCGAAGCTCCATCCGGTTGTTCGTGGTCTTCGGCTCCCCCCCCGAGATCTCCTTCCGGTGGGGTCCCCAGAGGAGGATTGCCGCCCAGCCCCCGGGGCCGGGGTTCCCCAGACACGCCCCATCGGTGTAGATCCGGACCTGCTTCACAGGGAGGAGGTATAGCCGGTCTCCCGCCCGGTGTCGAGGTGGACGGGCTGGATGGGGCCCGGTACCCTGGCTTGGCCATGGGCGAACGCACCTTCGACGAGCTCCGCCGGGAGCTGTTTCAGGTCTACGGGGAGGCCCGCGAGGCGGCCCGCCGGGAGGCTGGAGCTCGATCTTCACCGGGGAAGAATCCCGGATGGAGAAGGCCGCGTTTTCCGCGGCAGCAGGTTCCTCTCCTTCCGATCCGGATGGGGTGGGGTTTTGCGTTTGCTTCTCGGAGCCGGCGCGTGCGGCAAGGCGAGGTTAGGATAGGGCCCTGGCGATTCCCGCGGGGGCGGGCCTGCGGACAAGGAAGGAGAGAACGTGAAGGCACCTTTCGCGATTCCCTTGGTTTTGGCGCTAGCGACAGGGTTCTGGATGCACGCGGCTGCGCAGGAGCTCCCTCCGTTCGACCTCACCGGGACGTGGGCGGTGATGCAGGTGACCTCGGACCTCGTCGTCTACCCGTTCGTCGGCCAGCGGACCCGGACCACCACCCTCGTCCTTCGCGTCGAGATGGAGCAGCGGGGGCGGGCGGTTCGGGTGCGGGAAACCCACTGCTTGGCCGACATCGACGACGGGACCGGCCTCGTCGTCACCGAGATCACCGACGCCTTCCTCCGCTCGATCGGGGTCGTCGAGCGCGGGGCGACCCTCGAGCCCGCGGGAGGGGGCTGGCGGTTTGTCCTCCCTTGGGGGACGGCGGTCCACGGGGCCCGGCTTGCGAACCCCACAGGCGACCCCCTTCCCACCTCCCCCGATGACCCCCGGGTGTTCGACCAGGACGGGGACGGGAAGCCGGGGATCACGGTCCCGGTCCGGATCCTCGGCCTCATCTCCGGGGAGGTCTACGCCGTCCAACGGCTGACGAAGTTTCTGGAGGGGACCGTGGTCTCCCCGGACCTCGTCCGCGGCCTCATCACCTGGACGAACGAGCAGGTGACGATCGGGGCGAGCAACCCCTTCCTCAAGACCGACGCCCAGGCCCAGGTGGACCCGGTGCGGGAGCGGAGCTACTTCGTGGCCGTGCGAATTCCCCCAACGACGACCTGCGACGACCTGAAGCGGACCTGGCGGTCCCTGTTCGGCCGCTAGGCGACGTGGATTCCCCGGCCCTTCCACGTCCCGCGGCGGGCGAGGTGCCAGAGGAGGGACCGGACGGCGATCCCGGAGACGAGGAGGACCGTGATGGGGTAGAGGGGGACCTGGAGGAGGGGGAGCCGGAACCGGAGGGCCGCGATTCCCCACGTGAGGAGGGAGAGCCCGATCGTGGCCGCCGCTGGGGGGACCATCTCGGGGCGGAGGCGGCCGGAGGCGGCCAGGGCGAGGACGGCCGGCGGCTGCCAGGCGAGCCAGAGGAGCCACGTCCACACGAAGAGGAACAGAGGGACGTTGTACCGGAACACGGGGAACAGGTTCTTGGCGAGCCCCCGCGCCGTCTCCCGCCACCCCCGGTACATCCGGGTCGCCACCCGCCGGGAGCCGTCGAAGAAGGCCCACCGCAGGCCGGCCCGTCGGATGTTCCGGGCCAGGGCCAGGTCGTCCACCACCTCTGCCCGGACCGCGGCGTGGCCCCCGACCGCCTCGTACGCCTCCCGGCGGAAGAGCATGAACTGCCCCACCGCGGTAGCCCCCCCGCGGGGCAGGGCGAACGGGACGAAGGTGTGGATGACCCAGGGGATGAGGGGGATCACCAGGGCCTCCCCCACCGTGCCCACGGTTTGCCGGGGGAGGACGCTCAGGGCGTCGGCCCCGGCCGTCCGCAGCGCCGCCACCCCGTCCCGGAGGGCCGAAGGGCTGTGAACAGTGTCGGCGTCGGCGAAGAGGAGGAGGTCGTGCTGCGCCTCCTGGGCAAGCTGGTGGCACGCCCAGTGCTTGCCGAGCCACCCAGGGGGAAGGGGAGAACCCTTGAGGACCCGCAGCTGCCCACCGGCCCGGGCGGCGAGGCCGGCGACTAAGTCGGGGGTCCGGTCCGTCGAGGCGTCGTCCAGGACCACGACCTCGAACTCGGGGTAGTCCTGCCGGAGGAGGGATTCGATGCAGGGGACGATGTTCCGCTCCTCGTTCCGGGCCGGGACGAGGACGGACACCGGGGGGAGGGGGTCCGGGACTGGGTGCCGGCCGAGCCGGCGGAGGGCAACGAGGTTCGTGAGGGCAATCAGGGCGAGGGCCCCCATGAACACGGCCAGGCTCCACTCGTGGGAGACGAGGAAGCTCACGCCTTTCTCCCAAGGGGTCTCCACCGCGGCCGCTCCCGGAGCGCCCGGCGGTGGGTGAGGAGGAGGAGAGCTCCCGTCCCCCCCCACGCGACAAGAAGCCACGGCTCCGCCCCCCGGAGGACGAGGTAGAGGCCGACGAGGGGGAGGGCGAGGGCGACCGTCCAGGCATCCACCGCCTGAACCGATCGGATCAGGGCGAAGGACAGCCCGAGGACGGTGGGGACCTCCCAGTAGGTGAGGGCGCTCCAGGCCCCGAACGTGGCGGCGACCGCTTTCCCTCCCCGGAAGCGGAGCCAGGGGGAGAAGGCGTGGCCGAGGAGGGGGGCGAGGGCCACGGGGAGGAGGGGCCAGCCCGAGAGGCCCCCAACTGTGCGGGCGAGGGCCACGGGAAGGGCCCCCTTGGCGGCGTCGAGGACGAGGGCGAGGAGGCCCACCTTCCATCCCCCCGCCCGCCAGGCGTTCACGGCCCCCGGGTTCCCATCCCCCACGCCCCGGATATCGGCCCGGGCCGCGATCCTCCCCAGCCACACCGAAAAGGGAAGCGAGCCCACCGCGAACCCCAGGACGGAAAACAAAAAGGCGCTCACCTTTCTCCCTCGGGCCGAGACTTGGGCTCCGTCATCGGTGGGGGGAGTGTACGCGAGGAGCCGGGTTTCCACCGGAACGCTTGCCCTCCTCGCTCCCTCTCGCTACCCTCCCCCTGGACTAGGGCGTAGCCAAGCGGTAAGGCAGCGGCCTTTGGAGCCGCCATTCGGAGGTTCGAATCCTCCCGCCCTAGCCACCTCCGGCAGGCTCTTCTATCTGCGCTCCGGGTCACGCCACGTTCGGTCTCCTTAGGGATGCTGCCGGGCCGGCTGATTCTCCCCGCCGGCGGGCCCGCCTAGGGGTATCCTTAGGGCCAGTCATGACCCGGGGACTGGAACCGGGGAAGGGGCCGCGGCACGGGCTCCGGCACGCTCGGGAGCGTCGGCGCCGGTGGGCGGACCTCCTCCGGGGGCTTCGCTCCGCCTACGCCGAGGGGGATGTCGCCTCGATCCGTGCCCTGTGGTACCGGGCGATCGCCGAGCCGGGCCTGGGGTTTTGGCTTCGGCTCTCCAACCGCTTCTACCCCCTGCAAAGCCTCCTCGACGTCTCCTACGAGCTCGAGCGCCGGATCGGGGAGGAGGGCCTCGCCCGGGCCTCGCGGTGGCTCCTCGACACCGGGATCGGAGACTGGCGATCGGAGGTTCCCCCGAAGACCCGGGCGGTCCTCGCCGCGGAGCCCGTGATCCTCTACGGCAACCACCCCAGCCTCCTCACCCCGTTCCTGGTGAGCGCCCACGTGGAGCGGGAGGACTACCGGATCGTGGCCGCCAGTTTCTTGGAGAAGTTTCTTCCCACGTTTGGCCGGTACGCGATCTCCGTGGAGCTTCCCCTCAACCGGTGGTGGCTCCAGCTGTGGCAGGGGGGGCTCCGGCGCCTGGTGGTGGTTTACTGGGCCACGCGGCTCCGGCCGGTCCTGCCCCGCCCCACGGCCCGAGCTCGGAACCGGGAGGCGATGGCCCGGGCGGCTGCCCACGTCCGGGGGGGAGGGGCCCTCCTCATCGCCCCTTCGGGCTGGAGCCGGTCGGACCGGCGGTGGTACCCCGGGCTCGGGCGGATCGTCCAGGAGCTCGGCCGAGATCCCGGTCTCCGGCCGGCCTTCCTCGTCCCCTACCGCGAGGAGGGGACGAGCGATCGCCTGGTCCGCGGGCTGCTTGAGGCCTACGCCGGCCGGCCCCGCCCCCCCACGGGGGAGCGCCCGCCCACGGTTCGGTTCGGGGAGCCCCTCCCGCTCTCCCAGCTCGCCGCGGCGGACGCCCAGGAGGTCGTGCGGGATCTCCGCCAGCGGTATGCAGAGCTCCTCCCGGGAGCCCGGGCCCGCCTCCCCGCCCGCTTGAGGGGCCCAAGCCGGGCGTAGCACGGCCCCCCCGCCCGCGCTACCATCCCCTCAAGGAGACTGCGAAGATGGCCAAGGAAGAGCAGGTGGAGTTGAAGCTCAAGGTGGCCGAGGCCCGCCAGCCCGACGTCGGGCGGGGGATCGTCCGCCTGTCCGCGGAGCACATCGAGGCCCTCGGGATCTCCCCGGGGGAGCCGGTGGAGATCCAGGGGGCCCGGGTCACCGGGGCGATCGCCGCCGTGGCCTACCAGGACGACGCCGGGCTCGACATCGTCCGGATGGACGGCCTCGTCCGGGCCAACGCCGGCGTGGGGGTTGGGGACACGGTCCAGATCCGGAAGGCGAAGTGGAAGCCGGCGAACCAGGTGACCCTTGCCCCGGCCCGGCGGGGCCTCCACCTCGTCGCTCCCCCGGACAGCCTCCGCGCCGTCCTCGCCGGGCGGGTCGTCCGGACGGGGGATATCGTCTCCACGGCGGCCCGGCCCGACGGAAGCCCGTTCGGGGGCGACCTCCTCTTCGAGCGGATCTTCCGGGAGTTCACCCAGATGGCCCCCGGGATCGCCCCCGCGTTTGGCCTGGGGGAGATCCACCTCAAGGTTGTGGGGACCCAGCCCGGGGGCCTGGTGCGGATCACCGCCGAGACGGGGATCGAGCTCCTCCCCGAGTACGTCGAGGTGGCCGAGCGGGGCCGGGAGGTGCCCGAGGTCACCTACGAGGACATCGGCGGCCTCAAGGACGTGATCCAGAAGATCCGGGAGATGGTGGAGCTCCCCTTGAAGAAGCCCGAGCTCTTCGACCGCCTGGGGATCGAGCCCCCGCGGGGGGTCCTCCTCTACGGCCCTCCGGGGACGGGGAAGACCCTCCTCGCCAAGGCCGTGGCCAACGAGACGGACGCCCACTTCATCTCCATCTCCGGCCCGGAGATCATGTCCCGGTTCTACGGGGAGTCCGAGGGCCGGCTGCGGGAGATCTTCGAGCAGGCGGAGAAGAACGCCCCGGCGATCATCTTCATCGACGAGCTCGATTCCATCGCCCCCCGCCGGGCGGAGGTCACGGGCGAGGTCGAGCGGCGGGTGGTGGCCCAGCTCCTCACCCTGATGGACGGGCTCAAGGAGCGCCGCAACGTGATCGTGATCGGGGCCACGAACCGGGTCGAGGCGATCGACCCCGCCCTCCGGCGGCCGGGCCGGTTCGACCGGGAGATCGAGGTCCGCGTTCCCGACCGGGACGGCCGCAAGGAGATCCTGATGGTCCACACCCGGGGGATGCCCCTTGCCCCGGACGTGGACCTGGAGAAGCTCGCCGGCCTCACCCACGGGTTCGTGGGCTCGGACATCGCCGCGCTGGCCCGGGAGGCGGCGATGAACGTGCTGCGCAAGCTCCTCCCCAAGATCAACCTCGACGAGCCGGGGATCCCCAAGGAGGTGGCCGACCAGCTCGTCGTCCGGTGGGAGGACTTCGACCGGGCCCTCAAGGAGGTCCGGCCGTCGGCGATGCGGGAGGTGATGGTTGAGGTCCCCACGGTGACCTGGGCGGACATCGGGGGCCTGGAGGAGGTCCAGCAGCTCCTCCGGGAGGCGGTGGAGCTCCCCCTCACGAACCCCGAGGCGTTCCAGCGGCTGGGGGTGAGGCCCCCCAAGGGGATCCTCCTCTACGGCCCTCCGGGGACGGGGAAGACGACCCTGGCCAAAGCGGTGGCCAACGAATCCCAGGCCAACTTCATCACCGCCAAGGGCTCGGAGCTCCTCTCCAAGTGGTACGGGGAGAGCGAGCAGCGGATCGCCGAGGTGTTCCGCCGGGCGCGCCAGGTGGCCCCGGCGGTGATCTTCCTCGACGAGCTCGATGCCCTCGTCCCCCGGCGGGGGACGGCGGTGGGCGAGCCCCACGCCACCGAGCGGATCGTGAACCAGATGCTGGCGGAGATGGACGGGTTGGAGGAGCTCCGGCGGGTGGTCGTGATCGGGGCCACGAACCGCCCGGACCTCCTCGACCCGGCCCTCCTCCGGCCGGGGCGGTTCGACGAGCTCATCTACGTCCCGGTCCCGGATGAGCGGGCGCGGCTCGCGATCTTCCGGGTCCACACCCGGGGGATGCCCCTCGCCCCCGACGTGGACCTCGCGAAGCTCGCTGCCCGCACCCCGGGGTACACGGGGGCGGACATCGCCGAGGTGTGCCGGAAAGCCGGCCGGATCGCCCTCCGGGAGTCCCTGGCCGCGGCCCAGGTCACCGCGGCCCACTTCGAGCAGGCCCTGGAGAAGACGCCCCGCTCGGTGACCCCCGAGCTCGAGGAGCAGTACAAGCGGCTGGCCAAGAACCTCCGCGGGGCCCGGACCCGGATCGGCCTCCTCCCCGAGGACAAGGAGGTGGCCCCCTGAAGGCCGTCCTCGCCCTGGCCCTCGCCCTGGGCGTCCTCGGCTTGGCCCAGCCCGTGGCCTACGTGAACGGGGAGCCCATCACCCGGGACGAGCTCGACCGGGCCACCCGTCTCTCGGAGATCGTCCTCCTCCTCTACGGGGGTTACCCGGCGTTCGTCCAGGCGCTCCTCTGGAGCCCCGAGGGGAAGGCGTTCCTGGCCCGGTACGAGCGGGACGTTCTGGAGGACCTCATCCGCCGGCGGATCGCGCTTCAGGAGGCGGCTCGCCGGGGCCTGGCGGTGGACGAGGGGGAGGTGGCCCGCCGGACTGAGGCCGCGCTGCGGGAGCTGCGGGCCCGGTACGGGTTCACCGAGGGGGAGTTCCGGGCGTACCTCGAGTCCCAGGGCCAGACCCTCGAGGGGTACCGGGAGGAGGTGGCCCGCTGGCACCGGGAGGAGCTCCTCCTGGCGGCCCTCCGGGCGGCGCTCGCCGCGGAGATCCCGGTGACCGAGGAGGAGGTGCGGGCCTACTACGAGGAGGACCCGGGGCGGTTCGTGGACGAGGAGGGGAACCCGCTCCCCCTGGAGGAGGTCTACGCGCGGATCGTGGCCCTTCTCCGGGCGGACCGGGCCGACGCCCGCTGGCGGGCGTGGCTCGAGGCCGCCCGCCGGCAGGCCGTCGTCGAGATCACCTTGTAGGCTTGAGGAAGAGGACCCCGAGCGGGGGGAGGGTCAGGGGCACCGAGTACGGGAACCCGTGGCACGGGACCTCCGCGGCGTCCACGCCCCCCATGTTCCCCACCCCGCTTCCCCCGTAGTCGCGGGCGTCGCTGTTGAGGAGCTCCCGCCACCGGCCCCCCCGGGGGACCCCGACCCGGTACCCCTCCCGCACCACCGGGGTGAAGTTCCCGACGAAGAGAACGGGGTCTCCCTCCCGGCCCCAGCGGAGGAACGCCAGGACGCTTGAGGATGCGTCGTCCACGACGACCCACTGGAACCCGAGGTCCCCGCAGTCCCGGGTGTGGAGGGCCGGCTCCTCCCGGTAGAGGCGGTTGAGGTCCGCTACCCAGCGCTGGACCCCCCGGTGGGAGGGGTACTCCAGGAGGTGCCAGTCCAGGCTCCGCTCGTGGTCCCACTCCCCCCACTGCCCGAACTCCCCCCCCATGAAGAGGAGCTTCTTCCCCGCGCTCCCGTACATGTACCCGAAGAGGAGCCGGAGGTTGGCGAACCTCAGCCCATCGTCCCCCGGCATCTTCCCGAGAAGCGAGCCCTTCCCGTGGACGACCTCGTCGTGGGAAAGGGGGAGGACGAAGTTCTCGCTCGCGGCGTAGAGCATCCGGAACGTGAGCTTGTCGTGGTGGTATTTGCGGTGGATCGGGTCCTTGCCCATGTAGAGGAGGGTGTCGTGCATCCACCCCATGTCCCACTTGAACCCGAACCCCAGGCCCCCAAGGGAGGTCGGGCGAGACACCCCGGGCCAGGCGGTGGACTCCTCGGCGAAGGTCTGGACGTCCGGGAACTCCCGGTATACGGCCTCGTTGAGCTGTCGGAGGAAGGCGATCGCGTCGAGGTCCTCCCGTCCCCCGTAGGGGTTCGGGACCCATTCCCCCTCCTTCCGGGAGTAGTCGAGGTAGAGCATGGACGCCACCGCGTCCACCCGCAGCCCGTCGGCGTGGTAGCGGTCGAGCCAAAAGAGGGCGCTGGAGAGGAGGAAGCTCCGGACCTCGTGCCGGCCGTAGTTGAACGTGAAGCTCCCCCAGTCGGGGTGGACCCCGCGGCGTGGGTCGGCGTGCTCGTAGAGGTGGGAGCCGTCGAACAGCCCCAGCCCGTGGCCGTCCGGAGCGAAGTGGGACGGGACCCAGTCCAGGATCACCCCGATCCCGTGCCGGTGGAGGGTGTCCACGAGGTACATGAAGTCCTCGGGGGGGCCGTACCGGGCAGTGGGGGCGAAGTACCCCAGGGTCTGGTAGCCCCAGGACCCGTAGAACGGGTGCTCCATCACCGGGAGGAGCTCGACGTGGGTGAACCCCATCTCCTTGACGTACTGGGCGAGGAGGGGGGCGAGGTCCCGGTAGGCGAGGGGCCGGCCGTCCCCGGTCCGGCGCCAGGACCCGAGGTGGACCTCGTAGATCGCGATCGGGGCGTCCAGGGCGCTGCGCTTTCCCCGCTCCCGGAGCCACAGGGCGTCCGTCCAGGGGTAGGACGGATCCCATACGATCGAGGCCGAGCGGGGGGGGACTTCGGAGTAGAAGGCGAGCGGGTCCGCCTTGAGGAGCTCCGGCCCGTGGCGGGAGACGAGGTGGTACTTGTACAGGGCCCCCGGCCCCACCCCGGGGACGAACCCCTCCCAGATCCCCGAGCTCCCCACCGGGTGGAGGGGGTTCCGGCCGGGCTCCCAGCCGTTGAAGTCCCCGACGACGGAGACGGCCTCCGCCTCCGGGGCCCACACGGCGAAGGTCGTCCCGGGGGTGCCCCGGACGACCACCGGGTGGGCCCCGAGGACCTCGTACAGCCGGGTGTGGGTCCCCTCGGCAAAAAGCCACAGGTCGTCGTCGGTGAGGAGGCTCGGCCTCCCGTCCCGGATCCGCACCGGTCGCTTGGTCATGGGCGGGACGATCTTGGTCGAGGGTGCCGTTCTTTGCCAACGGGGTGGGAGCCCCGTGGCCCTGGCGCTAGAATCCCGATGCCATGGACGGTTCAGCCCTTCCTCCCCTTCCCGATCGCATTTCCGGTCTTGCTGAGCTTGCCTACAACCTGTGGTGGAGCTGGAACCCCGAGGCGAGGGAGCTCTGGCGGGCGCTGGACCTCCAGGCGTATCGGGAGGCGGGGCACAACCCGATCCGGATCCTGCGGCTCGTCCGGGCGGAGGCGCTGGCCCGGGCGGCCGAGGATTCCGAATTTCTCCGCCGCTACGACCGGGTGATGGAGCGGTTTCGGGCGGAGGCCTGTCCCTTGCCTCCCGAAACCCCGCGGGTGGCCTACTTCTCCGCCGAGTTCGGGGTTCACGTGTCCCTCCCCATGTACGCCGGGGGGCTGGGGATCCTCGCCGGGGACACCCTCAAGGAGGGGAGCGACCTCGGGCTCCCCCTGGTGGGGGTGGGCCTGGTCTACTCCCAGGGGTACGTGCGCCAGCGGATCCGGGACGACGGCTGGCAGGAGGAGGTCTCCGCCCCGCTTTCCACCGCGGACTACCCGATCCGCCCGGTGGTGGACGGAAGCGGTCGACCGGTTCAGTTTGCGGTTCCCCCGTTCGATCCCCCGGTCCACGTCGCGGTGTGGCAGGCCCGGGTGGGGCGGGTCCCCCTCTACCTCCTCACGACGGACCTCCCGGAGAACGCCCCCTGGGACCGGGAGATCTCCGGACGGCTGTACACGGGGGACCTCGAGGGGAGGCTTCGGCAGGAGCTCGTCCTGGGGATCGGGGGGATGCGGGCCCTGGAGGCCCTGGGGGTTCCTGTGGGGGCGCTCCACCTCAACGAGGGGCATCCCGCGTTCGCCGCCCTCGAGCGGTGGGCGATGGCGATTCGGCGGGGCCTGGGGTGGCGGGAGGCCCTGGAGGAGGTCCGGCGGACGACCCTCTTCACCACCCACACCCCCCTCCGGGCGGGAACCGACGTGTTCCCGTACCCCTTGATCGAGCGGTACCTCCACGGGTACCTCGAGCAGGCCAGGATCCCTCGGGAGGAGTTCCTCGCCCTGGGGTTGGACCCGGAGAACCCCGGGGCGGGGTTCAACATGACCGCGTTCGCGATCCGGGTGAGCCGGGAGACGAACGCCGTGAGCGCCCGCCACGCCGAGGTGGCCCGGCGGATTTGGGCCCGGGTCCGGACGGACGGGGAGCCCGTGGCGATCCGGGGGATCACAAACGGGGTCCATCTCCCGACCTGGGTCGAGCCCCTCCGGATCCAACGCCTGTTCGACCGCTACCTTGGGCCGGCGTGGCGGGAGCGGCCCGACGACCCCGCGGTCTGGGAGAAGGTGGGGGAGATTCCCGACGCGGAGCTGTGGAGGGTCCACGAGGAGCGCAAGGGGGCGATGCTGGCGGAGATCGCGAGCCGGTCCCGGCGGCGGTGGGCCGGAGGATCCGCGGGCGCGGCGTGGGCTGTGGCCTCGGGCGCGTTCCTCGACCCCCGGGTCCTCACCCTCGGGTTCGCCCGCCGGTTCACGGGCTACAAGCGGCCGACCCTCCTCTTCCACGACCGGGACCGGCTGGCCCGGATCCTCACCAACCCTCTTCGGCCCGTGCAGATCATCTTCGCCGGCAAGGCCCACCCCGCCGACCTCGAGGGGAAGCGCCTCCTCCAGGAGGTGTACCGGGCCGCCCTCGACCCCAAGTTCGGGGGTCGGATCGCCCTGGTGGAGGAGTACGACCAGCACCTCGCCAAGTACCTCGTGGCCGGGGTCGACGTGTGGCTCAACACCCCGCTCCCGCCCCTCGAGGCGAGCGGCACAAGCGGGATGAAGGCGTCCGTGAACGGGGTCCCGGTGCTCTCCGTCCTCGACGGGTGGTGGCCCGAGGGGTTCACCGGGACGAACGGGTGGGCGTTCGGGGGGGAGGAGGTGGACGGCGACCGCACCGGGGCCGACGCCGAGGCCCTGTACCGGATCCTCGAGGAGGAGATCGTCCCCCTCTACTACGACCGGGGGCCCGACGAGGTCCCCCACGGGTTCGTCCGGGTGATGAAGGAGGCGATCCGGACCGTGGCGCCCCGGTTCTCCGCCCGGCGGATGATGGGGGAGTACGCGGCGCTCTACCGCGACGCCCTGGGGATTTAAAAAGGAGCGCGGTGGGGGAATCCCCACCGCGCGGTCCACCGGGAGGTGTCGTCCGAGGCTAGGGGCACGTGCACTTGCGGTCCATCAGCCGCTCCATGATCCGGCCCCGGATCCCCCGGCCGGGGAACCGCCCAGCCCGGCCCATGAGCCGCTCCCGGAGGGCCCCGAGCTGCTCCTCGGTGATCTTCCCCGAGGCGATCGCCTCGTCGAGGACCTCCCGGAGGGCCTTCCGGGCCTCGAGCCGGGCCTTGAGGGCCTCGGCCTGCTCCGGGGTGAGCTTCCCCGCGGCCACGGCCTCGTCGATCATCTCCAGGTGGGCCTTCTCGAGGGCGCCCTTGAGGGCGTCCACGCTCACCCCGAGGTGGGCGGCGACCTTCTCCAGGAACGCCCCCCGCCGGGGGGAGGCGGCCCCGGTCTGCCCGACCACCACGAACGCCACGGCCGCCACGGCCAGGGCGGCCACCGCTCCGATCGCGAGAGCTCTCGCGCGCTTTGTCATCCTCTCACCCTCCTCATTGCGCAGAAAGTTGCCGCAACAAGGGTCTTCCTGGGCCGTGGAGGGGCGGGGGCAAACTTGTGGCAGAAGTGTGGAGACGGGCCTAGAGGTTGAGGAGCCTCTTCAGATCGTCCTCCGCGGGCAGGCCGGAGGCAGCGAGCTCCTCGACCGTGGGGGCGAGGTCGGGGCGGCCAAGGAGGATCGCCCCGGCGAGCTCCCCCTCCGGGCCGAGGACGAACTTGGCGTACCGGCCCTGTTCCGGCTCAGCGGCCCGGAGCTCCCGGAGCGGGCCCCCGCGGGGTTGGGTGTCCCCCAGGCAGAGGAGGTCGACCCCGGCCACCTTGAGCCGGTTCATCGGGGAGGTCCCCCGGTACGCCG
Source organism: Candidatus Bipolaricaulota bacterium (assembly GCA_026418075.1). Lineage (GTDB taxonomy): Bacteria > Bipolaricaulota > Bipolaricaulia > Bipolaricaulales > Bipolaricaulaceae > Bipolaricaulis. The sequence continues at coordinate 3,927 of JAOACA010000003.1, read as the reverse complement.
TGCTTCCGGGCTCGGCCATGTTCCGGGCCGCGGCCTCCCCCTGCTCCCGGGCGGCAGGGATGATCCCGTACACGGTGCCCTGCCACTCGGCGGCGTCGCCCGCGGCGTAGACGTCGGGGGCGGAGGTGGCGAGGTGGTTGTCCACGACGATCCCCCGGCCCACGGCGAGGCCGGCCGCGGCGGCAAGCCCCGTCCGGGGCCGGATCCCCGCCGAGATGAGGACGAGGTCGGCAGGCACCTCCTCCCCCCCCGCGAGCCGGACGGCCCGCACGCGGGACTCCCCGAGGATCGCCTCGGAGATGGCCCCGGTCCGGACCTCGATCCCCTGGGCCCCGAGGAGGCCGGCGAGGACCTCCCCGGCTCCGCGGTCGAGCTGGCGGCAGAGGAGCCAGGGCCCCCGCTCCAGGACCGTCACCGAAAGCCCGAGATCCCGGAGGGCGCGGGCGGACTCGATCCCCAGCCACCCGCCCCCGATCACGGCCGCCCGCCGGGACCCCTCGGCCCAGGTCCGGATCCGCTCCGCGTCCGCCGCCGAGCGGAAGGTGAACGCGCCGGGGAGCTTCTCCCCGGGGATCCCCGGCGCCACCGCCTCCGCCCCGCACGCCAGGAGCAGCCGATCGTAAGGAAGGGCCTCCCCGGAGGCGAGCTCGACCCGGTGGGCGGCGGGATCGAGGGCGACGGTGACGGCCCCCGAGCGGTAGGCGATCCCCTGCCGCTCGAACCAGGCCCGGGGGAAGGGCGTGATCTCGGCGAGGGTTTTCCGGCCGGCGAGGACGTCGATCAGCCCCGGGCGGAGGTAGTAGGGGGTGGGCTCGGCCTCGAGGACCGTGATCCCCGCGTGGGGGTCTAAGGCGCGGAGGGTGCGGGCGGCGGTGACCCCGGCCAGGCCCCCCCCGACGATGACGAACTCCATCTAGCCCACAAGCTCGAACATGTCCTTCGGGGCCCCGCACTCCGGGCACACCCAGTCCTCGGGGAGGTCCTCAAACGGGGTTCGGGGGGCGATCCCCTGGCTGGGATCCCCTCGGGCGGGGTCGTAGATCCACCCGCACACGGTGCACTCCCACTTGTCCATGACGCACCTCCGGTCAAAGGTGGCCCATTATAGCGGTGGGACCGCCTCCGGGCCGTCAGCGGAGGAACACCAACCCGATCCCCGCGGCGAGGATGAGGAGCAGGACCGGGACGATGGCCGTCCGCAACCTTTGGCCACCGAGGGCCACCACGAGCCCTCCTTTGACCAGGGTGTTCGTCAGCGCAGCCAACACGACGGCCTGGGAGGCGGTGCGGGGATCCACGCCCCCGCTCCGGCCCAGCTCGGCCATCGTCAGGGTGATCGCGTCCACGTCGGCCACCGCGGCCACGGCGCTCGCGAGGTAGGCCCCGAGGTCCCCCAGAGAAAGGCTCGCCGCCCGGGCTGCCACGAGGATCGCCGCGTAGAGGAGCCCGAACCGCACCGCGGGCCCAAGCTCAAACGGGGCCGCGAGCTCCACCTCCGGGGCCTCCCCCCGGCGCGCCCTCCGAAGAAGGAAGAGGGACGCGGCCAGGCCCACGAGCCCAGCGGTGAGGATGGGCACGGCCGTCGGCCCAAGAAGCGAGGGGTTGACGACCGCCACGACGACGAGGATCCGCGCGAACATCACCGTCCAGGCGCCGACGATCCCCACGGCCAGGGCGGGGGCGAGGGAAGGCTCCCGCTTTCCCCGGCCGGCGAAGGCGAGGGTGACCGCCGTGCTCGACACCAGGCCCCCCAGGACCCCCGTGAGCCCGATCCCCTTCCCCGGGCCGAGCCGCCGCATGAGGACGTAGCCCGCGAACCCCAGGGCGGAGACGAGGACCACCATCAGCCACACCCGGTGCGGGTTGAACGCGTCCCAGGGTGGGGGGCCGAAGCTCCGGTCCGGGAGGAGGGGGAGGACGACCGCGGTGATCACGGCGAGCTTGAGGGCGGCCAGGACCTCCTCTCGGCTCAGGGCCCGGGCGAACCTCCGGAGCTCGAGCTTGAGGGAGAGGAGGACGGTCATCACCACCCCGAGGGCGGCGGCGAGCTCGAGCTTCCCCCAGTAGCACAGGGCCCCGGTGAGGAAGGTGAGGAGGGCCGCGACCTCCGTCGTCACCCCCACCGCCCCCCGCCAGGCCGCCACCCCGTGGGAGACGGCGATGAGGACCCCCACCGCCCCAAGGAGGACGAGGAACGCCCCAGGGTGCCCGAGGAGCTCGGCGGCGAGGGCCCCGCCCGCCCCGGCCAGCGAGAACAGGACGAACGTTCGCACCCCCGCGAAGTGCTCTTCCTCCCGTTCCGCGTGCTCCCGCTGGAGCCCAACCAGCCCCCCGATGACCAGGGCAAGCCCGAACCGGTAGAACAGGGTCAGCGGGTCCATGGGGGGATCCTACCGCGCGGGGCCTGGGCGGCCTACGCGAGGGCGTGGCCCTGGAGGAGGAACGCCCGGTTTTCCTCGGCGGCCGGCTCCCGGGCGGCGGCCTCAAGGAGGGCCTCGAGCGGGACGTACCCGAGCCGGGCGAGGAACCCTAGGGCAACGAGGGGGCTCGCCCGCCCCGGGTCCCCCGGCCCCCCGCCGGCGAGGAGGACGAACGGCCGCTTCTCCACCCGTATCCCTGGGAGGCCGTTGGGGACCGTCACCGCGGCGTCGGCGAGGAGGAGGCCCCCGGGGGAGAGGCGGAGGAGAACCTCGGGGAGGGCGGCCCGGTGGAGGACGAGGGCGGCATCGAACGCCTCCGGGAACGGGCAGAGGATCGGGACTGCGGCGGCGACGACCTCGGCGTGGACCGCGGTCCCCATGACCTCGGCCCCGTAGGCGTAGCGGAGGGCGACGTGCCGGCCCATGGACACCAGGGCCCGGGCGAGGAGCCGGCCGGCGAACAGGACCCCCTGGCCCCCGATCCCGGAGAGGACGAACGCCGTTTCGCCCCTCATCCTTTCCCCCTCCGGCCCAGGGTCTCGACGAGCCCGGGCCGGTCCCGGTCCGCGTACACCCCGACGGGGAACCGCTCCCCCCCCTCCCCGGCCTGGTCCCGCGGGACCGTCTGCTCGCGGACCCAGCGGAGGAGGGGGGCCGGTTCCAGCTTCAGCCGCCCCCCGAGCCGGCCTGGGCAGGGGGAGAGGGCCTCCACGAACCGGAACCCCCGCCTCCCCAGGGCGGTGAGGATCGCCTCCTCGAGGGCCTTTCCGTGGGCGGCGGTCCACCGGGCGGCGTAGTTGGCCCCGGCGGCGGCGACCACCGCCGCCGTGTCCAGGGGGTACTCCGGGTTCCCGTAGGGCGTCGTGGAGGTGGGGAGGCCGTGGGGCGTCGCCGGGCCCACCTGCCCCCCCGTCATCCCGTAGACGAGGTTGTTCACCATGACGACGAGGATGTCCGCGTTCCTGCGCGCGGCGTGGACGAGGTGCCCGCCCCCGATCCCGGCGAGGTCCCCGTCCCCCCCGACGACGACCACCTGGAGCTCGGGCCGGTGGAGCTTGACCCCGATCGCCGTCGGGACCGCCCGGCCGTGGGCGACGTGGAGGGTGTCCGCCTTGAGGTGGGGGCTGGGGATCCACGCCGCGCAGCCGATCCCGCTCACGAACACGAACTCCCGCAGGTCGGGGTACCCGGCCCGGGCCACCGCCCGGAGGAACGCCCCCAGCACGAGGCCGTTCCCGCACCCTGGGCAGAACGGGCCCGGGAGAACCTCCTCCCGGAGGTAGGCGGAGAGGGGGTGCTTCACCGGACCTCCCGCACCCGGGCGGCGATCTCCGACGGGTAGAGGGGGACCCCGCCCCCGACCTTGGGAAGGGGGACGACCGGGCACCGGCCCGCCGCCACCCGCTCCACATCGAGGACGAGCTGCCCCAGCGAGAGCTCGGGGACGACGATCGCCCGGGCCCGCTCCGCCAGCCGCCGGATCGGCTCCTCGGGAAGGGGCCACAGG
>JAOACA010000039.1 GCA_026418075.1 Candidatus Bipolaricaulota bacterium | reverse complement strand
CCACGATCTCGGCGAAGACCCGGAACGGGCCGCCTGCGAAGGGCGGAGACACGTCGGCGATCTCCATCCCGAACCGGAGGTCCGGCTTGTCCGATCCGTAGCGGGCGATCGCGTGAGTGTAGGGAAGCCGGGGGAGGGGGGTCGGGATCTCGACCCCGATCGCCTCCCGGAACACGTGGGCCACGAGCCCCTCGAGAAGCGTGAAGAGGTCCGCGGGGTCCTCGAGGAACGCCATCTCGAGGTCGAGCTGGGTGAACTCCGGCTGGCGGTCGGCCCGGAGGTCCTCGTCGCGGAAGCAGCGGACGATCTGGAAGTACCGCTCCACACCGGAGGTGACGAGGATCTGCTTGAAGAGCTGGGGGGACTGGGGGAGGGCGTAGAACGAGCCCCGGGAGAGGCGAGAGGGGACGAGGAAGTCCCGCGCTCCCTCCGGGGTCGAGCGGGTGAGCATCGGGGTCTCGACCTCGATGAACCCCTGGGCGCTCAAGTAGTTCCGGATCGCAAGCGCGGTCCGGTGGCGGAGGCGGAGGTTCCGCTGCATCCGGGGTTTCCGGAGGTCGAGGTACCGGTAGCGGAGGCGGGTCTCCTCGCTCGGGCTCCCCTCCTCGGCCACGGGGAGGGGGAGGGGCTTGGCGCGGGACAGGACCTCGATCTCGGTCACCTCGACCTCGACCTCTCCCGTGGGGAGGGCGGGGTTCGGCGCCTGGCGGGGGCGGACCGTGCCGCGGGCGCGGACTACGTCCTCGTGGGCGAGCTTGGGCGCGTCGCGGAGGACGAGCTGGACGATGCCGGAACCGTCCCGGAGGTCGACGAACGTGACCCCTCCGAGGTCCCGGACCCGATGGACCCAGCCCGCGAGGACGACCGCCTTCCCCGCGTGCTCCCGCCTGAGTTCTCCGCACCGATCTCGGTTCACGCTTCCCCCTTTGCGAGCTCGATTGTAGTCGGAGCTGCGACGTCCTACACCGGCAGGGCTGAGGGGCAGATCGTCCGGTAGGCGCAAGGGCCGCAGGCGGTGAACGAGGGCTTCGCCCCAAACTCCCCGGCCCGGATCCCCGCCGCCGCCTCCCCAATCGCCTCCCGCGCCCGCCGGATCATGCGGTCCGAGGGCTCCGCCTGCCCGACCACGACCTCGGGGGTGAGGAACCGGAGCTCCACCGCCCGCGGCCGGTCCCCAAACGACCGCTCGTACCCCAGGGCGTAGATCGCAAGCTGCAAGGACTCCCCGGCCCGCCGGTCCGCCGCCTCCTCCCCCACCTCGGACGTCTTGTAGTCCACGATCACCGCCCCGTCCTCCCCCTGGTCCACCCGGTCCCAGTACCCCACCACCTTGGCCTCCCCTTCCGTGAACGCGAAGAACTTCTCGACGAACGTCGGCCGGGCCCCGGAGGCCTCCTCGAACGCGTAGAACGCCGCCAGGGCCTCCTCCCCGTGCCGAAGAAGCTCCTCCTCGTGGGCGGCGGAGAGGAACCCCTCGGACCGCCAGGCGTGGCGGAAAATCCTATGAAGTTCTGCCAAGGGGACCGTCCGCCCCTGGACCTTGGCGAGGTGGTAGGCCTGGATCGCCTGGTGGACGGCGTTTCCGAGGATCACGGTGGGATGAAGCCGGATCGGAACCCGGAGGACGTGGATGTACCGGTACTTGAGGGGGCAGGTGAGCCAGTCGTCCACCTGGCGGAACGAGAGCTGCAGGGGCCCCGACCCCGCCCCGACCGGAACGGCCGCGGGCTCCGTACCCTCCCGGCGGATCCGGAGGAACGCGGGGGCCTCGGCCCCCCGGGGGGCGATCCCCCCCGGCCCCAGGGCCTCGAGGACGAACCGGGACACCTTGGCTGCCCGCCTCCGCGGCTCCTCCCCCGGCGGACGGTAGTCGTCGGCGGAGAGGAGGTAGAGGTGGCGCTTGGCCCGCGTCATCCCCACGTAGAAGAGCCGCCGCTGCTCCTCCACGTGGGCCACCTCCTCGGGGACGTCCTCGGCCCGGAGCTCCCGGGGGAGGGAAAACGCCGGCCGGTGGAGCCGCCCGGGGAAGAAGTCCTCCACGAGCCCGGTGAGGAACACGGCCCCAAACTCCATCCCCTTCGCCTGGTGGAAGGTCATCACCTGGACGGCGTCGGCCCCCGGCTCGGCCTCCCCCACCATCGGGTTCCACCCCAGCTCCCGCAGCTCGTCCACGTACCGGACGAACCACGGGACCCGGTCGTGGCGGGCCACCTCCTCGAACCGCCGCACGACCCGCTCGAAGAACGCAGCGATGTTCTCCAGGGCCCGGGCCGCCTCGGGGTCCCCGGAGTGGACGAGGGCCTCGAGGTACCCCGTCCGCTCGGTAAGGAACGCGTAGAGGACGCGCCCGGCCGGGTTCCCCCGGGCGAGGTCTTCGCAGAACGCGAGGTCGTCCAATGCCCGCCGGGCCGCCGCCCGCCCCCCCTCCGAAAGCTCCTTCCCCTCAAGGGCGGCCCGGAGGACGGCCCGGAGCGGGCGGTGGGTTCGGCTCGCCTGGGCCGTGAGCCGGGCCAGGTCCTCGCTCCCCATCCGGTAGATGGGGGACCCGAGGAGGTGGTAGAGGGACTGGCTGTCCTCCGGGTCGGCGAGGGCGCGGAGGAAGGAGAGGAGGAGCTTCACCTCCTCTTGATCGAACAGCCCGGCCCGGTACCGGCCAGCGAGGGTCCACGGGATCCCCTCCGCGGACAGGGCCTTGAGGTACGGGTCCGGCCGGTACCGGTTCCGGTAGAGCACCGCGATCTCCCGGTAGGGGACCCCCGCCCCATGGAGCCGCTTGGCCTCGTGGGCCACGAACTCTGCCTCCTCCCCCACGGACGGGAAGTGGCGGTGGATCGGCGGTGGCCCCTGCCCGTGGGGGGAGACGAGCTCCTTCGTGATCGAGTAGGGGACCTCGCCCCGGAGGGACAGGGCCTCGAGCCGGTACCGGTTCTCCCGCACAAGCCGCAGCGCCGCGTCGAGGATCCCTTGGGTCGAACGGAAGTTGCGGGTGAGGACGACGACCTTCACTTCGGGGAACGCCCGGAGGAAGGAGAGCAGGTTGTCCCACGGGACCCCGCGGAACCCGTAGATCGCCTGGTCGTCGTCCCCGACCGCGGTCGCGTTCCCGTGGGCCCCAAGAAGCCGGACGAGCTCGAGCTCGGCCCGGCTCGTGTCCTGGAACTCGTCGGCAAGGACGTGGGGAAACCGGCGGTGGTACTCGGAAAGGAGCCCGGGCCGGGAGCGGAGAAGCTCCACCGCCCGCAGGATGAGGTCGCCAAAGTCCACGAACCCCTCCCGAGAAAGAAGCTCCTGGTAAGCGGCGTAGATCTCGGAGAGCTCCCGGTGGAGGTCGGCCTCGTCGGGGGGGAGCTCCGCTCCGGCAAGCCACGCCCGGTACCGCTCCGGGGTGATCGCCTCGTCCTTGGCCCGCCCGATGAACGCGAGAACTGGGGAGAGGAACCGCAGGGGCTGGCGGAGGGCCCGGGTCCGCAGCGCCCGCAGGGGGAGCTCGGTGAGGTGGTCGAGGAGAAACGCCCGTCCGTCCCACTCGTCGAGGACCCGGAAGTCGGGGGGGAGGCCCGCCAGGGGCGCGTTCTCCCGGAGGATCCGCTCGCACACGGAGTGGTAGGTGGCGATCCAGGCGTCGAGGGCCGCGTACCGGACCCACTCGAACGCCCGATCCAGCATCTCCTCCGCCGCCTGGTGGGAGAAGGTGAACACAAGGAGCTGACTTGGGCGCTCGACGATCCCTTCGGCGATGAGGTAGGCGATCCGCCGGGTGACGACCGTGGTCTTCCCCGTCCCGACCCCAGCGAGGACGAGGAGCGGCCCCCCGCGGTGGGTCACCGCCTCCCGCTGCTCGTCGGTGAGCCCGTCCAGGATGTCCACCATCGGGAGGAAGTGTACCCGGATCGGAACGGACTCCCCGTGTGGAAATGGATCCCAACGCAGGCTATCCTTGCGCCATGAACCCGTTTAGCCTGTTCATCGTCCTGGCCCTGGCGGGGGCGATCGTGGCCGTGGGGGCGGTGGTGGTCTCCGAGTGCCGGAACGCCGAGCCCGTCACCCTCCCGGCCACGGTGGCCGACAAGGCGGTCGTCGTCCGCGAGCGGACCGAGACCCGCACCGTCTCCACCGGGGGCTGCCCGGTGTGCCCGGGAAGCGGGGGCGGCGGCGCCACCACCGTGACCGTGATCGTCCAAGAGGAGGCGTACTTCGTCGTCCTCGACGTGGTGGAGGGGGGGAAGGTCCGGTCCGAGCGGGTCGAGGTGAGTTCAGCCCTGTACGGGAAGCTCAAGGCCGGGGACAAGGTGGAGTACCGGTTCCTGCGCGGGAAGACCTCGGGCCGCCTTTGCAGCCGCCCCGAGGTCCTCGTCCCCGCCCCGTAGCCCGAAAGGAGGTCGCCTCGGATGCCGCTTGCCAAGCGGACGATCGCCGAGCCGTACAAGATCAAGGTCGTGGAGCCCCTGCGGATGACGACCCGGGAGTACCGGGAGGAGAAAATCCGCGAGGCCGGCTACAACACGTTCCTCCTCCGCAGCGAAGACGTCTACATCGACCTCCTCACCGACTCCGGGACCTCGGCGATGAGCGACAACCAATGGGCGGGGATGATGCTCGGGGACGAGGCCTACGCCGGATCCCGCAACTTCTACAACCTCGAGCGGGCGGTCCAGGAGATCTACGGGTTCCGCTACGTCGTCCCCACCCACCAGGGCCGGGCCGCCGAGCACATCACGAGCCAGCTCCGGATCAAGAAGGGCCAGTACGTCCCGATGAACATGTACTTCACCACGACCCGCGAGCACGTCGAGCGGGCCGGAGGAATCTTCTACGACTGCATCATCGACGAGGCCCACGACCCGACCAACCCGCATCCCTTCAAGGGGAACGTGGATATCGCCAAGCTCGACCGGCTCCTCCACGAGGTGGGCCGGGAGGGGATTGCCTACCTCTCCATCGCCCCGTGCGTGAACATGGCCGGGGGGCAGCCGTTCTCGATGGCCAACCTCCGCGAGGTCGCCGCGTGGGCGAACCGCCACGGGATCCCGATCATCTTCGACGCAACGCGGGCGGTGGAAAACGCCTACTTCATCCAGAGGCGGGAGCCGGGGTACGAGGACAAGCCCGTCCGGGAGATCCTCCGGGAGATGATGAGCTACGGGGAAGGGTGCACGATGTCCTCCAAGAAGGACAACCTCGTGAACATCGGGGGGTTCATCGCCACGAACAACGAGGAGTTCTTCACCCGGGCGAAGGAGATGGTGGTGATCTTCGAGGGGCTCCATACCTACGGGGGCCTCGCGGGCCGGGACATGGAGGCGATCGCCCGGGGGATCTACGAGATGGTGGACGACGCCTACATCGCCAGCCGGGTCCGCCAGGTGGAGTACCTTGGGGAGCGGCTCCTTGAGGCCGGGATCCCGATCGTGGTCCCCATCGGCGGCCACGCGGTGTTCATCGACGCCAAGCGGTTTCTCCCCCACATCCCCCAGGAGGAGTTCCCGGCCCAGGCCCTCGCTGCGGCCCTGTATGTGGACAGCGGCGTCCGGGCGATGGAGCGGGGGATCGTGAGCGCCGGGCGGGACCCCAAGACCGGCGAGCACCGGAAGCCCAAGCTCGAGCTCGTCCGGCTCACCATCCCCCGCCGGGTGTACACGAACCTCCACATGGACGTCGTGGCCGAAAGCTGCATCGCCCTCTACGAGGAGCGGGAGAAGATCCGGGGTCTGCGGATGGTCTACGAGCCGAAAGAGCTCCGGTTCTTCCAGGCCCGGTTCGAACCGATCGTCCCATAGGTAGGGGCCCCGGAACCTTGCGCCGTGGGAGGAGCCCCCTTGACGGGCGATCCGGTTCGCTGTATAGGGGGGTTAGACTCGTGGGGGCTCGAGCCAATGCTGGACACGGGGTCTTGACCCAAGGGAGGGAACCGTGCGGGGAAGACGGGTGAAGTGGGTGGTGCTGGGCGGTCTGGGCGTGGCAGCCGTGTTTCTCTCCGGGTGCCTGTTCCTCCTGGGAGGGGGGGGATGCCCTCCCGTAGGGAGGTGCCCTCCTATCTTACCTCCCAGTGGTGATGGTGATGTGTACTCGTTCGGTTGGAACGGGGTTGGCTCGCTTGGGCATGGGGATCTCGACAACCGTTCTGTCCCGACGCGAATTGAGGTGCTCCCCGGTCCGACGGTGGCTGTGGATGGGGGGGAGGCCCACTCGCTGATCGTACTCGCGAACGGCGACGTCTACTCGTGTGGTGGCAACTGGTATGGCGAGCTTGGGCATGGCGATCAGGTCGTCCGTCTCGTTCCGACGCGCGTTGCTGGGCTCCCCGGTCCGGCCCTGGCCGTGGCCGCGGGGGGCGGTTGCTCCCTGGTCTTGCTTGCGAACGGCGACGTCTACTCGTTCGGCTGGAACTACCACGGCCAGCTCGGGCATGGGGATCAGGTAGACCGTCTCGTTCCGACGCGCATTGCTGGGCTCCCCGGTCCGGCGGTCGCTGTGGCTGAGGGGGGGGACGATTCCTCCCTGGTCCTTCTTGCAAACGGCGACGTCTACTCGTTCGGTTGGAACGGGGCCGGCCAGCTTGGACATGGGGATCAGGTAGACCGTCTCGTCCCGACACGCATTGAAGGGCTCCCCGCCCCGGCGGTGGCCGTGACCGCGGGGTACTCCCACTCCCTGGTCCTGCTTGCGAACGGCGACGTCTACTCGTTCGGTTACAACAGGTATGGCCAGCTTGGACATGGGGATCAGGTAGACCGTCTCGTCCCGACACGCATCGAAGGGCTTCCCGGTTGTGCGGTGGCTGTGGCTGCGGGGGGCCATCACTCCCTGGTCCTTCTTGCAAACGGCGACGTCTACTCGTTCGGTGACAACGAGTACGGCCAGCTTGGGCACGGGGATCAGGTAGGCCGTCTCGCCCCGACACGCATCGAAGGGCTTCCCAGTCCGGCGCTGGCCGTGGCTACGGGGCACTGGTCCTCGTTCGTGATCACTCGCCCCTAGCCTCGGGAAACCCAGGCTTGGTTCGCCGTACTCAGCCCTCCAGGGCCCACCGTACCGCCCGACCGGGTCCGGGGGTTCCGGGGTGGCGGACCGTGCCCCTTGACGGGCGATCCGGTTCGCTGTATAGGGGGTTTAGACTCGTGGGGGCTCGAGCCAATGCTGGACACGGGGTCTTGGCCCAAGGGA
>JAOACA010000038.1 GCA_026418075.1 Candidatus Bipolaricaulota bacterium | reverse complement strand
GGGCTCCACGGTTTCTCTTTCCCGAGGGCTGGCTCCTCCTCGAGATCGGGGACGGGCAGGGGGCGGAGGTCCTCCGGTGCGCCCGCCGGGGGGGGACCTGGGCGGAGGCCCGGGTGGAGCGGGACCTCGCCGGCCGGGAGCGGTTCTTCCTCGCGCGATGCGGGTAGCGATCCAGGTTTCCGAACTGCGCTACGCCACCGAGGACGGGGTCCTCGTTCTCGATGGGGTTTCGTTCGGGCTTCCCGGCGACGGGTTTGTGTTCGTGGTGGGCCCCCCCTCGTCGGGGAAGACCCTCCTTCTTGAGCTTATCCTTCGGGAGAAGTTCCCAAGTGGCGGCCAGATCCTCGTCTTGGGGCGAAACATGGCCCGCCTCTCCCCGACCCGAGCCCGGGCCCTCCGGCGACGGATCGGGTACATGCCCGAGGAGCCGGTGATCCTGGAGGGGAGGACCGTGCGGGGGAACCTCGAGTTCAAGCTCCGAGCCCTGGGGATCTCCTCCCGGGAGGCTCGGGAGCACCTCGCCCGGGCCCTCGAGCTCGCCGGGCTCAAGGGGGAGGAGGGCCGGCGCGCCTCGTCCTTGGGGGCGCTTGGGCAGCGGCGGCTCCTCCTCGCCCTCGCCCTGTGCCCGGAGCCGGCGATCCTCCTTGCCGACGACCCGTTCCGCGGCCTTGAGCCGGGGGAGCAGGACGAGCTCGTGGCGCTCCTTCAGGGGGTCCACGAGGTGGGCGTGGCCGTGCTCGCCACCTGCCGGGACGGGTCGATCCCGGCCCGGCACGGGTTCCCCCCCAAGGACCGGGCTCCCCTCCTCAAGTACACCGTCCACCTCCAGCCGGAGCGGGCGCGATGACCCGGGGGACCCCGTTCCTCGTTCTGGACGCCCTGGGGCGGAGCCTGGCCCGGCCCGTTCCCCTCCTCCTCGGGGCGGTGGCGGTGGCGGCGGCCCTCCTGAGCGGGATGGGCCTCCTCCTCCTCCCCGCGGCGCGGGGGGCGGGAGGGGGCGGGACCGAGGGCTACCTCCTGGCCGAGCTCGGGGCGGCCCCGTCCGAGGCGGCGATCGCCCGCTTGGGGAGCGAGGTGTGGACGTGGCCCGGGGTGGATGGGGTGGCGTTCCGGTTCCCTGGGGAGACCGACCCGGCCCCGGTGGCGGCGCGGACCCTCGTCGTCCGGCTGCTCACCCCCGAGGCCCGGTCGGGGCTGGAGGCCCGCCTGCGGGCCCTTCCGGAGGTGGTGCGGGTCCGCTACGTCCAGCGGGCGGCGCGGGCCCAGGTCCCCTGGATCTCCCGGGTGGTGGCCCTCGTCCTCCTCGTGGGGACCCTGGCCCTGGCCCTGGGGCTGGGGTACCGGGCCGTGGCCGGGGCGATGGGGCTGTGGGGGCGGGAGCTGGCGCTTCTGCGGAGCTGCGGGGCGAGCCCGGCCCAGCGGCGGGCCCCGTTCTTCGTCCTGGGGGGGCTCGTGGGCCTCCTGGGAGGAGCCCTGTACCTTGGGGCCTGCTGGGCCCTGTGGCGGTGGGGGGCGCTCCTCCCCTACCTCCGGGACGCCGTCCCCCGCTTCCCCCAGGTGTGGGGCGGGCTCCTCCTCTGGGGCCTCGCCGGGGGGGTGGGCCTGGGGCTCCTCGGGGCGCTCATCGCGACCGTGGCGCCCCGGTCTCACTCGTAGCGGAGGGCCTCCACGGGGGGGAGCTGGGCCGCCCGCCGGGCGGGGAGGACCCCCGACAGGGCCCCCACCCCAAACGAGAAGAAGAGGGCCCCGACCACGAGGGCCGGGGTCAGGACCGGGGACAGGGCGGTGGAGGTCTGGAACAGCCGGGACACGATGGCCAGGGCCGCCCACGCCGCCCCCAGGCCGACGACGAGCCCGAGCACCCCGCCGCCCAGCCCCATCAGCCCCGACTCAAACAGGAACAGGAGGAGCACCTGGTACCCCTTGGCCCCCACCGCCTTGAGGACCCCGATCTCCCGGGTTCGCTCCAGCACCGCGGTGTACATCGTGTTCATCACCCCGATTCCTCCGACGAGGATCGAGATCCCGGCGATCCCGGCGAGGAACGCCTGCACCCCCCCGATCATCGTTCGGATCCGGTTCGTGAGGTCCTCAAAGTCGACGAGGCTCGCGTTCCGCTCCCCCGCCTCCCGGAGGGCGGCCCGGATCTCCTCCTTCACGGCCTCGGTCGACGCCCCGTCCCGGACCTTGACGATGGCGTAGAGGACAAGCTCGGGCCCGGGGAACAGGGCCCGGAGGTCGCCGTAGGGGAGGACGATCGCGTCGTTGAGGGAGACCCCGACGGGGTTGAACCCGCCCCGGCCCCCTGCCTGTTGGGCGAGGATCCCCACGACGCGGAACGGCTTGTCCTCGATGCGCAGCACGGACCCGATCTGCGCCCCGTACTCCCGGGCCGTCCGGGCCCCGACGAGGGCCGTCCCCGGCTCGGTGGGCGGGCTCCCCGCGGTGATCGTGAGGTTGAGCTCCCCGGCGAACTCCTCCATCGCCGGCTCGTACCCGATGAGGGTCGGGAACCCCTTCCCCTCCGGCCCCTCCACGTAGGCCGTCTCCGTGCGGACCCCCACCGCCGCCCGGACCCCGGGGATCCCCCGGAGCGCGGCGAGGTCCACCCGGATCCGCTGCCCAAACCCCTGGCCCCGGGGGCTGATGAGGATCGTGTTGTACCCCACGAGCCGCTCCACCTGCTGGGTGACCGTCCGCTGGAGGCCCTGGCCGATGGCGATGAGGGCCACCACCGCCGCCGTCCCGATGAGGATCCCGATCACGGTGAGCCAGGACCGGATCCGGCGGTGCCCGATGTTGCGCACAGCGAGACGAAAGAGGTCCCAGATCATCGCCCCTCCTGGATGCGGCCGTCCCGAAGCCGGATCGTCGCGCTCGTTGTGGCCGCGGCCTCCGGGTCGTGGGTCACGAGGATGAGGGTCTTCCCTCCCCGGTGGAGGTCCCCGAGGATGGCGAGGATCTCCCGGCCCGTGGCGGAGTCGAGGTTCCCGGTGGGTTCATCGGCGAGGAGGAGCTCGGGGTCCGGGGCCAGGGCCCGGGCGATCGCCACCCGCTGCTGCTCGCCCCCCGAAAGCTGCCGCGGTTTGTGGGCCAGCCGCGCCTCCAGCCCGAGCCGCGTGAGGAGCTCCGCGGCCCGGGCCCGCCGGGCCCGCGGGGAAACCCCGAGGAACACCAAGGGGAGTTCCACGTTCTCCAGGGCGGTCAGGGTCGGGACGAGGTTGAAGGTCTGGAACACGAACCCGATGTGCCGCCCCCGGAGCTCGGCGAGCTCGTTGGGTTTGAGGTCCGTCACGTCCCGGCCGTCCCACAGGATCCGACCGGCGGTGGGGCGATCGAGGAGCCCGAGGAGGTGGAGGAGGGTGGATTTCCCCGATCCCGAGGGCCCCATGATCGAAAGGGACGCCCCCCGCTCCACAACGAGGTCCACCCCCCGCAGGGCGGGGACGTCCACCTCCCCCAGCCGGTAGACCTTCTCCACCCCCTCCAGGCGGATGAGGGGGCTCCTCATGGGCGCTGGTAGGCGATGAGCACCATTTCGAACGTGATCCGGTCCCCCTCCCGGACCCGCATGAGGGGGAGGAAGTACACCGGGTTGCTCAGGGCAAACCCGATCTCGATCACCGTCCCCGCGCGGTCCGCCGGCCGGAACTCCCCGAGAAGGCACTGGACCCCGGCCAGGGGCGCTTTCTCCCGGGCGAGGAACGTCCCCCCCGGGAGGACGTAGGACTCCCCCACCTTGAGGGTCTCCCGCCGCCGGGCGAGGACGAGGAGGCTGGAGAGGTCCACCTGGACCCCCGACGCCTGGACGAACAGGGCCGACCCGAGGAACCCCAGGGTCCCAAGCTCCGCTGCCGTCCCCTCCGCCGTCACCCCAAGCTCGATCCGGTACTGCCCTCCGGCTTTGCCCTCGATCCGCAGGGAGAGCTCCTGGGGTGCGGCAAGCCCGCTGCTTTTCACGCGCCAGGTCATCGCCGTGACCCCGAGTGGGAAGTCCTCCAGGGCCCCTTGCCCCAGGGCGACCACCCCGGCGAGGACCAAGGCCCACGCGATCCACTTTGCCATAGGTAGCATCGCCTCCAAATTGGGAATCCTATCGCCCGTCGGGGGGTGGGTCCACGGCCACCGTGACCCGGCCCCGGCGGAGGCGGACGAGCCCCCGCCCGAGGAGGAGCTGGGCTCCGACCCCGACGAGGAGGAGGTCCACGAACCGGTAGACCACGTTGAATGCCACCGCCCCGCTCCAGGAGATCCCGAGAAGCGAGAGGATTGCGGACCGGCCCCCATCCGTGACCCCGAACCCCCCGGGGGTGATCCAGAGGAAGCCGTTCACGAACAGGCTCAGGGTGAAGTAGAGGGAGAGCTCGGGGAACGTGAACAGGGAACGCCGGGTGAAGTGGAAGAAGATCTGGGGCCGGAGGTAGGACGTGAACACGCTGAGGAGCTGGAGCGCGAACGCCAGGAGCGTTGGTCCCCGGTAGCGGGTGAACGCCCGGTGGATCTCGTCCTCCATCTCCGCCACGTGCCCGGCGGCGCGGAGGAGACGGGGGTAGCGGGGGAGCCTGCGGGCAAGCCAGCTTAGGGGGCGGGACAGCCACCGGGCCCTTCGGGCGAGGAGGACGAGGGCGATCCCGAGGAGGAGGTAGAGGGACCCCAGGATGAGGGCCACCGCCCCCTTGTCGGCCAGGGACACCCCGGGGGAGACGAGGGTGAACACGGCCCCGATCGAGGCGAACGCCAGGACCGAGAACCCGGACAGCATCCGCTCCACGACCACCGTCCCCATGACCCGGGCCGTGGGGACCCCCTGATCCCGGGCGACCCAGTACGCCCGCACGGGCTCGCCCCCGAGGTACATCGAGGGGGTGAGGTAGGTCACGGTGTACCCGGCGAGGAGGGGAGCGACGGTCCGGTGCCAGGGGATGGGGATCCCCGCCCCCCGGAGGAGGACGTACCAGCTCAGGGACCAGGTGGCCAAGGACAGGACCGCGCTCAGGACGACGACGAGGAACCCCAGGGCCCCGATCCGGGTGATCTCGGCGAACACCTGGGCCGGACCGCTCAGGTAGACGAGGAGGCCGAACAGGGCCAGCCCCCCCACGAGGAGGACGGCGGTCCCCGCGGTCCGAAGGATCCCCCACCACCCCGCGCCCGTCACGATTCCCCCACGTGGCGGAGGAGGAGGGTCAGGGCGGCGTCGCAGGCCTGGCGGCGCACCTCGGCCCGGCCCCCGGAGAACCGGTGCTCCTCCGCCCACATCCCATCCGGGGAGGCGAGGGCGATGTAGACCAGGCCCACCGGCTTCTCCGGGGTCCCGCCGCCGGGTCCGGCGATCCCGGTGACGGCCAGGGCGTGGGTGGCCCCGAACCGCTCCCGGGCCCCGGCGGCCATCGCCCGGGCGCACTCCGGGGAGACCGCGCCCCGGGTCCGGAGGACCTCGGGGGGAACCCCGAGGAGGCTGACCTTGGCCTCGTTGCTGTAGGCGACGATCCCCCCGCGGAAGTAGGCCGAGGCCCCGGGGACGTCGGTGATCCGCCCGGCCAGGAGTCCCCCCGTGCACGACTCGGCCACGGCCAGGGTCTCCCCCCGGGCCGCGAGAACCCTCCCTACCCGGGCCTCAAGCATGGACCTTCACCCCCAACGCCTCCCCAAGCTCCCGGGCCGTCTCCACGAGGTCCCCCCGGAGGAGGACGGCTGCCCCCCCGTCGTAGGGGGTGGGATCGCGGTTGGCGATGACCACCGGGATCCCCCGCGCCAGCGCCCGGGGGACCAGCCCGGCCACGGGCCACACGGTGAGGGACGTCCCGAGGACCAGGAGGAGGTCCGCCTCCTCCACCGCGGCCACCGCCCGGGCGAAGTCCGGGGCGAGGTCCTCGCCGAACAGAGACGACGTCGGGCTTGATGAGGCCGCCGCAGGGGCAAAACGGGAGCCCGTGGACCTCCGCCTGGTGGATCACGTCTCCGAGAGGGTAGGACCCTCGGCAGGCGAGGCAGGTCCCCGTGCGGATGTGGCCGTGGACCTCGAGCACGGCCCGGGATCCGGCACGGGTGTGGAGCCCGTCGATGTTCTGGGTGATCACCCCGCGGAGGAGCCCCTGGGCCTCGAGCTGGGCCAGGAGGACGTGCACCGGGTTCGGCTGCGCCCCCTCCATCCGGCGGAACCGCCAGGTCCAGAAGCCGTAGAACGCCTCCGGGCTTCGGCGGAAGCCCTCGATCGAGGCGACCTCGTCGGGGTCGGCGAGGTCCCACAGGCCCCCGGGGGAGCGGAAGTCGGGGATCCCCGACGGGGTGCTCACCCCGGCCCCGGTGAGGGCCCACGCCCTCCGGGCCGAGCGGAGGAGCCCGGCGGCGGAAGCAATCGCCCGCGGGTCGGCCATCGGGGGAAGTGTCCTTCCGCAGGCCCCTCTCTGCAACGGGTTTGCCCACGGGTGGGGACCCGACTATCATTCCCGCCGCAAGGAGCGCGATGGCGGGTCACTCGAAGTGGGCGAACATCAAGCATCGGAAGGGGGCGCAGGACAAGAAGCGGTCGGCGTTGTTTTCGCGCCTCTCGCGGGAGCTCATCGTCTGTGCCCGTCAGGACCCCAACCCGGAGACGAACCCGACCCTCGCTGCGGCGATCGAACGGGCCAAGGCCGCCAACATGCCCAAGGAGAACATCGAACGGGCGATCAAGAAGGCGTCCGGGAACGTGGACGGGGTCCAGTACACCGAGGTCACCTACGAGGGCTACGGCCCCGGGGGGGTGGCGATCCTCCTCCGGGCCCTCACGGACAACCGAAACCGCACTGCGGCCACGGTGCGGCACCTGTTTGAGATCCACGGGGGGAGCCTCGGGGGCGAGGGGAGCGTGGCCTGGCAGTTCGAGCGCCGGGGGGTGGTGGAGGTGGCCGAGCTTCCCCCGAGCGCCGACCGGGAGGCGTTGGTGCTCCTCGCGGCCGAGGCCGGGGCGGAGGACTTCACCTACGACGAGGGGACCCTCACCTTCTACACGCCCCCGGGGGCGGTGGCGGCGGTGCGGGATGCCCTCCAAGGGGCGGGGGTCGAGGTGACGAAGGCCGCGGTGGCCCTCGTTCCGAAGACCACGGTCCGGGTGGAGGGGAAGGACGCCGAGCGGGTCCTCAAGCTCCTCGACGCCCTCGACGACGAGGAGGACGTCCAGGAGGTCGTGGCGAACTTCGACATCCCGGACGAGGTGTTGGCCCGGGTGGAAGGGGGATAGATGAAGGCAGCGGGAGTGGTCGTGGCGGTGGTGGTGGCGCTGGGGGTGGGGGCCGTGGGGCGTGAGGAGCCCAATCTCGTCCCCCTGCTCCATGGGTTGGCGTCGTTTGTGGTGCCCGGGTTTGGGCAGTACCTGAACGGGGAGTACGAGAAGGCCCTCGTCCACTTCGGGGTGGCGGTGGGGATCGGGGCGGTGGGGGGGTACCTCGCGTGCTGTCTCTTATACACATCT
>JAOACA010000037.1:5601-7593 GCA_026418075.1 Candidatus Bipolaricaulota bacterium | reverse complement strand
GTGGTGGCGAGCGTCTCCTGCATCTACGGCCTGGGGTCCCCCGAGGACTACGCCGCGCTGTCCCTTGTCCTCGAGGTGGGGAAGGAGTACGACCTCGACGAGGTCCTCCGCCAGCTCGTCCTCCTCCAGTACCGGCGGAACGAGCTCGCCTTCGAGCGGGCCACGTTCCGACTGCGGGGGGACGTGCTGGAGGTCATCCCCGCTTCGGAGGAGGTGGGGTACCGGGTCGACTTCTTCGGGGAGGAGGTGGAGCGGATCTCGTCCGTGGATCCCCTCACGGGGAACGTGCTGGGGGAGCTCCGGCGGGCCACGATCCCCCCGGCGACCCACTACGTGACCCCCGAGGAGCGGCTCCGGCGGGCCCTCGCGGGGATCGAGGAGGAGCTGGAGGAGCGGCTGAAGGCGCTCAAGGGGGAGGGGAAGCTCCTCGAGGCCCAGCGCTTGGAACAGAGGACCCGGTTTGACCTCGAGATGCTCCGGGAGATGGGGTACTGCCCGGGGATCGAGAACTACTCCCGCCACCTCGACGGCCGCCGACCCGGCGAGCCCCCGTGGACCCTCCTCGACTACTTCCCCGCCGACTTCCTCACCGTGATCGACGAGTCCCACCAGACGATCCCCCAGATCCACGGGATGTACCACGGGGACCGGTCCCGGAAGGAGACCCTCGTCGAGTACGGGTTCCGGCTCCCCTCAGCCCTCGACAACCGGCCGCTTACGTTCTCCGAGTTCGAGGCCCGGATTGGGCAGGCGATCTTCATGTCCGCCACCCCCGGGGACTACGAGCGGAGGGTGTCGGCGAAGATCGTGGAGCAGATCGTCCGGCCGACGGGCCTCGTGGACCCCGAGGTCGAGGTCCGGCCGGTGAAGGGGCAGGTGGACGACCTCCTTGGGGAGCTCCGACGGGTGACCGAGCGGGGGGAGCGGGCCCTCGTGACGACCCTCACCAAGCGGACCGCGGAAGACCTCACCGAGTACCTCGTCGAGCTTGGGGTCCGGGCCCGCTACCTCCACTCCGAGATCGAGACCCTGGATCGGGTGGACATCCTCCGCGACCTCCGGCTGGGGAAGTTCGACGTGCTTGTGGGGATCAACCTCCTCCGGGAGGGCCTGGACCTCCCCGAGGTGTCGCTCGTGGCGATCCTCGACGCGGACAAGGAGGGGTTCCTCCGCTCGGCGACGTCCCTCATCCAGACGATCGGCCGCGCCGCCCGGAACGTGCGGGGGAAGGTGATCCTCTACGCCGACGAGGTGACCGAGGCGATCCGCCAGGCGGTGGACGAGACGAACCGGCGGCGGGAGATCCAGCTTGCCTACAACCGCCGGCATGGGATCACGCCCCAGACGATCGAGAAGGAGGTCCGGGACATCGTGGGCGAGCTCCATGGCCGGCGGCCGGAGCCGGTGGAGATCCCCAAAGCCCCGGAGGAGCTCTCCCGGGAGGAGATTGCGGGTCTCATCCGGACCCTGGAGAAGGAGATGCGGGCGGCGGCCGAGGCCCTGGAGTTCGAGCTTGCCGCCGCCTACCGGGACAAGATCCGCGCCCTCCGCCGGCTTCTCTAGACCCCCCTTCTCCACCCCAGGGGGCCTTCCTATAATGGCAGCCGGGGTTCCTTCCCCCAAAGGGGGTGGTGGACGAGGCGAGGAAGGAAGACGAGCTGAACAGGGCTCAGGGATTCTCTTTCCCGACTCAGGGAGGTGGTGCATGTGAAGCGGCTGGTTTGCCTTGCGGTGTTGGCTCTTGGTGTGGCGGCGTCGGGGCAGGTCCTGAAGATCGCGTTCGACGCCGCGGATCTCCGGACGCTCGATCCCCACTACGCGTCGGCGACGATGGATCGGGCGGTGGTGGACATGGTGTTCAACGGGCTCGTCCGCTACAAGCCCGGGGACATCACCGTCTTTGAGCCGGACCTCGCCGAGCGGTGGGAGGTCTCGGCCGATGGGAAGACGTGGACCTTCTACCTCCGGAAGGGCGTGCGGGTCCACCCGTTC
>JAOACA010000037.1:0-5508 GCA_026418075.1 Candidatus Bipolaricaulota bacterium | reverse complement strand
GACCTCGCCGAGCGGTGGGAGGTCTCGGCCGATGGGAAGACGTGGACCTTCTACCTCCGGAAGGGCGTGCGGGTCCACCCGTTCCCCGGTTCCCCCGACGGCTACGAGCTCACAGCTGAGGACGTCGTGTTCTCCCTCACCAAGGCCGCGGACTCCAAGACCTCGGCCTATGCCGGCGAGTACGGGGGGATGACGTTTGAGGCCGTGGGAACGCACACGGTGAAGATCACCCTCCCCCAGGCCCTGTCCCCGAGCCTGTTCCTCCCCAAGGTGGCCGACTACGCAGGCGGGTTCATCGTCCCCAAGCGGGCGTACGAGGCCCTGGGGGAGAAGTTTGCCACGAACCCCGTCGGGACGGGGCCGTTCCGGTTCGTCCGGCACGTGCCGGCCCAGAAGGTGGAGCTCGCGGCGTTCGCTGCCTACTTCCGGGGGAAGCCCAAGCTCGCCGGGGTGGAGGTGTGGTACATGCCCGACGTCACTGCCCGGCTGAGCGCCCTCGCCACGGGGGAGGTCCACCTCATCGAGGGGGTCCGGGAGCAGGCGTGGGTGGACACGGTGAAGCGGATGCGGGGGATCGTGGTGGATGTGTTTGGCCCTGGGGAGACCCATGTCCTCCACCTCAACATGACAAAGCCCCCGCTGGATAACCCCTTGGTCCGGCAGGCGATCGCCTACACCCTGAGCCGGACCGAGCTCATCCAGGCGATCGGCCCGGACCTCGCCGAGCCCCTGTGCGGTCCCGTGCCGGTGTACCTGGCAGGCGGCCTGAGCTGCGACGAGGCCAAGGCCCGGGGGGTGTACTACGAGGCCGACCTCGCCAAGGCCAAGGCCCTCCTCGCCCAGGCGGGGTACCCCGACGGGTTCGCCCTGAGCGCCTACATCACCGAGCGGGCGTCCTACAAGAAGCCGTTTGAGAACATCCAGGCCCAGCTCGCCAAGGTCGGGATCAAGCTCGAGATCAAGGTCACCGATCACTCCTCGTTCCACAGCCTCATCCGCCAGGACGTGAACCCGCTTGTCCACTACGAGGCGTGGCGCCCGAGCGCGGATGCGTTCCTCACCCGGTTCTACCACTCGGCGTCCATCGTCGTCACCGGGGCCAAGCCCGACACGAACTTCTCCCACCTCACTGCGGCCGACAAGCTGATCGAGCAGGCCCGGGCAGCCCTCGACCCGGCGGTTCAGGCCGCGCTGTGGAAGGATGCTCAGGAGATCATCCTCAAGGAGGTGGCTGCGCTTCCGTTCTACATCCTGAAGTTCGTGTTCGCGCGCTCGGACCGGCTCGATTACGGGTACACCCTCAAGTCCACGCTGGCCCTCTACCCGCCGATCAACGAGCTCACGTCGCTGAAGTAGTAGGGGAGGCAGGGGGCGCCCGTCGGGGCGCCCCCTCTTCTCATGGGCTCCTACGTCCTGCGGCGGCTCCTCATGGCGGTCCCGGCCCTCCTCGCGGCCTACACCCTCGTGTTTCTGTTCATCCGGGTGGCCCCGGGGGACCCGGCGGTGGCCGCGCTTGGGGACTACGCCTCGGCCGAGGCGGTCCAGGCCCTGCGGGAGCGGATGGGCCTCAACGCCCCCTTGATTGTCCAGTACGGGCGGGGGCTCCTCGGGTACCTCCGGGGCGACCTCGGCCAGTCCCTCATCACCGGGATCCCGATCGGGGCCCAAGTTGCCTCCGTTCTCCCCCACACCCTGGAGCTCACGTTCGCCGGGCTCCTCATCGGGATCCTCCTCGGGGTCCCGACGGGGGTCCTCACCGCCGTGAAGCGGAACCGCCTTCCCGACTACATTGGGCGGACGTTTGCCCTCGCTGGGCTCTCCGTCCCCGCGTTCTACCTGGGGATCCTCCTCATCCTCGCCTTCGCCGTCGGGCTCCGCTGGTTTCCGGTGATGGGGGCCGGGGAGTTTTCCAACCCCACGGCGAACCTCCGCCACCTCGTCCTCCCCGCATTCACGCTGGGGATCATCATGACCGCGTTCGTGACCCGGATGACCCGCTCGGCCCTCCTCAACGTCTTGCGGGAGGAGTACGTTCGGTCGGCCCGGGCCAAGGGGCTACGGGAGCGGACGGTGATCTACCTCCACGCCCTCCGCAACGCCCTCATCCCGGTGGTGGCCGTGGTGGGAAGCCAGGCCGCCGTGCTCATCGGGGATTCGGTGATGACGGAGATCGTGTTCACCCGGCCTGGGCTCGGGCGGCTCATGGTCCAGGCGATGAACCAGCGGGACTACATCGCCCTCCAGAGCATGATCGTCCTCTACGCCGGGCTCGTGGTGGTGATCAACTTGGTCACGGACCTCCTCTACGGGGTGGTCGACCCCCGGATCCGGTATGACTAGGCGGTTGGGGGGGCGGAGGCTGCGGGCGTTTGTGCGGAACCGGACCGCCCTCGTCGGTCTCGTGCTTACGGTGGTCGTGGCCGCGCTGGCCGCCCTCGCCCCCTACCTCTCCCCCCACGATCCGCTCAAGCAGAACGTGTACAACATGCTTGCCCCTCCCGGGGGAGCCCACCCCCTGGGGACGGATGACTTGGGGAGGGACGTCTTTTCCCGGATCCTCACCGGGGCTCGGGTGTCCCTCACCGTGGGGGTGTGTTCGGTCCTCATCGGTGCGGTGTTGGGGTCGGCCGTGGGGCTTGTGGCCGGGTTCTTCGGCGGTCGGGTCGAGCTCCTCCTCATGCGGCTCGTGGACCTCCTCATGGCCTTTCCGGCCCTCGTCATGGGCCTCATGTTCATGGCGATCCTCGGCCCGGGGATGGACAAGCTCATCCTGGCGATCGGCCTCGTCCTTGCCCCCCAGGTGGCGCGGATCGTCCACGGGTCCGTGGTGGCGATCCGTCATACGGAGTACGTGACCGCGGCCCGGGCAGCGGGGGCGGCCCCGGCGCGGATCATCGTCCGGCACATCCTCCCCAACGTCCTTGGGGAGATCCTCGTCATGTCCACCCTGTGGACCGCGACCGCGATTCGCGTCGAGGCGAACCTCTCGTTCATCGGGCTCGGGGTGTCCCCGCCCACACCGACCTGGGGGAACATGATCCGGGAGGGGGTGCGGTGGCTTGTGGTGACCCCCTGGCTCTCCCTCTTTCCGGGGCTGGCGATCCTCCTCACGGTTTTGGGGTTCAACATGATGGGGGACGGGCTCCGGGACGCCCTCGACCCCAAGCTCCACTGAGGGGCGCGGCTCCCTCTCCCGCTCTCTTCTAGCTCAGGTTTTCGCGCGTCGCGCAGCTTTTCGGGGTGCCATCCCCCTCTCCCCGGGCACGAGGTCGGTCGTCCCGTCCAGGCGGGCCACGGCCTGCGCAATGAGCTTGGCCGCGTTCGCGACGTCCCTAAGCGATACGACCTCGCACGGGGAGTGCATGTAGCGGTTGGGGATCGAGACGAGGGCGGTGGCCATCCCGGCCCGGTTGAGCTGCATCGCGTTCGCGTCCGTTCCCGTTGCCCCCGGGGCAGCTTCAATCTGGTACGGGATCTTCCCCTTCTTCGCCGTGTCCACGAGGAGATCAAAGAGCTTGGGGTTGATGTTCGGGCCCCGGGCCAGAACCGGCCCTTTCCCGAGGCTGATCTCCCCAAGCTTCTTCTTCTCCCCTTCCGTCCCCGGGGTATCCGTCGTGTGGCAGACGTCGATCGCGATCCCCACCGTGGGATCGAGGCCGTAGGCGCTCGTCCGTGCGCCCCGAATGCCGATCTCCTCCTGGACCGTGGCCACGGCGAACACGGCGGCTTTGGGCTTGAGCTTCTTGAGGAGGCGCAGGGCCTCCAGGGCCACGAACGCCCCGATCCGGTCGTCCACCCCCCGGGCAAGGAGGAGGTCGTCCCCGAGGCGCTCCGGCCCCTGGGCCAAGACCACCGGGTCTCCAATTTCCACCTGCCGCAGGGCGTCGGCCTTGGACCCCGCCCCGATGTCGATCCACAGGTCCTCGATCTTGACCACGGTCCTCTTCGCCTCGTCGTCGAGGAGGTGGACGGGTTTCCGGCCCACGACCCCGAGGACGCGGCCCTTCTTGGTGCGGACCCACACCCGTTGCCCTGGCAGGACCTGGGCGTCCCAGCCCCCGATCGGGCGGACGTGGAGGTATCCCCCGTCCGTGACGTGGGACACCATGAGGCCGATTTCGTCCATGTGCCCGGCGAGCATGACCCGCGGGGATCCACGCTCGTTCAGGGCGGCGAACGCGTTCCCGTGGAGGTCGACCCAGGTCCGGTCGGCGAACCGGGCCTCCTCCAGCCACACCGCCGCGGCCTCGGTCTCGAACCCCGACGGGCTGATCGTCCCCAGGAACCGCTCGAGAAACGCGCGCTGTGCTTTGTCCATCGTCTCCCTCCTCGGTAAGGATGGGGAAGTCTACGCGATCGGGCCTCTACGAAGCTTGGGGCCACGGGCGGTCACGGGGTTGGCGGGCGAACTTCCCAGAGCTGGACGAGGCCCTCCCCGCAGTAGTCGGCGAGGTGGCGGCCGCAGCCGCCGGCGGCGAGGAGCCGGCCGTCGGGGCTGAAGGCGACAGTTCGGACGGCCTCAAAGAACGGCCCCAGGACCTCCACCGTCCTCCCGGTGCGGAGATCCCACAGCCGGACCGTCCGGTCGGCCGACCCCGAGGCGATGAGGCGGCCGTCGGGGCTCACGGCCACCGCGTACACCGGGCCCGTGTGGCCGACAAGGGTGTGGACCGGCCGGCCCGTATCCAGGCTCCACACCCGCAGGGTCCCGTCGAACGACGCGGACAGAAGCCATTGCCCATCGGGGCTCACCGCCACGGACGACACCGCGCCGGCGTGACCCTCAAGCACCCGTTTGTTCCCCCGGTGGGGGTCCCACACGATCGCGGTCTCGTCCATCGAGCCCGAGACGACCCCCCGTCCGTCGGGGAGGAACGCCACGGCGTAGGCCCAGGCCCGGTGGCCCTCGAGCGTCCGGAGGGGCTCCCCCGTGCGGGCGTGCCACAGCCGCACCGTCCCGTCGTCGGCGGCGGAGGCGAGGAGTGCCCCATCGGGGGAGAACGCGACGCCGTTCACCCCGCCCTTGTGGCCCCGGAGGGTGAAGGCCTGGGTCCCGGAAGCGAGGTTCCAGACGAGGATCAGGCCGTCGTCGGCCCCTGTAGCGAGGAGATCCCCTCTTGGGCTGAACGCCACCGCCCGCACGTAGTCCGTGTGTCCAGGGAAGGTACGGGCCTCCTCGGCCCTGGTGAGGTCGAGGAGGGCCGTGGTCCCGCCCAACGAGCCCCCGACGGCCAGCCACCGGCCATCGGGGGAGAAGGCCACGCTGTACACAAAACGGTAGCCGATGCGGTAGACCGCGAGGGGCTCCCGCGCCCCTCCCCCCAGGGCCGCCCCCGCAAGGAGGATAAGCAGCCCCAGCCGACGTCCGGCGCGCCTCCTTGGTTCTCCCATGGACGGGCGATCCTACCCGCTCTGGAACCGCCCGTCCGGGCTCTGGGCCTAGCAGGTGAGGTGGAGGAGGGCGCAGGTTCGCCGCGTGGGGGCGAGCTCGTTGTAGGCCTCCACCGC
>JAOACA010000036.1:271-8043 GCA_026418075.1 Candidatus Bipolaricaulota bacterium | reverse complement strand
CTCCTCACCGTGGGGATGCCCCCGAGCTCGGCGCTTGGGCCGGGTTCCGCCAGCCTGTTCATACGAACGCGGTTTGGGGAGCATGAGATCCAGGGGAGCTGGGGAGGCAACGGATTTTCGGGCCTCACGTTCCGGTCGCGGGTGGACTTCGCTGTTTTGGGCAACCCGCGGGTGATCGTTCCCCTAACCGCCACGCTTCATTTCGATCCTTCTCTGCTTGGGCTGGCAACCGCCACCGTGCAAGCTTCGGCCGGCTTCGGTTGGGCCCGCTTGAGCTCCACGGTGACCTACAGCGGCGTGGCACCCGACACATCGACTCTGTTCTTGGGCGCCCAGGGGAACCTGGGTGATCTGGCCTTCACCCTGGGGAGCACGTGGCGATTGATTCCCATGGAGTTTTCGACGATCACCGTGCGTCTCGCCGGACCCGCGGCGGTGTGGGGGTGCCCGAGCGCCCCGTTCCGCCTGGAAGTGACGCTTACATTCCAAAAGAGCGGCGGCTTCCGTGATCTGCAGCTGGCCGTGCGGGATCTCCCGCTGCCCTGTCCTGGGTGCGATCGGATGCGCTTCCTGTTCGACACCACCATTCTCTTCACCACGGGCTTCAAGCGGGTGGACCCCGTCCTGCGGGTTGAGGGGGACTGGTCCGTGTGTCTGCGTCCCTACGTGGAGGCTGTGCGCCTGAGCCCTGGGTTCGGCCTGGAAGGATTGAATGTCTACGGGGTGGAGATCCGGTGCGAGCTTCCCGGTGAGTTTGGGCTCCGTGCCGCGACTTCCTTCTCCGACAGCCGCAACGCTGCGGTCACCGGAGACAGCCGGTTCTTTGAGGTTTGGCAGGTCTATGGACCCACCGTGCCCTGTTGTGGGCCCCGGGGGCGGTGGCAGATCTCCACCTACTTTCGCCGCTTGGCGGGGAGCCTGTTCGGCTGGGGGATGACCGAGGTCCAGCTCCTGTGGTCCCTGAACTACCACTTCACCCTGCGGGCGGTGGCGCGATTTGGGGCGGTGGACCCAGGGGACCCGGCGAAAACCTGGTCCCTTAGCGTGGAGCTTGCCGGACTGATCGGGGGATAGCGCAGCGGGGACCTGGCTGTGCTACCATCGCCCCGGTGGAGGGGATTGAGCTTCGAAAGGCGGTCCAGGAGGCCCAGGGCCTTTTGGGGGCGCGCCTTGCGAAGGTCCATCAGGTGGGGGAGGTGTTCTTCCTCCGGTTCTACGCGCCCCCGGGAGCTGCTGTGCTTGATCCTGGGGGAAAAGCGTTTCACCGCACGGAACTTCGGCCGCCCACGCCCCCCGCGCCGCCCCCGTTCTGCATGGTCCTCCGCGCGCTGGCCGGCCAGCCCCTCCTCGCCCTGGACCAGGCGGGCCTGGACCGGGTGATCCGACTCCGGTTCCCCGGGGCGGACCTCGTCCTCGACCTCCGGCCGCGGGGTGGAGACCTGTTCTTCCTCCCCCGGGAGGGGCGGCCCCTCTCCCTCCGCGGCGGGGAACTCCAGCCGGTGGACTTCGCCGCGCCGGACGCCCCGCAGGCCGGCCTGGGCCCCGAGCTCCGCCGCGCCGCCGCGGCCCGCCTCGGTCGCCCCCCCTCCCCCGAGGACCTCGCGGCGTTCGTCGAGGAACTTCTCCCTCAGCCCCTGGCCGGCTACGTCTACCCGCTTGGGACGAGGAAACTCGCGAGCTTCTTCCCCCGCCCAGACCTTGGCGAACCGCTGGCCACGTTCCCCACGTTCTTCCAGGCCCTGGACCTGGTGCTGGAGGAGCGCCTCGGGGCGGAGCTTGCGCGGGAAAGGATCGCCCAGGTGGAGCGGGCCTTGGCCCGGCGGGAACGGGCCCTCGCCGCCCTCGCCGAGGCCGAGCGGGAGGCCCAGGGGTGGCCCGCACTCCAATCCCAGGCCGACCTCATCCTCACCCGGCTGGGGGAGATCCCCCGGGGGGTGGCCGAGGCCGTGGTCGAGGGGTTCGACGGGCAGCCGGTCCGGCTGTCCCTGAACCCGGCTGTGCCCCCGCTTGCCCACGCCCAGGCCCTCTACGCCCGGGCCCGGAAGCTCCGGCGGAGGCTTGAGGAGGTTCCCGCTCGGCGGGAGAAGCTCCAGAAGGAGATCGCCAGGCTCCAGGGGCTCCGGGAGGCCCTGCAGGCGGATCCCGCCCTCGCCCCTTATCTTGTTCAAGAAGAGAAGAGCCCCAGATCGGAGGAAAGGGTCCGGGCGGCTCCGCGGGAGGTCGTCCACGGTGGGTTCCGGATCCTCGTGGGCCGATCGGCTGAGGAAAACGAGCGGATCCTGCGCCTGGCCCGGCCGGGGGACCTTTGGCTTCATGCCCGGGGGGTCCCGGGGGCCCACGTCATTGTCCGCACCGACGGCCGGCCCGTCCCGGAGGAGGTCCTCCGCCGCGCCGCGGAGCTCGCCGCCTGGCACTCCCGGGCCCGGGGTGAGCGGAAGGTCGAGGTGAGCTACACTGACGTCCGCTATGTCCGCAAGCCGAAAGGAGCCCCGCCGGGGATGGTGACCCTCCTCCGCGAGGAAGTCCTCGTCGTCCCCGGGGACCAGGGCCTGTGACCGAGCTTATCTACAGCCTGATGGCCCTCGGGGCCCTGTTCGTCTGCGTGATCCCCCACGAGGTGGCCCACGGCTACGTGGCGTGGAGGCTCGGGGACCCCACGGCCAAGGCCGCCGGGCGGCTCACCCTCAACCCCCTCCCCCACCTCGACCCCGTGGGCTCGTTCCTCCTCCCCCTCACCCTCCTCGTCCTCCGGCGGTTCGCAGGGTTCCCCGTCGTATTTGGGTGGGCCAAGCCCGTGCCCGTGAACCCCTTCTACTTCCGGGACACCTGGGGCGGGATGCTCTACGTGAGCCTGGCCGGCCCGGCCACGAACGTGGCGATGGCCCTCGCCGCGGCGGGGATCGGCCACGGGCTCCTCGCCCTCGGGATCACGAACGCCTACGTGCTCGCGTTTCTCGCCCTGATCGTCCTCCTCTCGCTTGTGCTCGCCCTGTTCAACCTCCTCCCCGTTCCGCCCCTGGACGGATCGAAGGTCCTCGCCTATTTCCTCCCCGTGCGGTGGCGGATCCGCCTCCTCCAGTGGGAGCAGTACGGGATCTTCGTCGTCGCCGCCCTCGTCCTCCTCGGGGCGTTGGGGATCGTGTTCGAGGGGGCGGAGGCGATCGCGTTCCGGCTTCTTGGGCTCCGGTGGGCCCTCCTGTCGGGCCTCTGGGGCTAGCGGCTATAATTTCGATACAGTGAGCAACCAACACTTTCACGTCGAGCGGGAAGGGGACGAAGTCACCCTTCAGGTTCAGGTCCCCCGGGAGGCGATCGCGGCCAAGGGCCGGGACCTCCTGGAGCTGGCCCGGGCCCGGCTGACCATCCCCGGCTTTCGCTCGGGCCGGGCCCCGGACCACCTCGTCCTCCGCTACTACGGGGAGGAGGAGTTCGCCCGGGACCTCAAGGAGGAGCTGATCGAGGAGTGGCTGGGGCGGGCGCTGGCGGAGCTGGGGCTCGATCCCGTGACGACCCCGCGGGTGGAGACGACGGCGTTTCAGCGGGACGAGCAGCTGGCGTTCCGGGCCCGGTTCGCCGTGCTCCCCGAGGTTGCGGTTCCCGACGAGCTCCCCATCGAAGTGCCCGAACCCCCGCCGGCCGCGGTGACGGAGGACGAGCTCCAGGGGGTGCTCCAGGAGCTGCGGCGGGACGCGGCGGTGCTGGAGCCCAAGGCCGGCCCGGCAGGTGAAGGGGACGTGGTGCGCCTTCAGCGGGGGGGCCGCGAGTGGGAAGGGGAGGCGACCGCCTCCCGGCCCATCGGCCGCCAGCTCCTCGGCGTCCAGCCCGGCTCCGAGGTCACCCTGGTGGACGAGGAGGGACACGCCGAGCCCTTCTCCGTGACCGGGGTGTACCAGCTCCTGCTCCCGGGCCCCGAGGAGACGGCCCGGCACTACGGCCACCCGTCCTGGGAAGCGTTTGTCGAGGCCGTCCGGACGCGGATGGTGGAGATTGCCGAGGCGCAACGGCGGCGAACGTGGCGGCTCGCGGCCCTGGACGCGGCGGCGGAGGCCCTGTCGGTGGAGGTCCCCCCCTCCCTCCTTGCCGAGGCGGTGGCCGAGGAGGCCCAGGAGCTCGGCATCCCCGCCTCGGAGCGGCCCAAGCTCGAGGAGGCGGTGCGCCGGAAACTCCGCCGGGAAATCCTGGCCAGCCGCCTCGCCGAGGCCAAGGGACTTCTCCCCACCCGCGAGGAAGTGGAGAAGCTTGCCTCCGCTGTGGGGCGGGAGCCCGACGCGATCCGGGCGGGGATCGTCATCGAGCGGGCGGCGGATTGGATCCTTGCCCACGCAAGGAGGAGCGGATGAAGCTGCAGCGGTTTACGGAAACCGAGCGCCTGATGTCCTACTACGACCAGGTCCTGGCACGGCTGTTTGCCGACCGGATCATCTTCCTCTCGGGCACGATCATCACCGGGGCCCCGGGGAGGGTTATGCAGTACGTGGGGGCGGAGTGGATCGTGTCCCAGATGCTGTCCCTTGAGGCCGAGGACCCGGAGAAGGACATCCAGCTGTACATCAACAGCCCGGGCGGGGACGTCTCGGCGGCCCTGGCGATCTACGACACGATGCAGACGATCAAGTGCCCGGTGCGGACGATCTGCGTGGGGGTGGCGGCCTCGGCGGCGGCCCTCATCCTCGCTGGCGGCGCCAAGGGGAAGCGGTTTGCCCTCCCCAACTCCAAGGTCCTCATCCACCAGCCGTGGGTGTCCGGGGTTGGCGGCCAGGCCGTGGACCTCAAAATCTACGCCGACGAGATCATGAGGACCCGCGACCGGGTGAACGAGATCCTCGCCAAGCACACCGGACAGCCCAAGGACAAGATCGAGCGGGACACCGACCGCGACTTCTGGATGAGCGCCGAGGAGGCCAAGGCCTACGGGATCGTGGACGAGATCATCCAGCCCCGGAGATAGCGAACTCCCAGGCGCACCACGCTCCCTCCGGCCGCTCCGGCGGACAGCCTAGGCAACGGACGGCGACCCGCTCGTCCACCGCCCGGGCGAAGCCCGCGTACTCCACGAGGCCCACCTCCCGGCAGGGGAAGAAGGGCCTTCCGTCCCGGTTCCGCGCCTCCTGGACCCGGCAGGTCTTCATCCGGAGGACAAGGGTTCCGTCCGGGGTCCACGCGATCTCCTGGTCGTTGATCCGGGCGTAGAGGCGGAAGGAGAGCGCCTCGGCAAGGGCGGGCAGCCCCCCGCCGGGAGCGATCCCCCGCCGCCGGAGGATCCGCCGGGCCTCGAGCGGCGAGAAGCGCTCCCAGACCTTCCGGTCGAGTTCGACCGCCCTCTCAAGACCGAATCGCTCCTCCACGGCGAGGAACCACAGGCCGTCCATGGCAAGCCAGTTCTTGGCCGCGTCCTCGAGGAGATCGATGAGTTCGTCCTCGGTTCGGCCGCGGAGGGGGGATCGGTCGGGCACAGAGCGAGGTTCGCCGGGGTGGCCGGGGATGTCAACCGCGGGGGCAGAGGGCTACAATCCCCGCCCATGGCGAAGCTCGCGGTGGAGCAGGCCCCCAGCGCGGTGGGGAGGAGCGTTCTCCGGCCCGACGCCGAGGCCAAGGTCCGGGGGGAGGCCCGGTACGCCGACGACCTCTCCTTCCCCGGGATGCTCTACGGGAAGGCGATCCGCTCCGAGCGGCCCCACGCCCGGATCCTCTCCGTCGACCTGAGCGCGGTCGAATCCCACCCCGGGGTAGTCTGCGTGGTCACCCCGCGGGACATCCCCGGGGAGAACATCGTCCCGATCATCTACCGGGACATGCCCCTCCTCGCCGACGGGGTCGTCCGGTACGTGGGGGAGCCGATCGCCCTCCTCGCGGCCGAGACCCGCGAGGCGGCCGAAGAAGCCGCCCCCCTCGCCCGGGTGGAGTACGAGGACCTCCCGGCGGCCTTCGACCCCCGGGAGGCGGCGCAGCCCGGGGCGCCCCAGGTCGCCGTCCCCGCGGCCGCGGAGCGTGGAAACGTGTTCAACCACATGCGGATCCGCAAGGGGGACGTGGCCCGGGGCTTCGCCGAGGCGGACGTGGTCGTGGAAGGGGAGTACGAGGTCGGCTACCAAGAGCACGCCTACCTCGAGCCCCAGGGGGTGATCGCCGTCCCCGAGGAGGGGGGGATGGCGATCTACGGGACCCTCCAGTGCCCGTTCTACGTTCAGACCGCGGTGGCGAACGTCCTCGGGCTTCCCCTCTCCAAGGTCCGGATCGTCCAGACCGCCACGGGCGGGGGATTTGGCGGAAAGGAGGACGTCCCAAGCCACCTCGGGGCGATGGCGGGGGTACTGGCCTGGAAGGCCCGCCGGCCGGTGAAGCTCGTCCTCGACCGGGCTGAGGACATCGCGACCACCTCCAAGCGCCACCCCGGGTTCATCCGCTACCGAACCGGGGCCCGGCGCGACGGGACCCTCACCGCAGTCGAGGTCGAGTTCCACTACAACGCCGGGGCCTACCAGACCCTCTCCAGCGCCGTCCTCTGGCGGGGGCTCGTCCACGCCCCGGGCCCGTACCGGATCCCCCACGTGAAGGTGGACGGCTACGCCGTGGCTACGAACACCGTCCCGTGTGGGGCGTTCCGGGGGTTCGGCTCGCCCCAGGTCATCTTCGCCCACGAGTCCCAGATGGACGAGCTCGCCCGGAAGCTCGGGATGGACCCCGTGGAGCTCCGGGTGCGGAACGCTCTCCGCGAAGGGGATCGAACGGCCACCGGCCAGCTCCTCACGGAGTCCGTGGGCCTGGGTGAATGCATCGCCCGGGCTCGGGAGCTCTCGGCGTGGGAGGAGCGGAAGAGGGAGGTCGCGGAGTTCAACCGGCGGGAGCGGTTCCGCCGCCGGGGCCTGGGGGTGTCGACGGTGATGTACGGGGTGGGGATGGGGGCCAAGGCGCCGCTTCTCGAGAAGGCCGGGGCGTACCTCAAGCTCGAGGCGGATGGATCGGTCACCCTTGCGGTGGGGACGACGGAGATGGGCCAGGGGGCGCTCACCGTCCTCTCCCAGATCGCCGCCGACGGCCTCGGCCTTCCGGTGGAACTCGTCCAGATCGCTCCCGTGGACACCGCGCGGGTCCCCGACTCCGGCCCCACCGTGGCCTCCCGGACGACGACGGTCCAGGGGATGGCCGTCCTCGACGCGGCGCGCAGGCTCCGCTCCCGGATCGAGGCCGCCGTCCGGGAGATGTTCGCCTGCCCCTCGTTCACCCTCGAGGGGCGCCTGTTCTGCCTCCCCGGGCCCCCACCCCGGAAGGTGGACGTGGCCGAAGTCGCCCGGTGGATGTGGGCCCACAACTGGGAGATGGGGGCCGCGGGCTGGGCCGAGGGGCAGCCCGTGGACTGGGACCCGGAGACGGGGCAGGGGAACGCGTACTTCGTCTACTCCTACGCCTGCCACGTTGCCCTCGTCGAGGTCGACCTCCTCACCGGGGAGGCCCACGTCGTCCGGTTCTGGGCCGTCCACGACTCGGGGAAGATCGTGAACCCGGCCACCGCCCGGGGACAGGTGATCGGCGGGATCGCCCAGGGGATCGGCTACGCCCTCCTCGAGGAGCTGCAGGCCCGGGACGGCCGGATCCTCTTCCCCTCGTTCACCGCCTACCACATCCCCACCTCCTGCGACGTCCCGGAGGTGGAGGTTGCGTTCGTCGAGGCGCCGTACTCGGGGGGCCCGTTCGGGGCCAAGGGCCTTGGGGAGGTGCCCCTCATGGCGTCCCACGCCGCGGTGGCGAACGCGCTCTCGGCCGCGGCGGGGGCC
>JAOACA010000036.1:0-261 GCA_026418075.1 Candidatus Bipolaricaulota bacterium | reverse complement strand
CCGCCTGCGGGCCTACCCGGCGGTCCCCGAGCGGGTCCTCCGGCTCCTGGCCGGGGCCGCGTGAAGGGGAGGGAAGCGCCGCCGCGGCCCCCCCGCGCCTGGCCCCTCGTGCTGGGCCACGGCCTCAACGACGGCTACGGCGCGTTCTTGGCCGCCCTCCTTCCCCTCCTCATCGAGCGGTTTGGGATGACCCTGGCCCAGGCCGGGCTCCTCTCCTCGTTCCGGTCCGCGGTGGCCTCGTTTGGCCAGCTCCCGTTGGGG
>JAOACA010000035.1 GCA_026418075.1 Candidatus Bipolaricaulota bacterium | reverse complement strand
ACCCAGAACATGGCCCTCATGGCCCACAGCCTGGGGCTCGCCTCGTACTGGGCGGGCCTCGGGGGGAAGGCCGAGGCCGAGGCGCGGAGGATCCTGGGGATCCCGAAAGGGCTGCGCGTGGTGGCGCTGCTCCCCATCGGCCGGCCGGCGTACGCCCCCCGCCCCGGGGACCGGGCGCCCCTCTCCCAGCTCGTCCGCCACAACCGGTTCGAAGGGTAGTTTTCGCTTGTCCGAGCCGGGGCTGGCTAGCCAGCCCCGGCTTTTCACTTCTCGCTAGCCCCCCGGCGGGGGCTCGATCTCCCCAGGAGGCGGAGTCACAGGTCCCTCCTCCACCGGCGGACCGTAGACGGCGATCAGGACGAACTCCCGTTGGGTGGACTTGAAATCTCCCAACTTGAACTTCCAGCTGCTCGCCGGATGCCGACCGAGCCACCAGAGCGTGGGGCCAAGGAGGGATCGTCTTCGCTCCGCGAGCTTCCATTCGGTGAAGACGAGCCCTTGGACCGATGCGGGAGCCTCCACTCCTAGGTCCGCAGTGGGCGCCACCACGTACGTGCAGCCCGTCCGGCAAATGTACACGTAACCATCCCCTAGCCGGACCTCCACCTCTACACCCTTGAGCTCGCGTCCGTCCACGGTCTGGGCCTTGATTTCCAACCACCCGTAGGTCCCGCATGGGGAGGTTTGGCCCGGGGCGAGGAACGCCCGGCGCAGCTTCTCGAGGCCCTCCTGGCCGAACCGCGCAACGACGAGGGACTCAAGCCGGCACCACTCGTGGCGGGTCTGGTTCACGGCCAACCGGTACGCAAGGTGTGCCGTGTCCACGCTGTCTTTGTTCAGTTCACCGTGGGACATCGCAATCGCGTCGTGGCAGTCGTCCCGGGCTCCAAACGTCCCGCTGATGATCCCGTAGGCCGTCGTCCCGTCAGCCCGGGTCACCGTGACCAGGTGCGTATTTCTATCCAGCTCCGCCTTCCAACCCTTCGGCAGGACGCTCCTCTCCCCTTGGGCAATGATCACTCCCTCGAGGTGGCTTGCCCACGGACAGCCCACAACCCACTCCCGGCCGATCCCTCGATCAAAGAGGGCCGTGTCCCCCTTTCCCAAGCGCTGCATCGTCTCCGCCCAGTTGGAATGGGCGTAGAGGTCCTGGGCGAAGTGGAGGATCCACCCGAAGGCCGTGGCGGCCTCCTTCGGAACGTCGGCGAACAGGTCTGGTGACCCAAGAACTTGGCCGTACCACGTGTTGATCTGCGCGACCCCCTGGCAGAAATCGCAGTTGTCGAAGTGCCCCTCAGCCATCCCCGCCCAGGCTGCGACCGTTCCCCCCGCCGCGTCCACGGAGACGTTACCTTCGATCAGGACCTTGAGAACATCGGGCTTGAGGAACCCCAGCGCTTCCTCGGTGATCGACCTGTGGCGGTCTCCCGTGAACCCCCAACCCGGGGGACCGACCAGGAGCGCGGTTAGGCCGACCGCCAGCCATCCGATCCATCGAACCCGGTTCTGCCCCATGGCTTTACCCCCTTGTCCCGGGGGGCCGGGGCGGGCCAGTCGGGGCGGAGAGACCGCGGTGGGGAGGGTCAAGGCTCGAACGGAATCAGTCAGGCGAGCGTAAGCAGGGTGGCCCTCGTCTCCCCTCGGCGACAGTTCCATGATACGCCCTGGAGCAACCCGGGCAACGGCGCCCGTCCCCGGTATCCCTATCCGGTCTTGAGGCCGGTCCCCGTGAGGACGGCGACGACGGTTTCCTCTGGACGAACGATCCCTTGCCGAACAAGCTTGGGAAGAGCGGCAAGGGGGAGCGCCGCGGTGGGCTCGATGTACACCCCCTCCTCCCGGGCCAGGCGCCCCCGTGCGGTGAGGAGCTCCTCCTCCCCCACGGCCACGGCGGCACCCCCCACCTCGGTGAGCGCCCGCAGGACCTCCCAGCCCCGCTCGGGGTTCGGGATCCTCGCCCCCTCGGCCACCGTCTCTCCCGGCTCCACGGGGACGGGTTCTTCCAGGCCTCTTTCGTAAGCCCGGACAATGGGAGCGCAGGCCGCGGGCTGGACGGCGTGGATCCGGGGGACTCGCTCGATCCAACCTAGCTTCTGGAGGTCCCGGAACCCGGCCACGAGCCCCAGGTACAGGCCGCCCCCCCCAACGGGGACGACCACGTGGTCCGGGGCCCAGCCCAGGTCCTCCCACAGCTCGTAGGCCACGGTTTTCAGGCCCTCGACGAAGAACGGGGAGAGGTTGTGGGAGGCGTACGTCAGCCCCGGGTCTCCTTGACCGGCAGCCAAAACGGCGCGGGTGGCCTCGGGGCGGGGACCGGGGACCCGGACGAGCTCGGCCCCGCAGGCCTCGATCTGCCGGAGTTTGGGCCCTGAGGCGGAGGAAGGGACGTAGAGCCGCGCCCGGAGCCCGGCCCGGGCGCTGTACGCCGCCAGGGCCGCCCCGGCGTTGCCGGAGGAGTCGTCGGCCAAGACCCGCGCCCCAAGCTCCCGCAGGCACGCCACGAGCACCGCCGCCCCCCGGTCCTTGAACGACCCCGTGGGGTTCGCCCCCTCGTACTTGAGGAGGAGTTCCAACCCCAGCCCGGGCCCCAGGCGCCGGGAGGGGACGAGGGGCGTCCCCCCCTCCCCCAGGGCGAGCGGAGGGACGTCGGGAAGGAAGGGGGCATACCGCCAAAACCCGCCCCCCCGGAGGTCCCCGGGCTGGAGCGGGGGGAGGGGCCGCCGGTAGCGGAGGGGAGCCCGGCACGACGGGCAGCGAAGCTCCGTCCCCACCGGCTCCGTCCGGCCACAGCGCGGACAGACGAGCTCCCCGGTCATCGCCCCTCCCCGAGGGCCCGAAACCGCAGGGCGTCCGGGACCATGCTCAGGTTGTTGAAGAGCACGTAGACCTCCCCCTGGAGCGGAACGAGCTGGCCCCTCAGCCAGGCCAAATCCTCGTCGGTGTACGCGTAGGCGTACATCCGGTCCCCCGGCGGGGAGCCGTGGAGCCGGAGGTAGACCAGAGGGTCCGACGGGACCGGCAAGGAGACAAACGGGTCGGTGACGTGGAGCAGGCCCAGCTCCTCGCACAGGAGGCGGATCCGCTCGGGCTGCCCCAGCCACTCCCCCCGCGGCTCCCACGCCAAGAGAACCCCTTCCCGGTCCACATCTCCCACAAACCTCCGCAGCGCCTCCTCGTTCTCGGCCGTGGGCCCAAACGAGCCCGGGGATTGGAAGAGGAGGATCCGGGCCCGGAGGGCCCTCGCCACCCCAAGCGACCGGGCGTAGGCGTCCCGCGACCGGGCACCGCGGAACCGGTCGGCGTGGGTCACCTCCCGGTGGACCTTCACCGTGAACTCGAACTCCGGGTTCACCGCGTCGGCGAGCGCCCGCCACCGCTCGGCGGTCCCCGGCCGGGGGTGGCGGTAGAAGGTGGAGTTCACCTCGACGAGGGGGAAGTGGGCTGCGTAGAGCTGAAGGCGGTGGCTGTACTTCTCCCGCCAGTTCCGCTCGCCCACCTCCTCCGGCCGGAGGTTCGACCACCCACAGCAGCCGATCCGGAGGGGCATCCCCTAGAGGTCCGTTCCCTCCCAGGAGCGGAGGGAAGAGAGGAGGCTGTAGGCGGTGAGGTCGAGGTGGAGGGGGGTGATGGACACGTACCCGGAAAGGACGGCCCACACATCGGTGTCCTCCTCCCCCGCCGGGGGGGTGGTGAGCATTTCCCCGGAGAACCAGTAGTAGGAGCGCCCTCGGGGATCCTGGCCCTGGACGAGGTCGTCGGACCACACCTTTCCCCCCAGCCGGGTAATCCGGATCCCCCTCGGCGTCCCCCGGGGGACGTTGATGTTGAGGAGGGTTCGTGTGAAGAGACGGCGCTCCTCTAGGGCCCGCCGGGCGACCCGGGCGGCAAGGGCCGCCGCCCCCTCGAAGTCGGGGTTCCCCTCCTGGCCCTCCTCCGGCCCGAGGTCGAGGGACACGGCGAGGGCGGGGATCCCCGCGGAGGCCCCCTCCATCGCCGCGGCCACCGTCCCCGAGTAGGTCACGTCGTGCCCCACGTTGGCCCCGAGGTTGATCCCTGCCACGACGAGGTCCGGCCGCCGCGGAGCAAGCCCAAGCAGCGCCAGAAGCACACAGTCCGAGGGGGAACCGTTCGTGACGTGGACCTCCGTCCCATCGGGCAGGCGGGCCGCGGACACCCGCAGCGGCTTGTGGAACACCCTCGTCCGCGAGGCCGCGGACCAGTTCCGATCCGGCGCAAGCACCCACGGCTCCCCCACCTCCTCCAGGGCCCGCCGCAGGGCGAGGATCCCCGGGGAGAGGTACCCGTCGTCGTTCGTGACCAGGATGAACGGCCGCGCCATCGCCTCCCCAGTCTAGCCCCCGCCCCCGGGGGGCACAAACCGGTACAGGGAGAGGACGGTCTCCCCGTACCGCCGGCGGAGTTCAAGCATGAGGGGGCCGTACCGATCGGCGATCGGCTCCTTGTGGAACGACTCGACGACGACCACCGCCCCCGGAACCAGGGGATGGAGCTCCCCGAGGAGCTCGGCGGTCTGGGCGGCGAGGCCTGTCCCGTACGGAGCCCCGACGAAGGCGAGGTCGAACTGCCGTCCCTCCCGGGCGAACGCCCGCAGGGCGGAGAAGGCGTCCCTCTCGAGGACCTCGGCCCGGTCGGCGCAGCCCAGGCGGCGGACGTTTTCGCGGATGACCCGGGCTGCGCCGGGCGAGGCGTCCACGAACACGGCGTGGGACGCTCCGCGGGACAGGGCCTCCAGGCCCACCGCGCCGGTTCCGGCGTAGAGGTCGAGGAACCGGGCCCCGGGGACGAGGTCGCGGAGGAGGTCAAAAAGGGCGAGGCGAACCCGGTCCCGCAGGGGGCGGATCCCCGCCCCCCGGGGGCCCTGGAGCCGCTGGCCCCGGTACGCCCCGCCGCCGATCCGCAACCTTGCGCGCTCCTCCCCACCGGCTACGATCCGCCGGTCTCTAGAGGATACCCCAAGGAGGAGCGCGTGCGGTACGACGTGGTGGTGATCGGGGCGGGGCCGGCGGGGCTGTTCGCCGCCCTGGAGCTCGCCGGATCGGGCCTGGCGACGGCGGTGGTGGACAAGGGCCTGGCCCCCAAGGAGCGGACGAGCAACACCTGCGGGGTCGGGGGAGCGGGAGCGTACTCGGACGGAAAGCTCAACCTCACCCCCCGGATCGGAGGCGACCCCGAGGCGATCGGCTGTTCGCTCGGGGAGCTCGAGGCCCTGATCACCCACGTGGACGAGGTGTTCACCCGGTACGGGGCCCCGGCCCGGTACTCGGGGGAGGATCCCCAGGCGCTCGCCGAGCTCCGCCAGGCCGCGGCCCAGGCCGGGGTGGAGTTCATCGCCGGCCGCCAGCGCCACATCGGGACAGGGAGGATCCGCGAGGTCATCGACGCGATGTACCGCGACCTCCTCGCCCAGGGGATCCACTTCGAGCTCGGGGCGCCCGCCCAGACGATCCGCCACGAGGACGGGGAGTTCGTGATCGCGGTGGGGAAAAAGGAGCTCCGGGCGGGGTCCGTGATCGCCGCCCCGGGGCGGGTGGGGGCGTACTGGCTCCGGGAGGTGGCCCGGGCCCTCGGGGTCGGGCCGTCGTTTGGGCCCCTCGATGTAGGAGTTCGGGTCGAGTTCCCGGCCGAGCTCTACGACCCGATCGAACGGGTGATGTACGACGCCAAGTTCCGG
The DNA here is from genome assembly GCA_026418075.1 of Candidatus Bipolaricaulota bacterium. GTDB lineage: Bacteria > Bipolaricaulota > Bipolaricaulia > Bipolaricaulales > Bipolaricaulaceae > Bipolaricaulis. Next base: position 2,513 of record JAOACA010000035.1, on the reverse strand, counting down.
GTCCGCACCCCGACCTACGACGACATGGTCCGCACGTTCTGCACAAACCCCCGAGGGTTCGTGGTCCGGGAGGACCACGGGGAGTTCGTCCTCGTCAACGGCCACGCCGAGGCCGACCGGAAAAGCGGGAACACGAACTTCGCGCTTCTTGTCCACATCGAGCTCACCGACCCGGTGGAGGACACCACCGAGTACGGACGGGCGATCGCGAAGCTTGCCACCACGATCGGGGGCGGAAAGCCGATTGGCCAGCGGCTGAAGGACCTCGCCCAAGGGCGGCGGTCGACCCTCGAGCGGATCCGCCGGGCCGCGGTCCACCCGACCCTGGAGGAGTTCACCCCCGGGGACGTGTCCATGGCCCTTCCCCACCGGGTGGTGGTGGACCTCGTGGAGGCGGTGGAGGTCCTGGACCGGCTCATCCCCGGGCTCTCCTCGGAGGGGACCCTGCTCTGGGCCCCGGAGATCAAGTTCTACGATACCCGCTACGCGGTCGGTCCGGGGATGGAAACCGCGCTTCCGGGGTTCCACGTCGCCGGGGACGCCTCGGGCCACTCCCGGGGGATCGTGTTCGCCGCCGTCACCGGGATCCTCGCCGCCCGGCGGATCCGGGAGGGGCGGGGATGAGGCGGATCGCCGTCCTCACAAGCGGCGGCGACGCGCCGGGGATGAACGCGGCGATCCGGGCCGTCGTCCGGACCGGGATCGCCCGGGGCCTGGAGGTCCTCGGGGTCCGCCGGGGCTACGCCGGCCTCGTCGCGGGAGATATGGGGCCCCTCTCGGCCCGGGACGTGGGGGGAATCCTTCAGCTTGGGGGGACGGTCCTCGGGAGCGCCCGGTGCCCGGAGTTCCGGACCGACGCCGGCCGCCGCCGGGCCCTCCAGTCCCTCGCCGCCCACGGGGTCGAGGGCCTCGTCGTGATCGGAGGAAACGGGTCCCAAACCGGAGCCTACGAACTATCGCGGGCCGGGTTCCCTGTGGTCGGGGTGGCCTCGACGATCGACAACGACCTCGTCGGGTCGGACGTGACGATCGGGTTCGACACCGCCCTCAACGTGGCCCTGGAGGCGATCGACCGCCTGAAGACCACGGCCTCCTCCCACGGCCGGGCGTTCCTCGTCGAGGTCATGGGCCGGGACTGCGGACACCTAGCGCTCCTGGCGGGGATCGCCGGGGGGGCGGAGGCGGTTGTCCTCCCCGAGGTGGAGACCGACCCCGAGGCCCTGGCCCAGGAGCTCCGGGCGGCCTACGAACGGGGGAAGAGCCACGCCCTGGTGGTCGTCGCCGAAGGGGCGGCGTACAACGCCGCTCGTCTGGCCGAGTACTTCCGGGCTCACGAGAAGCGCCTGGGGTTCGAGCTGCGGGTGACGATCCTTGGCCACGTCCAGCGGGGCGGGGCGCCGGGGGCTGCGGACCGGCTCCTCGCCACGCGGCTGGGGGCAGCGGCGGTGGACGCCCTCGCCCGCGGGGAGTCAGGGGTGCTCGTGGGCTGGGTTCGTGGCGAGGTGGCCACGACGCCCCTTGCGGAAGTTGCGGGGAGGACCAAGCCCCTGGATCCCGCGCTCCTCGAGCTCGCCCAGGTCCTCGCCCGCTGAAGCTCCGTACCGCCCACCGCGCCTCGCTCCCAGGGCCTCTGCTGTAGCCTCCGGGGCCAAGATCGGGAGACCGTGGTGAACAAGAGAGCCGCCCGGAAACCCCTGCTGGAGAGAAATTCCGCAGGTTCTTGGCCCCGCAGTGCCACGGGTGGGACCACGCCGCGTCCAGTCTCGGGGTGGAGGCTTAGGCGGCGGGACCCTGCTTGGGCCACAGCCTGGACCCACGGCTGCCGTCCCAAGAGGTGCGTCCGCGCTACCGAATCCGCAGGGCGCTCCCCCGTGATCTTCCCTGCGGCCGACTGCGCGGGAGACGTAGCTCCGGCGTGAGCTCCTTGGGCCGAGCCGGCGGGAGGGCCCAGGACTTGACTCGGGGGGGGGGGGGAAATGGCTAGAATGCAGCGCGGGGGTCATGGGGAAGGCTGAGGCTGGGAAGCCTGGCCGGGATAGCCGGCCGGCGGAGCCGAGAAGGAGGGCAGGATGAGAGGGCGGTGGGTTTTGGCCATGGGATGTGTGACGCTGCTGGGGCTTGGAGGGGGCGGGCCCTGTGAAACAGTCCCGTTGTTTCCTCAGGAAGTAGCAGAATCTCTTCCTCATGTGGCGACGCTTTGGCATTGGCGAACCTTAGTCCCCTTTGGCGCGCGGACGATAGAGGTGCTGGCAGTGGGGGACATCACCGGGGATGGGCAAGACGACGTGGTGGTATCGGACCCCCAGGCGGTCCTCGTCTTTGCGGCCCAGGCGGACGGCAGCTTTCACCAGCAGTACGGCGGGTTTTACGAGGTGACCTGGCACGAGGGCGGGAGGTACTACACCGTCACCGGGTCGGTGCAGCCCTGGGCGGGGGTGCTAGCCGATCTGAACGGGGATGGCCTCCTCGACCTGGTGGTGGGGGCGAGCGACACACGGCACGAGGTGCATCTT
>JAOACA010000034.1 GCA_026418075.1 Candidatus Bipolaricaulota bacterium | reverse complement strand
GGGTGGACTTGGCAACAGTGGCGACTACGTGGTTCTTTTGGATGGCAGTTGGACCCTCGTGGACGGCCTGAGCTACGGGACGTTGGGAACGGACCCCGCCCTGGCGGTCCACCTCTCGTCGGTGGGAGCAAACACCGCGGCCTGGTTCACCGGAGGCTCCACCGCGGACATCAACGCGACGGCCTACTGGCGGACGGGGAGCGAGAGCGGGGGCGCGTCCACGCCGCGGGCCCCCAACGGGGGGGCGAACACGGCGTGGGTGAACTCCCTCCTCCCCCGGCCCGCGATTGCCGTGAACCCCACCTCCCACAGCTTCGGAAGCGTCGTGGTCGGGCAAGAGGGCCCTCCCCTTACGGTCACGGTGCAGAATGTGGGGTGCGCAAACCTCCTGGTGGGGACGGCTAGCCTAACCGGGGCCAATCTCGGGGAGTTCGAGATCCGGAGCGACAGCGTCTCCGGTCAGACCATCCCCGCGGGCGGGTCCCGAACTCTCCAGGTCGTGTTCAAGCCGACCTCCACGGGAGCCAAGGCGGCGACCCTGCGGATCCCTTCGAGCGACCCCCAAAACCCTGTGGTGACGGTGGCCCTTTCCGGAACCGGAGTGGCCCCCCAGATCTCCGTAACCCCGCTGGCGCATGACTTTGGCGCCGTCCTTGTGGGCCAGGAAAGCTCCTCGCTCACGGTCACGGTTTCCAACGAAGGATCCGCCCCCTTGAGCGTGGGGCTCGTGACCCTGGGCGGGACCCATCCCGGAGAGTTCGCCATCCGCAACGACGGGGTCTCCCAGCAGACAATCCCCGTGGGGGAGTCCCGAACCCTTCAGGTCGTGTTCAAGCCGACCTCGGTGGGGGGGAAATCCGCGTCCGTGGCGATCCCGTCGAACGACCAAGCGAACCCGGTGGTCAACGTCCCCCTCTCCGGGACGGGGCAGGCCGCGCTCTCCGTGAGCGCCGGAGGGCCCTACAGTGGGGTGGCCGGGGTGCCGGTGACCCTCGCGGCCACGGCCACTGGAGGCTTCCCGCCCTACACTTTCGCCTGGGACCTTGATGCGGACGGGGGGTACGACGACGCCACTGGCGCCGAGGTCCACCGGACGTGGACCCTTCCCGGGACCTACGCCGTGGCCGTGCGGGCCACGGACAGCGCGGGGGCCCAGGCCACGGATGCGACCACAGTCCGGATCTACCCGGCCAAGGGCGACGTCAACGGGGACGGCCGGATCGACCTCGTGGACCTCCGGCTCGCCCACCAGGCGGCCCTGGGGCTGATCGTTCTCTCCCCCGAGGAACGTGGGCGGGCCGACATCAACGGAAACGGGATCGTGGACCTGGAGGACGTGACGCTTCTTTGTCGGATGATCCTGGGAGGGTGCGGATGAGGCGGCTTGGGGTAGCGGCGTTGGCGATTGGTGGGGGCCTTCTCCTTGGGGGCTGCTTCTTCGTCCGGGCGCCGGAGGAGGCCGGCCCGGCCCTCGTGGTGGGAAACCTCCTGGGGGGAGTGGGGCAGGAGGTGGAGATCCCCCTCGAGGTCGTGGGGTTCCCCTCCCCAGGGGTGGGGGGCGTGGTGGTCCAGGAGCTCCGCTACCGCCCCGGGGTGCTTGAGGTCCGCGGGATCGAGGGCCGAAACGGGTTCTCCGTCCTGTGTAGCTGTATTGACAACACCGGGGGGAGGGTGAAGTTCGCCCTGGTGAACCCTGCGGACGGCCTGTCCAGTGGCCTCGTTGGGGTCCTCAAGGGCGTGCGGGTGGGGACGGGGGATCCCCAGTTCGCCCTCGACCCGGCCGCGGTCCAGGTCGTGGACGGGGCCAACGTGCTCCTCCCCGGGACGGGGTTTGCGATCCGGCTCGGGGGCGCTCCCCTCTACTGGGTCCGGCGGTAGCCTAGAGGAGTTCCCCGGCCCGGCGGAGGAACGCCACGACGAGCTTCACCGTCGCCTCGAGGTCGGCGAGGTACAGGGTCGAGACCGGGGAGTGGATGTACCGGCAGGGGACGGAGACGACCCCGGCCAGGATCCCGCCCCGTTCGAGGTGGATCGCGCCGGCGTCGGTGGACCCGTAGGCGGGGAGCTTGTACTGGTAGGGGATCCCGTTCTCCTCGGCGACCTTCTCCAGGAACCGGGCTACTTTCGGCTTCACCGTGATCGAGCGGTCGGCGAGGGTGATCGCCGGCCCCTGCCCCAGGCGCACGGGCTGCTTGGCCTCCGGGACCCCGGGGGTGTCGGCCCCGATCGTCCCCTCGAGCGCGAGGGCGAGCTTGGGGGCGATCCGGTACGCGGCGACCTTCGCCCCCCGGAGCCCCCCCTCCTCGTGGACGGCAAAGTTCACCACGAGCTTGTAGGGGAGCTTCTCCTTGTGAAGGATCCGCAGGGCCTCGGCGGCCACAAGGCACCCCGCCCGGTCGTCGAACGCCTTTCCCGTCACGTACCCCTCCCGGAGGCGGAGGAACGGGTAGTGGATCGTCGCCGGGTCCCCGATGTGGACCCCGAGCTCCGCGACCTCGTCCCGGCTCCGGGCCCCGATGTCCACGAAGAGATCATCCAAGGGGACGACCTTCTCCTGCTCGGCGGAGGAGAGGATGTGGGGCGGGGTGCTTCCGATCACCCCGTGGACCTTCTCCCCGTTGCGGGTGAGGATCGTGACCCGGTGGGCCATGAGGATTCGGTTGTCCCACCCCCCGAGGGCGGTGAGGCGGAGGAACCCGTCCTTCTCGATCCAGCGGACCATGAACCCCACTTCGTCCATGTGGGCGTCGAGCATGACCGGGTCCCCGCTTCCCCGGGAGCAGATGAGGTTTCCCAACGGGTCGGTCTCGCAGGAGTCCACGTACGGGGCGACCATCTCCTCGAGGATCCCCCGCACCTCGTCCTCGAACCCCGCCACGCCGAAGGCGTCCGACAGCTTCTGTAGTTTCCCTTCTAGGCTCACGTGCGCTCCTTTTGCCAAGGCGCGGGATTATACCGGCTAGGCGCGGAGGGCCTTGTAGAGGAGCTCGGCCGTCGTGCGGGGAAGTCCGGGGACGGAGAGGAGCTCCTCGAGCGAGGCCCGCCGGAGCCCCTCCACGGACCCAAACCGGGTGAGGAGGGCAGCCTTCCGCTTGGGGCCAATCCCCGGGACCCCATCGAGCAGGCTCCCCAGGGTCCGCTTCTCCCGGAGGGTCCGGTGGTACTCGATCGCAAACCGGTGGGCCTCGTCCCGGACCTGCTGGAGGAGCCGGAGGGCCGGGGAGCCCCGGGGAAGCCGGATCGGCTCGCCTTGGCCCGGAACGTACACGAGCTCCTCGCGCTTGGCGAGCGCGGCGACCTCGATCCCCCCCAGTTCCACCTCGGAGAGCACCCGCTCCGCGACCGCAAGCTGCCCCTTCCCCCCGTCCACGAGGATGAGGTCGGGGAGGTCGGAGAACCGGCCCCGGGCGATCGCGGGGTCCCCGAGTTCCGCCAGACCGTGGCGGAGCCTCCGCCGGAGGACCTCCGCCATCATCGCGTAGTCGTCCGGCTTTCCCGCGATCCGGACCCGGAACCTCCGGTAGGCGTCCCGGCGGGGGCGGCCGCCGACGAAGGCGACCATCGAGCCCGTCGCCTCCTCCCCTTGGAGGTTGGAGATGTCGTAGGCCTCGATCCGCCACGGGCGGACGGAGAGCCCCAGGGCCTCGGCGAGCTCGTCCAGGGCCTCCTCCTCCGCGGGGAGGACCTCCTCCTCGGCGCGTTTCAGGGCCAGGGCCGCGTTCCGCTCGGCCATTGAGAGTAGCGCCCGCCGCTCGGGGGAGCGGGGGACGCCCACGCGGACCTTCCCCCCCCGCCGGCGGGAGAGGTACCCCTCGAGGGCGGCGAGGCCAGGGACCGGTGCGGGGACGAGGACCTCGGGGGGGATCGCCGTGGCCCGGGTGTAGTAGGCGTCGAGGAACTCCTCCAGGGCGTCCTCGGGGGTGGCTCCCGGGGGAAGGGCGAGGGCGAACCCCTCCCGGCCGATGAGCCGTCCCCCACGGACGAGGAGGACCGTCCCCTGGCCCCGGTCCTCTCCCACGGCCACGGCGACGGCGTCGAGGTCCACCGGCTCGGGGAGGGCCACGGTCTGCCGCTCCCGGATCCGCTCCAGGGCCTGGATCGTGTCCCGGATTCGTGCCGCGTGCTCGAACCGCTCGTCGGATGCGGCGCGGGTCATCTCCCGGGCGAGGTCGTCCAGGACCTCCTCCACGCGGCCCTCGAAGAACCGGGCCGCGGCGTCCACCGCCCTCCGGTACTCCTCGGGGGAGACGAGCCCGGCGCAGGGGCCGGTGCAGCGGCCGAGGTGGTAGAGGAGGCAGGGCCGCTCGTAGCGCTTCTCGTCCAACGGGAGGTTGCAGGTGCGGACGGGGAAGAGCTTGTGGGCGAGCTTGAGGGCCCGGCGCATCGCGCGGCTTGAAGTGTAGGGGCCGAAGTAGCGGGCCCCGTCGTCCGTGGGCCGGCGGACGACGAGGATCCGGGGGAACGTCTCGGCGGTGATCTTGAGGTAGGGGTAGCGCTTGTCGTCCCGGAGGCGGACGTTGAACCGGGGGCGGTGCTTCTTGACGAGGGCGTCCTCGAGGACGAGGGCGTCCTCCTCGGTGGGGGTGAGGATCGTCTCGAGGTCGGCCGCTTCGCGGAGGAGGAGGCGGACCTTGGGGGAGGGGTTCCCGGCGAAGTAGGAGCGGACGCGGTCGCGGAGGGAGGCGGCCTTGCCGACGTAGAGGACCGATCCATCACCGCCCCGGAAGAGGTACACCCCGGGCGACTTGGGGAGGCCCTTCACCTTTGCCGCAAGCTCCGTGTGGGCGGCCATGACAAGCCTGATTCTCCGCCCTGGTCTCCGGCTTCGCAGGTCCACCTCGCGCCGGTGTCCCCTCTCCCTTTGGCGGGAGCGGACTGAAGGTGAGGGGGCGCCCTCTCCCTCCCCATCCTGGGATGGAGAAAGAACGTTCACGACCGTTTTCTATGGATGCGCCACGTGGAGGGGCTCTTCTGGAAGCCGCGGCCGAGCTCGCGGTGGGTGACCTCGCCGATCCGACGAACCCGACGCGGGAGGAACGCGCGAGCCGGCAGCGCGGGGGCGCCTTCTCCCGCGCGCGGGGATTTTCGGTGTACCCCCTTCGCCAAGAAACGGTGCGGACAGGACCGGCGTGGACTATCCTTTCCCAGCACAGAGGAGGTCACCATGAAGGCGTTGGTCGTGTTCTACTCCCGGAGCGGCCGGACCCGGGACGTCGGGCACACGATCGCGGAGGCCCTCGGCGCAGATGTCGAGGAGATCGAGACGAAGCGGTCGTACCGGGGGATCCTAGGGCTTGGGCGGTGCGTGGTCGGCGCGATCCGCCGGGAGGAGTTCGCGATCGAGCCGCCCAAGAGGAAGGCCCAGGACTACGACCTTGTGGTGGTCGGGGCGCCGATCTGGGCGGGCCGGGCCGCCCCACCGGCCTTGGCCTACCTCGCGCAGATCAAGGGGTCGGTGCGGAAGGTCGCCTTTTTCGTCACGAGCGGCGGCCCCCAGGGCGCGGGCGTGTTCGACGAGATGAAAAAGGTGGCAGGTGCAGAGCCCGTGGCCGAGCTCGCTCTTGACCGGAAGCAGCTCAAGTCTCGGGAGCTCTCCGCTCAGATCGCCCGGTTCGCGGATACCGTGAAGAAGGGAGCGTAAACGGGAACTTCCTTGCCCGGGCGGAGAGGTCCGCCTTGGAGGTCCCTTCCCTATTGTCCTCCCCGGCTTGGCAAGGTGCAGCGCCGGGGCTTCGGTCCGCGGAGTGTTTTGGCTTTTCCGCTACGCCAGGGCGTGGATCAGGGCCCGGAGGAACGCGGGGAGGTCGCTGGGGACCCGGGCGGTGATGAGGTTTCCGTCCTGGACCACCTCCTGATCGACCCAGGTCGCCCCGGCGTTCTCCAGGTCGTCCCGGATTGCGGGGACGCTCGTGACGCGCTTCCCCTTCACGACCCGGGCTGAGCAGAGCATCCACCCCCCGTGGCAGATCGCGGCCACGGGTTTCCCGGCCTGGGCCATGTCCCGGACGAAGGCGACGAGGGCCGGGCTGCGGCGGAGGTAGTCCGGGGCGTAGCCCCCGGGGATGACCACCGCGTCGAACCGGGAGGCGTGGGCCTCGCCGGCCCCGAGCTCGGCCTGGGCCGGGTACCCCAGCCGGCTCTTGTACTCCCGCTTCTCCGGCCCCACGGCCACCACCTCCGCCCCCTCCTCCTTCAGCCGAAGGTAGGGGTACCAGAACTCGAGCTCCTGGTAGAGGTCTGCGACGAGGATTGCCACGCGCTTTCCGCTGAGTTTCATCCCTTCCTCCTTTTTCACCGGGTCCACACCACCCGCCGGCCCTGGACGTGGGCCCGGCCGGAGGCGGCCCGGCGCAAGCGGTCCATGATGGCGATGCCCAGCCCGACCTCTGGGACAGGCTCGGCGACGATGGCCGCCACTCCAGCCCCTTCCAGGCGGTGGAGGGCGGCGAAGAAGCGGGCCGCGGCCTCCACGAGATTCCCCGTGGGAGAGAGGACCTCGACCCGGCCAAACCCCGCCCCGGCCTCCCGGTAGGCAAGCAGGCCGCACTGGGCTCGGTCCACCGTCTCCCCACCCGCGAAGGCTTCCCCTTCCAGGATGTAGAGGGGGATCGCTGGGACGTAGTGGCGGGGGAGGGTGCCCGGCGAGGCGGACGGTCCGGCGGGGGGGGCGAGGCGGAGGTTGGGGATCACCTCCCGCAGGGCCTCGTACGGGGTTCCGCCCGGGCGGAGGACGACCGGGGGGTCCTCGACGAGGGACACCACCGTGGACTCGATCCCCACCGGGGTCGGCCCACCGGCGACCACGGCGTGGATCCGGCCCCTGAGCTGGGCCAGGACGTCGTCGTGGTGGGTGGGGGACAGGCGCCCGAACCGGTTCGCGCTGGGGGCCGCGATCGGCCTCCCCGCGGCCCGGAGAAGGGCCAGGGCAACGGGATGGGAGGGCATCCGCACCGCCACCGTGGGGAGCCCGGCGGTGACGATGGGGGGAACCCGCCGCCTCCGGGGGAGGACGAGGGTTAGGGGCCCGGGCCAGAACCGGTCCATGAGCCTGCGGGCCTGGGGCGGGACCTCGGTCCACAGCCCCGCCGCCTCGTCGGGGTCGGCCACGTGGACGATGACCGGGTCGAACCGGGGCCGCTCTTTGGCCGCGAACACCTGGGCCACCGCCCGGGAGGAGAGGGCGTCTGCCCCCAGGCCGTAGACGGTCTCGGTGGGGAAAGCCACGGTGGCTTTGCGGCGGATCAGCTCCGCCGCGGCGGCGATCCCCTCCTCGTCCGGCGGTAGAACCCGGGTCTCCATACGCCCTCGATCCTACCGCGTCGGGGAGCCGAGGGAAGCCCAGCGACCTGCCAGCCAGGGGGTGAGTGGGCATAATGGGCGCGATGCCGGCGGACCTGATCCTCCACGGGGGGCCGATCTTCGGGGCCGAGGGCGCCGATGCCCTCGCCGTCCGCTGCGGAAGAATCGCCGCCGTGGGCCCCGCCGCCGAGGTCCTCTCCCTCCGCGGCCCGGAAACGGTCCTCGTCCCCCTCCGCGGCCGGGCCGTCCTCCCAGGGTTCTTCGACGCCCACGTCCACTTCCTCCGCGTGGGCCTGGAGAAGACGTTCTACGTGGACCTCAGCGGCGCCCGGTCCCTTTCCCAGGCCCTGGAGCTCCTCGCGGCCGGGGCAAAGGCCCGGCCGGGGGAGTGGGTCGTCGGCCGGGCGTGGGACGAGTCCCGCTGGCCGGAGCGGCGGTACCTCGAGCGGGCGGACCTCGACCGGGCCGTCCCCAAGCAGCCCTGCTACGCGATGCGGGTGGACGGGCACCTCCTCGTGGCCAACACCCTGGCCCTCGCCCGCTGCACCCGGCCCGACGGGGAGCTCGTGGACCGGGACCTCGGGCACCTCCGGGAGGAGGCGGCGGGGGAGCTCGTCCGGGCAGCGCGCCCCGACCGGGAAACCCTCGTCGAGGCCCTGGCTGCGGCCTCCCGCCACGCCGCCGCGCTCGGGATCACCGCGGTCGCGGACATGCCCGGCTCCGACCACCTCCCCCTCTACCAGGCCGCCCTCCGCCGGGGAACCCTCAAGACGAGGGCCTTCCTCTACCTTCCGGTGGACCTCCTTCCTTCCCTCCGGGCCCTCGGGATCGAAAAGGGGTTCGGGTCCCCACTTCTTGCGATCCAAGGGGTGAAGGTCTTCGCCGACGGCTCCCTCGGCGCCCGGACCGCCGCCCTCTCCTCCCCGTACCGGGACGGGAAGGGTACTGGACAGCTCCTTGTAGAACGGGCGCGGCTGGCTCGGCTGTGGGCGGAGGCCGAGGAGGCGGGGCTGCAGGTTGCGGTCCACGCGATCGGCGACCGGGCGATCGAGGAGGTCCTCGCCGCCGCCGAGCTGGCCCGGATCAGCCCCTCCGCCCGGCACCGGATCGAGCACCTCGAGCTCCCAAGCGCATCCCAGCTCGACCGCGTCGCCGCCTTGGGCCTCCTGGCCTCGATGCAGCCGAACTTCCTCCAGTGGTCCGGCCCCGGGGGGATGTACGCGGAGCGGCTGGGGCCGGAGCGGGACGCGGCGATCGACCCCCACCGGGAGGTCCTCGCCCGGGGGATCCCCCTGGCGCTGGGCTCGGACGGGATGCCCATGGGCCCCCTCTACGGGATCGGCCTCGCCCTCCGGCCTCCCCACCCGCCCCAGCGGCTCTCCTGGACCGAGGCCGTGCGGGCCTACACCGAGGGGGCAGCGTACGCCGTGGGCGCGGAGAAGGAGCTTGGGACGATCGCCCGGGGGAAGCGGGCCGACCTCGTCGTCCTGTCCGACGACCCCGCCCGCACGACCCCGGACAAGCTGCAGGTGGACCTCACCTTCCTTGGGGGGGAGCGGGTCTACACCCGGGAGGGCGTCCGCTAGACCGTGCCCGAGCTTCCCGAGGTGGAGGCCACCGTCCGCGGGCTCCGGCCCCACGTCGTGGGGAAGGAGCTCCAAGCCGTCGAGGTTCTCGACCCCAAGCTCGCCGGTCTCCAGGGGAAGCTCCACCTTCCGGCCCGGGTGGAGGCCCTCACCCGGCGGGGGAAGTACGTCCTGTTTGGGCTTGGGGACCGGATCCTCGTCCTCCACCTCCGGATGAGCGGCCGGCTCCTGTGGGCCAGAGGGGCGCCCGGGGGCCGGGTTCGGCTCCTCCTGCGGTTCCCCGACGGCGGGGTGTACTTCGTGGACCCCCGGCGCCTGGGGACGGCGGAGGTGGTGGCGGAATTCGACGCGAAACTCGGCCCTGAGCCCCTCGGGGACCTCGGCTGGC
>JAOACA010000033.1 GCA_026418075.1 Candidatus Bipolaricaulota bacterium | reverse complement strand
AGATGTGTATAAGAGACAGCTCCTCGGCCTCCCCCAGCGAGAGCGGTGCCAGGGCGAACGCCACGTCCTCAAGAACCTCCACGAACACCCCGCCCAGCCCGAACATGACGAGGGGCCCGAACGTCGGATCCCGGACCCCCCCCACCACGACCTCCACCCCCGGGGGAAGGAGCTCCTGGACGCACACGGCCGCCCCGGGGAACGCCTGGAGAAGCTCGCGGGCCGCCGCGGAAACCTCCGCTCCCGGAACGCCGATCCTCACCCCGCCGGCGTCGGACTTGTGGAGGAGCCCCGGGGCCACCGCCTTGAGCACGACCCTCTCCCCGAGCGCGCGGGCGAGCTCCGCGGCCTCCCCGGCGCTCCGGGCCATCCCCCCCCGGGCGATCGGAACCCCGTACTCGGCAAGGAGGGGAAGGGCCTCCACCCCAAGCCGCTCCCTCCCAGAGAGGTAGGGTTCCACCGCGGACCGGCGGCGGGGGGACGGGATTTCCCTCTCCGGCGGCCGGTCGCGGATCTCCCGGTACTGGGCGAGGGCGGCCAGGGCCCGCACGGCCCGGGCGGGCTCGAAGAAGTGGGGGATCCCCGCCCTCTCCAGGATCCCCTCCGCCTCCTCCCCAAGGTCCCCGGCCATGAAGCAGGCGGCGAGGGGCTTTCCATGGGCCCGGCTCTCGGCCAGGATCCGGGCCAGCTCAGCAAAGGTGAGGATCGGGTGGGGGGCAGTGAGGACGAGCCCGAGGTCCACCCCGGGGTCGGCGAGCACGGCGTCGAGGGCATCCCGGAAGGTCTCCCCGGTGGCGTCGGCGAGGATGTCCACGGGGTTGCGGAGGCTTGCCGCGGGGGAGACCTTGGGGGCGAGGGCGGCTGTGGTGGCCGGGGCGAGGGGTGGGACCTCCAGGCCGACCTCGGCCGCGGCGTCGGCGGCGAGGATCCCCGGCCCCCCGGCGTTCGTCACGATCCCCAGCCGCCGGCCCCGGGGGAGGGGGCACCCGGCGAGGGCCTGGGCCACCTCGAACAGCTCCTCCACCGTGCCCACCCGGAGGACCCCCGCCCTCTGGAACGCGGCGTCGTAGGCCCGGTCCGCGCCGGCCAGGGCCCCGGTGTGGGACGAGGCCGCCCGCGCCCCGGCCTCGCTCCTCCCCGCCTTGAGGACCACCACCGGCTTCTCCCGCGCCACCTCCCCCGCCACCCGCACGAACTCCCGGCCGTCCTCCACCCCCTCGAGGTACAGGGCCACGGCCCGGGTCTCCGGGTCCGCGGCCAGGGCCGGGAGAAAGTCCACCTCGCCCAGCACCGCCTTGTTCCCCAGCGAAACGAACGCCGAGAACCCCACCCCCCTCTCCCACGCCCAGTGGAGGACCGCGCTCCCCAGGGCCCCGGACTGGGAGAGAAACGCGATCCCCCCCGGCCGGGCCCCCCGGGGGGCGAACGTGGCGTTGAGCCCTCGCCGCGGCAACACGAGCCCAAACGCGTTCGGCCCCAGGACGTTCAGCCCGTAGTCCTGTGCGATCCGAACAAGTTCCCGCTCCCGGTCTGCGCCCTCCCCCCCCACCTCCCGGAACCCCGCGGTGATGACGACGGCGTTCCGGATCCCCTTCCTCCCGCAGGCCCGGAGGGCCTCCAGGGCGTCGGGTGGGGGGACGATGATCACGGCCAATGAGACGGGTTCGGGGAGGTCGTCGACGGTGGGAACGCAGGGGCGGCCGAGGAGCTCCCGGTGCCCGGGGTTCACCGCGTACACGGGCCCGGGAAAGGTGGCCACGTTGGCAAACAGCACCCCCCCGATCTTCTTCGGGGAGCCCGATGCCCCCACCACGGCAATCGAACGGGGGTGGAGAAACTCCGCAAGGTCCCGGGGCATGGCGGGGGATGGTAGCGGCCTCCGCAGGACCTCCACAACCCCTGCACCGGGCCTCGACCGTGGGGGTGGACGATCGGCCGTGGGTAAGGACACGAGAGCCCAACCACCCTCATCCTCCCCCTGACCCGAGAGGGGCGAGGCCCACCCCTCGCCCCCTCTCCCCTTTTTCAGTAGGCTAACCATGGACATGAAGACGATCCTAGTCGTCGAAGACGAGCGGGAAATCGCCCGAATGGTGCAGAGCTACCTCATCCGGGAGGGGTACCGGGTCGAGGTCGCCTTCTCCGGGGAAGACGGCTGGGCCACCTTCCGCTCCCTCCGCCCCGACCTCGTGATCCTCGACCTCATGCTTCCCGGGATGCACGGGTTGGAGGTAGCGCGGCGGATCCGGCAGGAGGGGGCGACGCCGATCATCATGCTCACTGCCCGGAGCGAGGAGGCGGACCGGGTCGCGGGCCTGGAGATGGGGGCCGACGACTACGTCACGAAGCCGTTCAGCCTCCGGGAGCTCGCGGCCCGGGTGCGGGCGGTGCTGCGGCGGACCGAGGGCGGGACCGCCCCGGAGGTGGTCCGGGCCGGGGACCTCACCGTGGACCTCGCTGCCCGGGAGGCCCGGCTGAGGGGCACGCTTCTTGAGCTCACCCCCACCGAGTTCGACCTCCTGGCGTTCCTCGCCCGCCACCCGGGGCGGGTGTTCACCCGCCGCGAGCTCCTCGAGGCCCTCCAGGAGCGGACCTACGCCACCCTTCCCCGGACGGTGGACTCCCACGTGAAGAACCTCCGCCACAAGATCGAGCCCGATCCGGAGAACCCGACCTACATCCTCACCGTCCACGGGGTGGGGTACAAGTTCCGGCCCGCCGAGGGGGGGTAGGCGGTGTCGTTCCGCTGGAAGCTCCTCAGCGCGTTTGCGGTGGTGGCGCTTCTCGCCGTGGGCGGGGGGTACTTCCTCACCACCCGGGCGGTGCGGGAGCGGTTCGATGCGTTCCGGGAGCAGAACCTCCAGCTGGCCGGCCAGGAGTTCGCCGCCGCGCTGGCCCAGATCTGGGAGTCCACCGGGGGGTGGGAGCACCTCCGGTCCCTTTTTGCCACCACCGCGGTCATCGTGCGGGAGCGGACGGTGATCTACCAGCGGCCGGCGTTTGGTCAGTTCACCGTGCTCGACCCCGAGTACCGGGTGGTCGGGTGCGCCAACGAGGGGATGGTGGGGCAGTGCCTTGCCGACGATCCCCGGTACCGGGAGATCGCGGACCGCTACGGGATCCCCATTGTGGTGAACGGGGTTCGGGTGGGGACGGTGGTGCCCCTGGACATCGCCGCGTTCACCCCCCTCGAGCGGGACTTCCTCCGCTCGATCCAGCGGGCGGCGCTCGTGGCGGGCGGGATGGCCCTCCTCGCGGCGGCGGTGCTCGCCCTCCTCCTCGTCGCCCAGCTCTCCCGCCCCCTCGCACGGCTGATCCACGCCACAAGCCGCCTCGCCTCCGGGGATCTCGCCCACCGGGTGGCCGTCCGGACCCGGGACGAGATCGGTCGCCTCGCCCAGGCGTTCAACCGGATGGCCGCGGCGCTGGAGAACTCGGAGAACGCCCGCCGCACCCTTCTTGCCGACGTGGCCCACGAGCTCCGCACCCCCCTTGCCGTGGTCCGGGGGAACCTCGAGGGGATGATCGACGGGGTGTTTCCCCTCACCCCAGAGGCCCTCGCCCCGGTGTACGATCAAACCCTCCACCTCGCGGAGCTTGTCGAGGACCTGCGGACCCTGACCCTGGCTGAGTCGGGGCACCTCCCCCTCGTCCCCGAGCCCACCGACCTTGGGGAACTGGCCCAGGCGGTGGCGGAGGGCCTCCGCCCCACCGCAGCCGAGGACGGGGTGACGATCGAAGTCCGGGCCGAGCCGGGGATTCGGGCGCGGGTCGACCCCCGCCGGATCCGCCAGGTCCTGGGGAACCTCCTGGACAACGCCCTCCGCTACTCCCCCCCCGGCGGGACGATCACCGTGGCCGTCTCCCGCGTCGGGGCCGAGGCCCACGTGGCCGTCCGGGACCAGGGTCCGGGCGTCGCCCCCGAGGACCTCCCCCACGTGTTCGAGCGGTTCTACCGGGGGGACAAGTCCCGGTCCGGGGAGGGGACGGGCCTGGGGCTGGCCATCGCCCGGGAGCTGGTCCAGGCCCATGGCGGGCGGATCTGGGTCGAGAACGACCGCGGGGCCGTGTTCACGTTCTCCTTGCCCCTCCTTGAGGAACCTTCCCCTTCCGATTAAGATCGGTTCGCTATGGATGACGGTTCGTCCTACCACAGTCCTACCCTCGGCCGGCTTTCCTTTTCCGAAGTGATCGACGAGATCCTGGCGATGATGGCCGCCGCCCCCGAGGACGCCTACCAGCTCGTGGTGGGCACCGATTCCCAAAGCTACGCCGGCGAGGTGGAGTACGTGTCGGCGATTGTGGTCCACCGGGTGGGGAAGGGGGGCCGGTACTTCTGGCGGCGGGTGCGGGACGCGCGGCCGGTGAGCCTCCGGGAGCGGATCTACCGCGAGGCGTGGCTGTCCTACGAGACGGCCGAGGAGCTCATCGGGGCCCTCAAGGACCGCGGGGTGGGTGGGTTCCAGCTGGAGATCCACGTCGACGTGGGCCGCAACGGCCGGACGCGGGACCTCGTGGAAGAAGTGGTGGGGATGATCCTCGGGGTGGGGTACGCGGTGCGCACGAAGCCCGAGGCCTACGCCGCCACCGTCGTCGCCGACAAGTACACCTAGGCCACAGGGCCCCTTCCCAGTTCGCCCCTGTCCCCTCGCCGCCCCTGGGGCCCAGCTAGGATCCCCCCATGCCCAAGCTGGGATCCGTGGTGCCCCTTCCGTACGTCCCTCCCGGAACGGGGGACCTCCCCATCGGGGGCCTGGCGTGGGACTCCCGGCGGGTTCGCCCCGGGGACCTCTTCTTCGCCCTCCCGGGGACGAAGACGGACGGCCACCGCTTCATCCCCGACGCGATCGCCCGGGGGGCGGCGGCCGTGGTGGGGGAGAAGCTCCTCCCCCCACTCCCTGTCCCCTACGTGCGCGTTCCCGACGCGCGGGCCGTCCTCGCCTGGGCCGCCGCGGCGTTCTACGACCACCCCACCCGGCGGATCCCCACGATCGGGGTCACGGGGACCAACGGGAAGACCACGGTCGTCCACCTCCTCGGGCAGCTCCTTCCTGGCTGTGAGACCCTCACCACGGTTCGGGTGGAACGGGAGGGCCTATCGTGCGTGACCACGCCTGAGGCTCCCGACCTCCAGCGGATCGCGGCCGAGGCCCTCGCCTCCGGGAAGCGGGCGTTTGCGTTCGAGGCGTCCTCGATTGGGCTTGCCCAGCGGCGGGTCCTCGGGGTCCACCTCCGGGCCGCGGTGTTCACCGGGCTGGGGCGGGACCACCTCGACTTCCACGGGTCGATGGCGGCGTACCTCGGGGCGAAGCTCCGGCTGTTCCGGATGCTCCCCCCGGAAGGGGTGGGGGTGGTGAACGCCGAGGACCGCCACGCGGGGCAGTTCCTCGCCGCCTGCCCAGGGGAGAAGGTCCGGTACGGGATCGAGCGGGGGGACGTCCGGGCCCGCTGCCTCCGCCTCTTCCCCACGGGGTCCGCGTTTGTCCTGGAAACCCCGAACGGGGCGGAGGAGGTGCGGCTCCCGTTTCCCGGGCGGTTCAACGTGGTCAACGCCCTGGCCGCCGCGGCCACGGCCTGGGCCCTGGGGGAGAAGCTCTCGGACATCGCCTCCCGTCTGGGGGAGGCGTCCCTCCCCGAGGGGCGGCTGGTGCGGTTCCGGCTGAGCACCGGGGCCACGGCGGTGGTGGACTACGCCCACAACCCCGAGGCCCTGGCCGAGGTCCTGGCCGCGCTGCGCCCCTCGGCCCGGCGGCTCCTCGTCGTGTTTGGGGCAAGCGGCGAGGCGGACGCGGGGAAACGCCCCCTCATGGGGATGGCCGTGGGCAGGTTCGCCGACCTCGCCCTCATCACCTCCGACAACCCCAAAGGGGAGGACCCCCGGGCGATCGCCGAGGCCGTGGCCCGGGGGGTGCGGGCGATGGGGGGCGAGTACCGGATCGAGCTTGATCGGGCGCGGGCGGTCCGGTGGGCCCTGGAGGTGGCTGGGCGGGGCGACGTCGTCCTCCTTGCCGGGAAAGGCCACGAGCGGTTCCAGCTCACCGCCGATGGCCCCGTGCCGTGCTCGGACCTCGAACTCGTCCTCTCCTCAGGGGAGCCCGCCGAACACCTCCTTCAGTAGGGCCGCGGCCCGCTCGGCCACCGCCGCTGGGGCGCCGCTCCCGTGGAGCACCCGGACCCGGGGATCGGCCGGGGGCTGGAGCCCCCGCTGCAGTTGAAGCCGCCGCTCGACCGCCTCCGGAGCGAGCCCGGCGCCGAGAAGCCGCCTCCGCCGCTCCTCCTCGGGAACCTCCACCCACAGGACGAGGTCGAAGAGCGCGCGGTCGACGTGGGGGGAGGCGAGGAGGAGGGCCCCCTCGACGAGGAGGACCCCCGTCCCGGCCGCCCGGTGCTCCTCGATCGCCCGGCGGATCCCGTCCACCACGACGGGGTGGACGATCGCCTCGAGGTCGGCCTTGCCCTCCGGGGAGGCGAGGGCCGCTTGGGCCAAGCGCCCCCGGTCCACGGTTCCGTCCGGGGCGAGGATCCCCTTCCCGAACCGGGCGACGAGGGCGGCGTAGGCCGGCCCCCCGGGGGCGTAGGCCGCCCAGGCGAGGGCGTCGCAATCGAGGTGGGCAAACCCTGGCCTTCGGGCCAGAAGGCGGGCGAGGGTCGACTTTCCCGCCCCGGACGGCCCCGCAACCCCGACCACCCGCATCGCCCCGATCCTAGCCCCAAGGACAAGGCCCCGCTTCTCTGGAGCAGGCGCACGGCCTAGAATGGGCGCCGGAGGTGGGACGATGAGGCAACGGACGGCGAGGCTTCTGACGGTGGTCCTGGCCCTGGCCGCCTTCCACCTCGGAGGGATCCTCAGGCCGTAGCCTCCTGGAGAAACCTCGGGACCCCGGCCCTCCATGGACCGGGGGCCTTGTTCATCGGCCGCCCCGAAGCCGTGGTCCGTCGAGGTCTCCTTCGTGGTTCGGATATGCTTGAGGGGAAATCCATGGCCCTTCAAGGTTTTTCGATCGAAACCCAGGACCTGACCCGGGTGTTCCGGGTCAAGCGCCGCGAGGCGAGGGGACAGTCCCGGGAGATTGTGGCCCTGGACCGGGTGACCCTCACCGTCCGGCGCGGCGAACTCTTCGGGGTCCTGGGCCCAAACGGGGCCGGGAAAACCACCCTCATCAAGATCCTCGCCACCCTCCTCTCCCCCACCTCGGGGACGGCCCGCGTGCTGGGGATCGACGTCGCCCAAAACCCCTGGGAGGTCCGGCGCCGCATCGGGATGGTCTCCGGGGGCGAGTCCTCCGGTTACGGCCTCCTCACCGTGGAGGAGAACCTGTGGATGTTCGCCCAGTTCTACGGGATCCCGGGCCGGGAGGCCCGGCGCCGGATCCGGGAGCTCCTTGCGATCGTCGGCCTCGCCGACCGGGCGCGGACGAAGGTGTACCACCTCTCGAGCGGGATGCGCCAAAAGATGAACTTCGCCCGGGGGTTCCTCACCGAGCCGGAGGTTCTGTTCCTCGACGAGCCGACGATCGGCCTCGACGTCGGGACGGCCCGGGCCCTCCGCACCTACATCCGGGAGTGGCTGGACGAGCACCCCGACCGGACGATCCTCCTCACCACCCACTACATGCACGAGGCGGACGAGCTCTGCGACCGGGTGGCGATCATCGACCGGGGACGGGTCCTCGCTTGCGACGCGCCGGCCGCCCTCAAGCGGGGCCTCCAGGGCGAGGCCGTGTTCCGCCTCACGGTGGACGGGGAGGGCGACCTCGGGGCGCTCCTCGCAAACGCCCACGGGGTGGTGCGGTTCACGGCCGAGGCTCGCGATGGGCCCACGGAACTGAGCCTGATCCTCGCCGACGAAGGGGCCCTCGTCCCCGTCCTCGCGGCGCTCCAGGGGGCGGGGGCGCGGCTTCTGTCCCTGGAGAAGCGGGAGCCGACCCTGGAGGACGTGTTCCTCCGCCTCGTCGGACGGGCCTTGAGCGAAGGGGAAGCCGATGCCGCTTCGCGCTGAGGTGGGGACGTTCCTCCGCACCGCCTGGGGCCGGGCCTACCCGCGCGTGATCGGGATGAGCCGAGAGAAGAGCTGGATCCTGTTCGACGTCCTCCTCCCCCTCCTTCAAGTTTCGGCCTACGTCTTCATCTACCGGGCGATCGGCGCGCCCCGGGAGTTCACGGGGTTCGTCGTCCTTGGAGGGGCGATGACCGCGTACTGGATGAACATCCTGTGGAGCATGGCGAGCCAGCTCTACTGGGAGAAGGAGACGGGGAACCTGGAGCTTTATCTCATCGCCCCCACCTCGCGGATGGCGATCCTCCTCGGGATGGCCCTCGGGGGGATCGCCGCCACCACCCTCCGCGCGGTCGGGGTCCTCCTCCTCGGGACCCTCCTCTTCCGCGTCCCCCTCGCCCCGACGAGCGTCCCCGCCCTCGTGGGGGTGTTCCTCCTCACCCTGATCGCCCTCTACGGGCTGGGGATGCTCCTTGCGTCCCTGTTCCTCCTCTGGGGGCGGGAGGCGTGGCACCTGGCGAACCTCCTCCAGGAGCCGGTGTTTCTCCTGTCGGGGTTTTACTTCCCGGTGCGGGCGCTTGGGTTCTTCGTCGCCCTTGGGGCCTCCCTTGTCCCGATCACCCTGGGCTTGGACGCGATGCGGCAGCTCCTCTACCCCCGGATGATGGAGGGGCTCAAGTTCCTCCCCGTGGGGGTGGAGCTTGGGGCGCTGGCCGGGCTCGGGGTCGCGTTCCTGGTCCTCGCCCACCGGGCGCTCCGGTTCTTCGAGGACCTCGCCCGCCGGGAGGGGCGCCTCACCCTGCGCGGGCAGTGAGGGCGCGATGACCTGGAAGGAAGCGCGGGCTCGGGTGGAGGAGGCGGGGCGGAGCCTGTGGGTGGCGGCGTGGCTGGGGTGGCAGATCGAATCGAACTGGACGGACCCGTTCCTGTTTGCGGTCTACTCCGTCGTGAAGCCCGTGGCCGGGGCCCTGATCCTCGTCTTCATGTACGTGGTCGTCGCCCGGGGGGGCCTCGCGAACCCCCTCTTCCCGTACGTGTTCGTGGGAAACGCGTTCTACATCTACGTCGGGGCGGTCCTGATGGGGGTGAGCTGGGCGGTGATCGACGATCGGGAGCACTACGGGACGTTGAAGTACCTCTACGTTGCGCCGGTGAGCGTCCCTGCCTACCTCCTCGGCCGGGGGGCGGCCCAGACCGGGGTCGCCACCCTGTCCACCGGGATCACCCTCCTCGTTGGAGTTGGGATCCTGGGAATCGAAATCCCCCCTGGAGGGGTGCACGGGGCCCTCCTCGCCGGGGCGCTCGTCTTGGGGCTCCTCTCGCTTGCGTTCCTTGGGCTTCTCCTCGGGGGGGCGACGCTCCTCACCGCCCGGCACAACTATTTCCTCGGGCAGGCCGTGGCCGGGGCCCTGTACCTCCTGTCGGGGGTCGTGTTCCCCTTGGACGTCCTTCCACCTCCGCTTCAGGCCCTGGGGAAGGCCCTCCCCACGACCTACTGGCTTGAGGCCCTGCGGCGGGCCCTCCTCGGGGACGGGGGGAACGCGACCTTGGGCGCTCTCCCCACGGGGACGGTGCTCCTGATCCTCGGGCTCTCCACCGCGGGACTCGCCTTCGCCTCGGTCCTCGTCTTCCGCTTGGCCGAGGGGCTCGCCCACCGCCGCGGGCTCCTCGACATGCAGACGATGCACTGATAGCCCCGGGCTTGCCGGCGCCCCCCGGATGGGCTAGGATAGGGCCTCGGCATGCGTGCCGAGAGGGCGCTTCAGGGTCGCTCGATCATCAACGCCTCCGACCTCAGTCCCGAGGAGTACGACGCCCTGTTTGAGCTCGCCGAGGCC
>JAOACA010000032.1 GCA_026418075.1 Candidatus Bipolaricaulota bacterium | reverse complement strand
GCCAGGCACAGCCCCGTGGCCTGCCCCCGCACGCGCTGGACCCACCGGGTGGGCACGCCGTCCCGGACCAGAGCCCCGACGAGCCAATCCCCCAGGGCGTCGTCCCCCACCGCGGCGGCGAGCCGGACCTCGCACCCGAGGGCGGAAAGCCACCGGGCGGTGAGGGCCGCCGAGCCTCCGGGGGAGAGGGACGCCTCCCCGTGGACCTCGCCCCCGGGTGGGGGAACCTCACAAACGGGAAAGAAGATGTCCAGGTTGAGGTCACCCAGGACGGCGACGACGGGGCGCTTCACTCCCGCTTGTAGGGGACCCCGAGGGCCTTGGGGAACCGGACCCGCCCCACGACCCCCGACACCACGAGCAGGGTCACGATGTAGGGGAGCATGTCCACGAACTGCCAGGGGATCGTCTTCGTGGGCAGGGTCTTGATCCACGTGGCCAGGCTCTGGAAGAACCCGAAGATGAACCCTCCGGCGAGGGCGAGGAGAGGGTTCAGGCCGGAGAAGACGACCGTGGCGAGGGCGATGAACCCCCGCCCGGCGGAGAGCTCCTTCGTCACGGACCCAAACCAGGCCACGGACATGTACGCCCCGGCCAGGCCCGCCAACGCCCCCCCGAACGTGGTGGCCAGGAGCCGCGTGAGGTTCACGTTGATTCCCGCCACGTCCGCCGCCTCGGGGTTCTCCCCCACCGCCTTGAGGATCAGCCCGGCCCGGGTCCGCTGGAGGAAGAGGTGGATGAGGAACGGCATGAGGAGGGCGACGAAGATGAGGGGGGACAGGGCCCCCATCGGGGTACTGAGCTTGGGAAGCTGGTCCCTAGGCTGGACGGCGTGGAACCCCGGGGCCCCAAGCTGAATCAGCCCAAACGCCACAAACCCCAGGGCAAACAGGTTGATCCCGATTCCGGCGATCATCTGGGTCCCCTTGGCGTAGGTGGCCAGGATCCCGAACACCACGCTCACCGCCACCCCAAGCCCGATCCCAGCCAGCAACCCCACCAGCGGCCCCCCGACCCGCGCCCCCAGCGCCCCCACGAACGCCCCCATGAGGAGGATCCCCTCGAGCCCAATGTTGAACAGCCCCGCCGTCTCCCCCACGATCTCCCCCACCGCGGTGAGGGTGATGGGGACCATCGCGTGGAGGGTGATCCGCAAGAGATCGAGAAGGGACTCCCAGGTCATGCCTCCTCCCCTTGGGCCGGCCCCGCCCGGCGCACGAGGGCCCGCCCGGCCCGGACCAGGGCCGGGAAGATCCTCACGAGCTCCGGAATCGCCATCGCCAACACAATCGTCCCCATCACCACCCGCACCATCTCCAAGGGGACGGGGTTCTCGCCGTAGAACTGCATCACCCGCCCCCCGGCGTTGAGGCCGCCGAAGAACAGGGCGGCAAACAGGATCCCTATCGGGTGGTTCCGGCCCACCATCGCCACCGCCATCCCGTCAAACCCCAGGTTCATGAGGTCGGGAAGCCCGCTGATGATGGCGTAGGTCGGGGGAAGGCCCATCGTCGTCGCCGCGCCCGCCAGCCCCGCCGCGACCCCGCCCAGGGCAAAGCTGAGGAGGACCGTCCGCCGGATGGAGATCCCCCCGTAGCGGGCCGCGGTGGGGTTGAGACCCGCCGCCCGGACCTCGTAGCCCACCGCGGTGTGCCAAAGGAGGAAGTACACAAGCAGGGCAAACCCCAGCGCCATGTACACCGCCGCCGAGAGGTCCGTCCCGGGGACGAGGATCGGGAACCGGGCCGAAAACGGGATCCGCACCGTCCGCTGGGCCTGCCGGGGGTCGACGAGGACGTAGGCCACAAGGTAGAAGACGAGGAAGCGGCTGATCCAGTTGAACATGATCGTGGAGATGACCTCGCTCACCCCCCGGGTGAGCTTGAGGAGGGCCGGCCCCAGGCTCCAGATCGCCCCCGCGGCCGCAGCCAACAGCACCCCCACGAGGAGGTGCCAGGGGTAGGGGAGCCGGAGGTAGGCCACGGTCACCGCCGCCGCCGCCCCCACGTACATCTGCCCCTCGGCCCCGATGTTGAACATCCCCGCCCGGAGGCAGATCGAGAACGTGAGCGCGGTGAGGATGAGGGGGACCCCTCGGGCCACCGAGGTGGGGATCTCGTACCCAAACCCACCAAACGCCCCCTTGAGGAGGGCCCAGTACGCCTGCCAGGGGTCGTAGCCCCACAGGAGCATGATCACCGCCCCCACCAGGAGCCCGAGGATCGCCGCGAGCACGGACTCCAGGGCCGGGTGGACCCCGGTATGGGTCCGGTGCACCCCCCGCAGAAGCCGCCCCTCCCTCATCCCCGGACACCCCCCATGAGCATCCCAATCCGCTCCCGCGACAGCTCCTCCGGTCGGGCCACCCCCATGAACCGCCCCTCGTACATGATCGCCACCCGATCGGACAGGGCAAGGACCTCATCGAGGTCCGCCGACACAAGGAGAATCGCCCGCCCCCGGTCCCGCATCTCCACAAGGATGTCCCGGATGTACTGGGCCGCGCCCACATCCAGGCCCCGGGTGGGCTGGGAAGCGATCACGATCGCGGGGTCTTTGGCGAGCTCCCTCCCCACGATGAGCTTCTGCTGGTTCCCTCCCGACAGGCTCCGCGCCGGGGCCCCCGGCCCCGTGGCCTGGATCTCGAACCGCTCGATGAGGGACCGCACGTGGGCGTGGATCTTCCCCCACCGGAGGACCGAGAAGGGCCCCCGGAACTGGGGCCAGCGGTGGACCCCGAGGATCGCGTTCTCGGCCAAGGTGAACGGGAGCACAAGCCCCAGCCGCCAGCGGTCCTCGGGAATGTGGGCCACGCCGAGGCGGTAGATCTGGCGGGGGTCAAGACCGAGGATGTTCCGGCCGTGGATCGTCGCCGTCCCCTTGAGGGCCGGGCGGAGCCCGGTCAGGGCCTCCACGAGCTCGGACTGTCCGTTCCCTTCGACGCCCGCGATCCCGAAGATCTCTCCAGCGTAGACGTCAAAGGAGAGGTCGTGGACGGCCACGGGCTTGGTGTCTCCGGGGACGGTGAGGCCCTCCACGTGGAGGACCCCCGGGCCCCGGGCCGCGGCCGCCCCGTGGGCCGCGTGGGCAGGGATCTCCTCCGTGGAGAGCTCCACCGCCCGCGCCGCCCGGGTCCCCACCGCCCTCCCCACCATGAGCTGAGCGAGCTCCTCCTTCGTCACGTCCGCCGTCCGCACGTCCCCCACCAGGGCCCCCTTCCGGAGGACCACCACCCGGTCCGTGATCGCCCCCACCTCCCGGAGCTTGTGGGTGATGAGGACGATGGACTTGCCCTCCCCCCGCAGCCGGCGCAGGAAGGCGAAGAGCTCGTCCACCTCCAGGGGGGTGAGGACGCTCGTCGGCTCGTCGAGGATGAGGAGCTCCACTTCCCGGGAGAGGACCTTGAGGATCTCCACCCGCTGCTGCTCCCCCACCGCGAGCTTCTCCACAGGAACATCGAGGGGGACTTTCAACCCGCTTTCGGCCATCAGCCGCTCCAGCCCGGCCCTCGTGGCGGCCAGGGCGAGGGGGGCAAGCGGCCGCTCGTGGGACAGGGCTACGTTTTCCACCGCGGTGAACGTCCCCACGAGGGCAAAGTGCTGGTGGACCATCCCGATCCCGAAGTCGAGGGCCTCCCGCGGGCTTCCAAACCGGACCGGCCCCCGAGGAGAAACCACCCGCCCCCGGGTGGGGGGGAGAAGTCCGGACAGGATCTTCGTGAGCGTCGTCTTCCCCGCCCCGTTTTCTCCAAGGAGCCCCACGATCTCCCCGGGGCGAAGCTCGAGGGTCACGTCCCGGACGGCAACGGTCCCGTCCGCGTAGACCTTGGTGATCCCCTCCGCGCGGAGGAAGTACCCGTCACGCTTGCGTTCGCGAGCACCGGCCGAGATCATGGGGCGTTCCAGAGGGAAAAAGGGGAGAGGGCTGCCAAGGCCCTCTCCCCTTGGGTTTTCACGGGCTAAAGACTACGGAGCGCCCAGGGTGTACCGGGCGCGGATCGCCTGCATCTCCACCAGGCTGTCCGCGGTCGGGACCTTGATCGTCCCGGCGAGGATCCCGGCCTCAAGCTCGTCGATCGCCGCCCAGATCCAATCCGGAAGGGTCTTTCGGTTCGCTTGCCAGTTGAGGATCGTCTCGGCGATGTCCTCGGGCTTGAGGGCCCCGGCGCTCACCCCGAACTCGATGAACTCCAAGAGGTCCTCGTAGCGGCTGATCCCGACGCCCTTCTCCTTGAGCCCCAGGCTCACCACGCCGCCCTTGAACGTCCCCTTGACCACCGCCTCCACGGCCATGTAGCAGCCGACGTCCACCCGCTTCATCCCGCTCGCCAGGCCGTGCATGCCCTTGCCCATCCAGTCCTGGTTCGCGTCCACGCCGAAGTAGTACGGAGGCCCGGAGCGGGTGCCCTTGTTGCGGTGGTACTCGGTGATCGCCTCGAGGTCCCCGATTCCAAGCGGCCCGGCCACGTTGTACACCCCGACCGCCCCCTGGGCGAGCATGGCCTCGGTGGCCGCCTTCCCCAGGGCGATGTCGGAGAAGGATCCGGTGTACGTGTACAGGAGCCCGACGTTGGCCGGCTTCCCCGTCACCGCGGTGTACTTCTTGTTCCCCCAGTCCATCCCGAACCGGAACCCGGCCTCGAAGTGGTAGAGGACGGGGATCTCGATCCCGAGGACGACCCCGGCCTTGGGATACCCGTGGTGAGCCGCGGCCATCGCCGCCAGAGCCCCGATCAAGGCCGACATCTCGTTCTCCCGGAACACGATGCTCATCACGTTCGGGGCATCCACGACCGAGTCGATGATCGCGAACTTCTGGGTCGGGAACTCCCGGGCGGTCTGCTCCAGCGCATCCCCAAGGAGGAACCCCACGCAGATGATGAGGTCGTACTCCCGGCTCCGGGCGAGGTTCCGGAGGTTGGGGAGGTAGTCCGCGGCGGTCGCATTCTGGACCTCGACCATGGTCAGCTTGAAGTCCTTGGCCGCCTTGTCGGTCCCCTTGAACCCCATGTCGTTGAACGAGAGATCGCCCCGTCCCCCGACGTCGAGGACCACCGCCACCTTGCCCTTGAGCGCCTGCGCGGCCGCCGGCGCGGCCACGAGCGCCACCACCAGCGCCAACCCTAGCCACTTACGCACCGCGTATCCCCCCTTAGTCCACAGATTCCGGGCCCTCGGCCCGGTAGGGCCATTCTAGCTTGACTGGGGAGAGGGGACAACGAACGGGGTTCGCAAAGAGGGGGGGGAGGGACCGGAGTCCCTCCCCGAGGCGAGGAACAGGAGGCCAGGAAGCGGCTCTCGACCGCGGCCGTGCCGATTCGAACGGCAGCCGTGTTGGGGTCGGAACCCCCTCGGGGCCGGCACCACGCCTAGGCCGGCGGCCGTGCCTCCGCCCCTACCCTACCCCCAGGATGGAAACGGCCAAGGACAGGGGGCACCGGGGGAGGGGCCGCCTGGGCCCGCCGGGAGGGACCCTAGTCCGGGACCCGGACAATCCGCCAGTAGTCCCAGACCGTGTTGAGAAGCTTCTCGAACTCGTCGCGGCTCGCGGGCTTGTTGAGGAACCCCGCCGCCCCGGAATCGTAGGCCCGGGCCATGTCCTCATCGCTGGTGGAGACGGTGAGGACAACCACCGGGATCTTGCGGAGCTTCTCGTCGGTCTTGAGCCGCTCCAGGACGGTTTGCCCCTTCACCTTGGGGAGGTTGAGGTCGAGGAGGATGAGGTTCGGGCGGGGGGCATCCTTGTGCTTGCCCTTGCGGAACAGGAAGTCCAACGCCTCGGCCCCGTCTTGGACCCAGTGGAGGTCGTAGCGGGTGTCGGCCTTCTCCAAGCTGCGAACGGACCGCTCAATGAGCTCGTAGTGGGACTCCTCGTCTTCCACCACCAGCACCACCATGCGTCGCTCAACGGGCATTGCTCTCCACCCCTTTGTTCACCGGCACGCGGGGGAGGGTGAAGTTGATCGTCGTCCCCACCCCCACCTCGCTCTCCGCCCAGATCCGCCCCCCGTGCTCTTCCACGATCCGGCGGCAGATCGCCAGGCCAGCGCCCGTGCCTTCGGTTTTGGCATCCAACTTCTCGAAGATCTTGAAGATGATCTCCAGGTACTCGGCCTCGATGCCAGGACCATTGTCCCGGACGTAGAAGAGGTAGGTATCCCCGCGGTGCCGCCGCCATCCCACCTCCACGGTCGGAAGGGCCTTGTCGTTGAACTTCACCGCGTTGTGGATGAGGTTCTGAAACACGTCGCGGAGGAGGGAGGGAACCGCCCACACCCGGGGGAGGTCAGGGGCCACCGTCACGCTCACCCCCACGAGCCGGTCCCCCAGGTCCTCCAGCACCTCCTGGACAATCTTCCCCACCTCCACCTCTTCGTAGGAACGGGGATCGACCCGGGTCTGGGAGAACTTCGTGAGGTCGATGATGAGCTGGTCGATCCGCTGAAGCCGGGCGTGGGCCTTCTCCAGGTCGGCCCGGACCTCGGGGGGAAGTTCCCCGTTCGTGTGCCGGTCGAGGATGTCCTTGAGGTAGCGCATGGCGGTCCGGGCCGGGCTCCGGAGGTCGTGGGACACGATGTTGCTGAAGTTCTTCAGGTTCTGGTTCACCTGGTCGAGGTGGGCCTTCTCCTGGCGCAGGGCCTCCTCCAGCCTCTTGAGCTCGGTGATATCGGCGTAGTAGTCGATCCGCCCGCCCCGGTAGCGGTCGGTGTCGATGAGGATCGAGCGGTACTGAATGACCCGCTCGGGAATCCTCCCTCCGGGCCGGACGCGGATCACCAACGGCTCCACCCCCGTCGCCCCGGTGTAGGCCTCCCGGACCACGGTCACGTACTCCTCGGCGTTGTCGAGGACCGCGGCGATCCGACCCCACACCCGGTCCGCGGGAAGACCGATGAGACCGTCCCGATCAACACCGAAGAAGCCCTCCACAGCCCGGTTGGCCCACAGGACCCGCTTCCGTTCGTCCCAGAGGATGACCCCCAGGTCCAGGGTGTCGATCCCGTCCTCGATGAGGAACCGGTAGCGCGCTTCCTGCTCCCGGAGCTTCTGTTCGAGGGCCTGGACCTCGGACCGGTCCTGGGCCTCGAGCACGGCCACCGTACCCGTGACCCGCCGGCCCTGGATCTCCACGGGCACGACCCGCCCCCCCTCCGAGCGGAACCGGATCCGCTCCCCCCGGATCTCCCCCCGCTCGAACAGGACCTTGAGGAGGTCCTTGAAGTGGTCGGTGTCCTCGGGGTGGACGTAGGCCGAGATCTGCAGCGACTGGCGGTCCGGCCACCCCAGGAGCTCCTTCGATCGCCGGTTGCGGCGGCTGACGTTGCCCCGGTTGCTCACCACGTGGATGATGTTGAGGGAGTTCTCGAACACGTCGCGGCCGTAGCAGTCCTCGACCCGTTCCCGGGTCTCCCGGTGCTCGGTCCGCTGGTCCCACAGGTACCCCAGCCCCCGGCCTAGGACGGCCACCCCAAGGAACAGGACCGGGACCACCCCCACCCACGGCCGGCCAACGAAGAGCTCCGGGACCACCCACAGGGGGAGGGTGAGAAGACACGCTCCGGCCCACGCCGCCCCGGCCCCGGCCCACCCCAAAAAGAAGGAGGAGAGGAGGACGGCCAAGCCGAGCACCCCGGCGAGGACTGCCGGCTCGGCCCCCAGGGCCGCCGACCACCCCGCCGGGAGCGCCGTCCCCCACAGGACGATCCCCGCCACCCCCAGGAGTCCAAGGGCCAGCCCCACCCGCCGGCCCGTCGTCAACCTCTGCCGCACCATCGCCCGACTATCGCCCGGAGGGGGGAGCGGGCCAAGGACACGGGTCCCTCCCGAGGGGCCAAGCCGATCAGATGATCACGGCCTCGTCGGTGGGAACGGCGTAGGGCTCGATCAGGCGCTTGAGGTAGTCCTCCTTGAGGACGGAGATCCGGCGGTTGTCGATGGCCACGATCCCCCGGGCCTCGAGCTCCCCCAGGGTGCGGATCGCGGTCTTCGAGGACACCCCCGCCATCTCCGCAAGCTCCGCCCGCGACAGCTCCAGCTTCAGGCGATCAAGGGCGAGGATGAGGCGGGACAGGCGCTCCTTGCTCGAGGCGTAGGACCGCTCGGCGAGCTTGTTCTGGAACGCCTTGAGCTCCTGGGACATATGCTCGAAGAACCGGAACGTGGTCTTGGGGTAGTGCTCGAGGAAGTAGAAGAAGTCCCCCCGCTCGATGAACCCGATCTTGGAGGGGATGAGGGTTTTGGCGTAGGCGTTGTGGAGGCCCTTGTCGAACAGGGTGGTCTCCCCCACGAGGCCCCCCGGGCCGACGATCTTGAGGATCTGGGATTTGCCCTTGGCGGA
The DNA here is from genome assembly GCA_026418075.1 of Candidatus Bipolaricaulota bacterium. Taxonomy (GTDB): domain Bacteria; phylum Bipolaricaulota; class Bipolaricaulia; order Bipolaricaulales; family Bipolaricaulaceae; genus Bipolaricaulis. The sequence goes on along the minus strand of JAOACA010000032.1, from coordinate 2,421 downwards.
GCGCTTGACGAGCTTGACCGCCCCGGAGAAGACGAGGTAGAAGCCGAACGCGGGGGCCCCTTCCATAAAGAGGAGCTCCTCGGCCCCGTAGTCGATCGTGCGCACGAGCGCGGCAAGCTTCTTCAGGTCGTCCGGCTTCAGATCGGCGAACACCCGGAAGTCTTTCAGCTCGGCCATGTCCCTCACCCAAAGACGCAGTCTACCGGACGGGCGGGAGCGGCGTCAAATCTTGTGCCCCGGGCGAGGCCCCCCTAGAATCGCCCCTGGGCCGGGGTGGCGGAATTGGCAGACGCGCTGGACTCAGGATCCAGTGGGGTAATCACCCCCCGTGTGGGTTCAAGTCCCACCCCCGGCACCCGCGTCGTCTCCGCCTCCCGCCGCACGGACCTCCCCCGCCACTTCCTCCCCTGGCTCGTGCGGGCTCTTGCCCGCGGGGAGGCGGCGGTCCGCCTCCCGTACGGGGGGATCCGCCAGGTTTCCCTCCGGCCGGAGGAGGTCCACACCCTCGTCCTGTGGTCGAAGGACTTCTCCCAGCTTCTCTCCCACCCCGCTCTCCTCCGCCTCCTCCGCCGCTACGACCAGCTCTTTTTCCACTTCACGGTGACCGGCCTGGGGGGGACGGAGCTCGAGCCGGGGGTCCCGCCCCCGGAGGAGGCCCTGGGCCAGCTACCGGGCCTCGTTGCGCTCGCCGGGCGGCCGGAGCGGGTCGTCCTCCGGTTTGACCCGATCGTCCACTGGTGGGAGGAGGGGCGCCTCCGGAGCAACCTCCCGTGGGCCGAGGCCGTGTTCCGCGCCGCCCGGAGGGTGGGAGCCCGGGACGTCCGGACGAGCTTTGCAACGCTCTACGGGAAAGTCCTCCGGCGCGGGGTCCGGTGGTGGGAGCCCCCCGCCAAGGAGAAGCACCGGATCGCCCGGGAACTCAAGGACCTGGCGGAGGTCTACGGGGTGGAGCTTGGCGCGTGCGCGGACCCCGTCCTCGAGGAGGCGGGGATCCCCCGCGTTCCGTGCATCGACGGCCGGCGGCTCACCGCGCTTCACCCAGCGGGGGAGCCGGCCTCCCTCCGCCGGGACCGGGGCCAGCGCCCGGAGTGCCTCTGCACGGAGAGCGCGGACATCGGAAGCTACACGCGCGCTTGCCCTGGGGGCTGCCGCTACTGCTACGCCCGACCAGTGGTTACAGAATTGCGCCCAGGGCGCCCAGGACGGCGAACCCTGCCCCGAGGATCCACAGGCGCACCACGACCTTCGGCTCGGGCCAGTTCGGGCTCCGGATCCGGTGGGGCCAGGACACGGGAACGTCCTCGAGGTGGTGGTGGAGGGGGGCCATCTTGAGGAGCCGCACCCCGGTGAGCTTGTAGCTCCCCACCTGGAGGATCACGGCCAGGGCCTCGAGGACGAACACCCCCCCGACGAGGGGGAGAAACAGAATCCCCCCGGAAGCAACCGCAAGCCCGAAGAGGAGCCCGCCCAGGCCCATCGCGCCCACGTTCCCGAGGAACACCGAAGCCGGGTGGGCGTTCGCCCACAGGAACCCGAGCCCCGCCCCCAGGGCGAGGAGAGAGATCGGAACGAGCCCGGTCCCCCGGAGAAGGGGGAGGAGCCCAAGCAGCGCGAGGAGGAAAAGTCCGGCGGCCAGGCCGTCCAGACCGTCGGAAAGGTTGACCCCGTTCACGGTGCCCACGAACCCCAGGACGGCCAGGGGGACCCAGGCGTAGGCCGGAACGACAAGGACGCGGGACGAGAACGGGACCACAAGGCGCACCTTAAGGAGGGAGCCCGCGGCGAGGGCGAGGAGACCCCCGAGGAGGAGCTGGAGGAGGAGGGTCTGGTGGGGGAAGAACCCGACCGACCGCCTGCCCCGCTGGGACCGGAGGTCATCGAGAAGCCCCACCGCCGCCCCGGCCCCCAGGGACAGGAGGACGAACACCGGCCCACCCGGAAGCCTCGTTCCAAGGAAGAGGAGGAGCACCGTTCCCAGGGCGACGAGCCCCAGGGGGACGATCCCGCCCATCGTGGGGGTCCCGGCCTTGGACCCGTGGGTGGAGGGCCCCTCGGGCCGGATGTGCTGCCCCGCCCCAAGCCCCCGGGCCAGCCGCGGGCTCCCCCACGCCGCGAGGGGGATGAAGAGGAAGGCCAGAGCGAGCACTAGCCCTTCCACCGCCACTCCCCTTCGGCAGCAAGAAGGGCCTTCCGCACCGCGGCGGCGTCCCCGCCCCCGAGGACGTGGCGGACGGCCTTGAAGAGGTCGTAGGCGGAGAGGAGGGCGAGCCGGTGGTCGGCGCACCCCCGGCGGACGGCCTCCGTCCACGGGGGCCCCCGCCGGCGGGGGTCCAGGCGGGGCTCGGCGAGGCAGACGAGCATCCCCCGGACGTCCTCCCCCTCCGCCCGCAGCCGGTCGAGGTCGAGGAGGAGGGCCCGGTG
>JAOACA010000031.1 GCA_026418075.1 Candidatus Bipolaricaulota bacterium | reverse complement strand
ACCTTCGCCACCTGGCCCAAGGAGCCCGTGGCGGCGATCGTGTGCCTCCCGCCAGTGGCGTCGAACAAGTTCAAGACCGGCGATCGGGTGAAAGTAGCCCAGGCGGTGAACGTCCGGACCGGCCCCGGGGTGGAGAACCCCAAGGTGAGCCACGTGAACTACCGCGACGTGGCCCCGGCTGGGGTGCTGGGGAAGATCGTGGGCGGGCCGGAGAAGGCGGGGAACTACGTGTGGTGGCGGGTGGAGTTCGAGGCCGGCTACACCGGCTGGTGCATTGAAGACGCGCTGACCAAGGCGGGAAGCTAGGGAAGGGCCGGGCTTCCTTCCTGGAGCCAGGCCGCGATCTGGGCATCCCACTCCGCCTGGCGGGCGGCGTCCCGGCCGTGGGCGGTCTCCTGATCGTACCGGCTCTGCACCGCGCTGTGGCGGGCACTCACCGCCCGAAACACCTCCCCCGCTAGAGCGAGCAGGTTCTGCAGCGCGGCCTCCGCGGTGGAACCTGTGACGGCAAGCCCCCGGAGCGACCGCTCCAGCACCCTCCGGTAGAGCTCGGCGAGGTCGAAGTGCCGCTGCTCGTGGCGGAGGGCGGAGGGGGTGCGGGCGTCGGGGAGGGCCCACGACCGGTCCCGGTCCATGAACGCGCTCGTCTCGAGGGAGTCCACCCGCGCCTGCCAGGTCCCCCCCACCTGGTGGACCCCGGCGGTGAGGCGGTACTCGAGGGCGGTCGCGATGGCGGCCGCGGCGGCGGGGTCCCGGTCCGGGGGCGGGGGGGCCCAGAAGTCGGACCACGCGATCGGCCGGGCAGACCAGGGGAGCCGGGCCTCGCCGGACCGGATCGGCTGGGGGGAAGTACACGGGGCGATGGGGCGGGTGATGACGAGAGAAAGCCGGAGATCGACCGGAGGGATCCCGTCCCCCCACGCCCGGTAGACGATCTCCACCTGCCTTCCGGCGGTCCCCGTCGGGGGGGTGAACGCGTACTGGGCCTGCACCTTCCCCACCCCGGAGACGGCCGGGCCGATCGGCCATCCCGCGGGAACCGCCACCGGGGCGAGGGAGACCCCTTGGGCCGGGCTCACCGCGACGGTGAGGACGAGCTCCACCGGAGCCCCCTCGGGGAGCTGGCACTGGAGGGAAGATCCGCTTCCCGTGCAGGGCCCCGCACCCCGGACCTCCCACGACCAGCTCAGGGTGGCGGCCGGGGCCACGGCCCCGGCCAAGGCAAGGGGAAGGAGCAGCAGGGCTCCCCGGCGCACCGCGCAAGCCTCCTTGGGCTACTTCTGCTGGATCCGGGCCACGAACTCGTCCACGGGGAGGGCGCTTAGGGTTTCGATCTTCACCGTTCCCCGCGACCCCAGCTCCACCGCCAGCCGGGCCACGGCCATCGGCCCGGTGGCCTCGATGATCGTGACGAAGTCGTACTGGCCCAAGGTCGCGTACTGGTGGATCACCTTCGCCCCCAGGGCCTGGATCTCCCGGTTGACCTCGAGGATCCGCTCCGGTTTCTCCTTGATCGTCTTGGCGCCCTCATCCGTGAGCCGGCTCAGAAGCACGTAGGTCTGCATCCGCCCTCCTTTGGGACGATCGTACCCCGGCCCCCTGCCCCGAGCCACCACCGTAGGGGAACCCGGGGAGAAAGCGGGACTCGACCGGCTTCCCCACCGCCCGCTCCACCCACCGCCGGGGGAGCCGGTCCGTGGGCGCGGCCAGGCTCAGCGCTTCCCCAGTTTTGGAAAGCCTCCCCGTCCGCCCCACCCGGTGGGTGTAGGCGTCCAAGCTTTCCGGCATGTCGAAGTTGACCACGTGGGTGATGTCCGCAACGTCGATCCCCCGGGCGGCGACGTCCGTGGCAACGAGGACCGCGTACTTGCCGGTTCGGAAGCCATCGAGGGCCGCCTGCCGTTCCGCTTGGGGCATGTCCCCTTCGATCGCCGCGGCCGGGAACCCCTGTTCGACGAGGAACGAGGCGAGGAGCTGGGCCCGGGCTTTGGTGCGGGTGAAGACGAGGACCCGCCCCCGGGCCGGGCCGCGGAGGAGGGCGACGAGGAGGTCCCGCTTCCGGCCCTCGGTGGTGGGGTAGAAGGCGTGGGCGATGTTCTTCGCCGGTGTGGCGGGGTCCACCTCCACCGTGACCGGGTCGCGGAGGATCCCCGCGGCGAGCCGGCGGACCTCCGGGGGCATCGTCGCCGAGAAGAACAGGGTCTGCCGCCCCGCGGGGAGGAGGGCGAGGATCCGCCGGACCTCGGGGAGGAACCCCATGTCGCACATCCGGTCCGCCTCGTCGAGGACGACGACCTCCACGGCCGAGAGGCGGACCGCCCGCTCCCGGTGGAGGTCGAGGAGCCGGCCCGGGCAGGCGACGGCGATCTCCACGCCCCCGCGGAGGGCGGCCCGCTGGGGGCCCTTCCTCACGCCCCCGTAGAGGGCGACGCTCCGGACCCCGAGGTCCCGGCCCAAGGTCTGGACCACCCCGTGGATCTGCTCAGCCAGCTCCCGGGTGGGGGCGAGGACGAGGGCCCGGAGGCCTGGCCCTGGCCTTTCGGCAAGGCGCTGGAGGATGGGGAGGACGAACGCGGCCGTCTTCCCGGTCCCGGTCTGGGCCACCCCGATGAGGTCCCTGCCAGCGAGGACCTCGGGGATCGCCTGGGCCTGGATCGGGGTCGGGGAGACGTAACGAGCGGATTGGAGCCCGGAGAGAATCCGGGGGTGAAACGGGAACTCCTCAAACTTCACTGAAAGCCTCCTTGGCTTTCGTGAGCCAAGTCGCACTCTCAGCTCAAGGGTTTCTAGGCGGCCCCGCGGTTGGGGCGTGCGAAACGCTGTGGGTTGTCTAGCCAGTATACGCCCGTGGGGCTCCGCCAGCCACCCCTGGCCCAAAGCGAGAGCGGAACGAGCGGGTTCTCCCGAGGCCCTACCTCGGGCCGACCTCCCACACGTGGACGCGGCCGCTTGAAGCGGCTGCGGCGAGGAAGCGGCCATCGGGGGAGAAGGCGAGGGACAGGACCCCCTGGACCACCGGCGCCCCAAACCCCGAGATCGGGGTCACCACCCGCTCCGAGCGGAGAAGAAGGGAGAGAAGGACGCCCCGTCCCACAGGCGAACGTAGCCGTCGTAGGCCCCCGAGGCGAGGAGCGCCCCGTCCGGGGAGTAGGCCACCGCCCAGACCTCACTCCGGTGCCCCGAAAGTACAGCGGCCTTCGCCCCTGTCCCCACGTTCCAGATCACCACCTCCCCCCAAGTGGCGGCCGCCAGGCGCTGCCCATCGGGGCTGAACGCCAAGGCGTACACGGTCCCGACGTGCTCTTTGGGCGGCACGATCTCCGTGTCGCCAATCCTATCCCACATCCGAAGGAGCCGGTCCTCGCTTCCCGCAGCCAGGAGGGTCCCTTGAGGATCGAACCGCACCGCGCGAACGCGGTAGATCTGGGTGTCCCTCCCCCCGCCCATCTTCTGGGCCACGGACAGGATCCGGCTGCGAAGGAGACGGCCTGACGCAACCTCGTACCACATCACCATCCCCAGCCCCGTCTTCTCCTCGACGCACCCCACCACAACAACTTTCTCGTCGGGGCTCACCGCCACGGCGAGGATGTCCGAGGCCCCCCGGCTCACGGGGATCGTGCCAATCACCGTGCCGGACTTCGGATCCCACAGCCGGACCGTCCCGTCCCACGATGCGGTGGCCAGCCCCCCGCTTCGCAGGAAGACGAGGTCGCTCACCGTCCCCGTGTGGCCCCGAAGCGCACCCGCCTGAGTCCAGTTCCCTGGGGAGAAGAGAACGACCTCCTCCCCGGCCGCCACCGCAAGGAAGGAGCCATCGGGGGAGAAGGCCAAGGCTCGGGCATGGGGCACCTCGAGCACCGCCACAGGCCGGAGCAGAGGAGCAGCTACCGCCGAGAGGCCAAGCGCGCCGAAACTCAGAAGAACAACGAACCTCATCCCCACCACCTCCGCCCCAGTATAATGCGCACAACCCTCCCGAAAGGGTCGGGGGGTGCACCGCAGGTGGAGGTCCATGGAATAGGATGGCTCGTGTTCTTCGGGATCGTGCTCGCCCTGTGGGTGGCGTACGCCCACCTCCGGGAGCGGGCCCGGCGGGAGGAACTGGCCCGCTGGACCGATCGCAGGGACGATCCTTTAGTCACCAACAGAACGCGGTGCGGGAGGCACTCCCTGTCACCGAAACCCGCCCGCCCCCAAGCACGCCGTAGCCCAAAGCGGAGCAGCCCGGTCTTAGCCTTCCCCTGCCCCCGGGGAAGGCAAAGCCCAAGGGCGAACGCCGAGTTTTCCCGGCATCCAGCCGTCAGCCCGCTCCGGAGTCGCTCTCCCTAGGGCCAACTTCCCCGGAAAGGAGCCTTTCTCCGTCGAACAGAAACCGCCCAGAGAAGGGCTCCCCGCGGAGGAGCCAAGGGAACCAGAGCCGGTCGTCGGCCCACATCCGATCGAAGGGGATCGCCGCAAGGGGCGCCCAGAACGGGGCCGCCTCGTCCGTCTCCCGGGGCTCCCCCCGGCAGCCCCGGGCCCGGAAGACATGGACGAGGAGAGCGAGGCCGTCCGTGAACTGGAACCGGAGCTCCCCGGCCGGCTCCACCGCCAAGGGGACGATCCCCAGCTCCTCCTCCACTTCCCGCACCGCGGCCGCAAGCGGCGTCTCCCCATCCTCCACGTGGCCGCCAGGGCCGTTCACCTTCCCCGCCCCCAGGCCCCGCTTCTTGTGGATGAGGAGGACCTCCCCCTCCCGGAAGACGAAGAGGAGCGTGGCCACCTTCTCGGGCCGCCACGTGGACCAGTCCACCGGGGGTTCCACGGGGCGAGTCTACGCCTCCCTTCCCCCGGGGGCGAGCGGGCCTTGTGGGGCCGGGGGAGCCGTCCTATACTGCACCTCAAAGGGGAATTCATGCGCATCTTCTCGGGAATCCAGCCCACGGGTACCGGCGAGCTCCACATCGGAAACTACTTCGGAGCCATCCGCCGTTGGGTCAAGCTCCAAGGGGAGCACGAGACGATCTACTGCATCGTCGACTACCACGCCCTCACCAGCGAGGACACGACCGCCGACGGCCTCCGGAAGGCCCGGCGGGAGCTGGCGCTCGGGCTCCTCGCCTGCGGGATCGACCCCGAGAAGTCGATCCTCTACGCCCAGTCCGACGTCCCCGAGCACACCGAGCTCTGCTGGATCCTGGGGTGCGTGGCCTCCTACGGGGACCTCACCCGGATGACCCAGTTCAAGGAGAAGGCGGCCAAGGAGGAGTTCGTGAACGGGGGTCTGTTCTACTACCCGGTTCTCCAGGCCGCGGACATCCTCCTCTACAAGGCGGAGGCCGTCCCCGTGGGGGAGGACCAGCTCCAGCACCTGGAGGAGGCGCGGCGGATCGCCCGCCGGTTCAACTTCCGGTTCGGGGAGACGTTCCCCGAGCCGGAGCCGATCGTGGGGGAGGGGGCGCGGATCATGTCCCTGGCCGACCCGGAGCGGAAGATGAGCAAGTCCGCCGGGCCTGAGCACTACATCGGGATCCTGGAGGGGGAAGAAGGCATCCGGAGGAAGGTCCGGTCGGCGGTGACCGACGTGGGCCTCACCCCCGGGCAGGCGATGAGCCCCGGGGTCGCGAACCTGTTCCTCCTCCTTGAACTGGTGGCCCCCCCGGAGCTGGTGGACGCCTTCCGGCGGGACCACGCCGCCGGGAAGCTCCTCTACCGCGACCTCAAGGAGGCCCTGTTCACCCACCTCATGGCGACCCTGCGGCCGATCCAGGACCGGTACCGGGAGCTCGCCGCGCGGGGGGAAGTGGAGGAGGTCCTCGCGGCCGGGGCGGCCCGGGCGCGACGGATCGCCCAGGCCACGATGGCCGAGGTCCGGGAGCGGGTCGGCCTCGACTAGCCCCGCACCTCGGTGGGAACGTACGTACCGAGGTCGAAGGCGAGGGCCCGGAGCTCCCCTACGGACAACGCTGGTCGGGTCCGCCACCCCTCGTCCACCAGCCGCTTCCCCGCGGGGGCGAAGAACGGCTGAAGGACGTACCGCCGGGCCCCCCGGATCTCCGCAGCGACCGCCCGCAGGTCGTCGGGGCCAAGCCCCGGGGCAGCCGTGGTCCGGAACTCGTAGTCCGGGGCCCGCTCCTGAACAAGAAGGATGGACTCCCGCACCCGCGCCACGGCGTCCGCAAGCGCCGCCCCGCGGAGAAGGCCCGTGAACTCCCCGTAGCGGGGAAACGGGGCCTTGAGGTCGACGGCCACGTGGTCCACGAGATCCGCGGCGAGCAGCCCCGCCAAGACGTCCGGACGCGCCCCGTTTGTGTCAAGCTTCACGAGGAGCCCAAGTTCCTTAACTTGGACCAGGAACTCCGGGAGGTCGGGGTGGAGGGTCGGCTCCCCCCCGGTCACCACCACCCCGTCGAGAAGCTTTCTGCGGGCCGCCAGCTGGGCCAGGAGCCCGTCGACCCCAAGCCGGGGAAGCTTCGTCCCGAGCTCCGGGAGGACAAGCTCGGCGTTGTAGCAGAACGGGCAGCGAAAGTCGCAGCCCACCGTCCACAGGACCGCGCTCACCTTCCCCGGCCAGTCCACCAGGGAGGGTAGCTGGAGGTGGGCGATCTCCACTAGACGCTTGGGACGCGAAATGGCTTCCGGTCGGAGAACTCCGCCTGCTTCCCGGGGTTCCACTGCTCCACCGGCCGGAGGTACCCCACCACCCGGGAGTAGACCTCGGCCTTCGTCCGCTCCTCCTCCGGAATGACCGTGCCATCCTCAAGGATCAGGTTCCCGCGCTCATCTTCCCGGAACTTGGACACACAGCCCTCCTTTCCTCGCCTCGTGCTGGCGGACGAGCTCTTCGTCGCAGATCGGACAGTACCGCTTCTCCCCAGGGAGGTACCCGTGCCGGGGGCAGATGGAGAACGTCGGGGTGAGGGTGAGGTAGGGAATTCGGTAGTTCTGGAAGATCTTCCGGACGAGGGACTTCACCCCCTCGGGGGAGGGGAGCCTCTCTCCAAGCCAGATGTGAAACACGGTACCTCCGGTGTACAGGACCTGGAGCCCTTCTTGGAGGTCGAGGGCCCGGAAGAGGTCGTCGGTGAAGTCCACGGGGAGCTGGGAGGAGTTCGTGTAGTAGGGAGCTGCCCCCCGCTCCCGCACCGCCCCCTCGTTGGCAAACCGGATCTTGGGGTAGCGCATCTGGTCGAGGAGGGCGAGCCGGTAGCTCGTCCCCTCCCCGGGGGTCGCCTCGAGGTTCCACAGCTGCCCGGTCGCCTCCTGGAACTGCACAAGCCGCTCCCGCATGAACTCCAGGGTCCGGCGGGCAAAGGCGATCCCCTCCTCCGTGGTGAGGTCAACCCCGAGGAGGTTGACGGCGGCCTCGTTCATCCCAATCACCCCGATCGTGGAGAAGTGGTTCGCCCAGTACGCCCCCCGGGCCTCCTTCACCGCCCGGAGGTAGAACTTCGAGTAGGGGTACAAGCCCTGCTCGGTGAGCCGCTCGAGGACCTTGCGCTTGATGATGAGGGACCGACCGGCGAGCTGCATGAGGGAGGCGAGCCGCTCCTGGAACTCCCCCTCGCTCCGGGAAAGGAACGCCAGCCGCGGGAGGTTGAGGGTCACGACCCCAATCGAGCCGGTGAGGGGGTTGGAACCAAAGAGCCCCCCGCCCCGGCGGCGGAGCTCCCGCACATCGAGCCGAAGCCGACAGCACATGCTCCGAGCGTCCTCGGGCCGCAGGTCCGAGGAGAGGAAGTTGGCAAAGTACGGGATCCCGTACTTGGCGGTCATCTCCCACATCGGGTCGAGGTTCGGGTCGTCCCACGGAAAGTCCGCGGTCACGTTGTAGGTAGGGATCGGGAACGTGAACACCCGCCCCCGGGCGTCCCCTTCGACCATCACCTCCGCCAGGGCCCGGTTGAAGATCCCCATCTCCCGGGCGAACTCCCCGTAGGTCCCGTGGGGCTCCCCCCCCACGAGGGCGGGGAGGGAGGCGAGGTGCTCGGGAGGCCGGAGGTCCAAGGTGATGTTCGTAAACGGGGTTTGGAACCCCACCCTTGTGGGAACGTTCAGGTTGTACACGAACTCCTGGAGAGCCTGCTTCGCCTCGCGGTAGGACAGGCCGTCGGCGGCGATGAATGGGGCGAGGAGGGTATCGATCCCCGAGAACGCCTGGGCCCCCGCCGCCTCCCCTTGGAGGGTGTAGAGGAAGTTCACCGCCTGGAGGAGCGCCACCCGGAAGTGGCGGGGAGGGCGGGACTCCACCTTCCCCCGCGCCCCCCGGAACCCCTCCCGGAGGAGGTCCCCGAGGTCCCACCCCACGCAGTAGGGCCCGAGGGTCCCCAGGTCATGGATGTGGAAGTCCCCCTCCTCGTGGGCCCGCCGGATGGGCTCGGGGTAGACCTTGGTGAGCCAGTAGCGACCGATGATCTTCTCGGTGAGGAAGACGTTGAGGCCCTGGAGGGAGAACGCCATGTTGGAGTTCTCCCGGACCCGCCAGTCCTGGCCGTTGAGGTAGCTGGCGACGAGGGAGGGGTCGATGAGCTCGGTGATCTCGCGGAGCTGCTTGTGCTGGTGGCGGTAGACGATGTAGGCCCGGGCAGCGTCGGGGAGGCCGGCGGCCATGAGGGCTTCTTCCACCGCATCCTGGACCTCTTCCACATGGGGAGGACCGAACAGGGGCCCAAACCGGGCGGCGAGGTCGGCCTCGACCCGGGCGGCGAGCTCCTCGGCCAGCTGCGGGTCGTCCCGCCCGACCTCGGCCAACGCCCGACCAATGGCGGTCGCGATCTTCTTCCTCTCGAACGGGACCACACTTCCGTCCCGCTTGCGGACCTCGGTGATCACGGGGCTCCCTCCTCCCGAATGTAACCGGCGTTACCTTAGCGACGGGGCCCGCGGGGGGCAAGAGGACCTGTGTCCCGGCCTTGCGCCCCCCACGGACCGGGGCTACCATCGCCGCCACAAGCCTTCCTGAAGGAGGAGATCAGCCATTCCGATCAAACGCTCAGCCATTCGGGAGGAGCGGAAGAGCCTGGCCCGGCGCCGGCGGAACGACGCCCGCCGGAGCGCGATCCGGTTCTGGCGGCGGAAGATCCAGAAGCTGGTGGAGGAGGGGAACCTCACCGAGGCCCAAGCGGCCCTCCCCCAGCTCCAGAAGGCGGTGGACAAGGCCGCCGCGCGGCGGGTGATCCACCCCAACCGGGCGGCCCGGCTCAAGGCCCGCCTCGCCCGCCTCGTCCGCCCCTCCTAGCCCCCATGACCTTCGACTTCTTGGGCAAGTCCAAGTACGCGCTGGCCCTCTCCGGGCTCCTCGTCGTGGCCAGCGTCGTGGCGATGGTGGCGGTGGGCCTCCGGCCGGGGATCGACTTCACAAGCGGGATCCAGCTGGTGATCTTCTACCCCGCCGGGACGGAGCTCCCCAACGACGCGGTCCGCTCCCAGGTGGCCCAGGTCCTGGCCGCCTCCGGCGCCCCCTCCGCCCCGTTCTACGTCCAGGCCGTCACCGGGGAACGGGATGGCAAGCCCGTCCCCGGGAAGATGATCACCGTCCAGACCACGGACGAAGCGGTGATGGACAAGCTCCAGGAGGCCTTCACCCGCCCCGCCCCCGGGTCGGGAATCCCCACCCCCCTCCTCACCGCCGGGGGAGGGCCCGATGTGAGCGTGACCCGGATCGAGCCCATGGTGACCCGGGAGATCCGGGACCGGGCGTGGCAGGCGATCCTCATCGCGCTTGCGGCCATGCTCGTCTACATCGCCTGGCGGTTCCGGCTCCGGTACGGGGTGGCGGCAGTGGTGGCCCTGATCCACGACGTGGTGATCACGCTCGGGGTGTTCGCCGTGGCGCGGCTGGAGCTCAACCTCCCGGTGATCGCCGGGCTCCTCACCGTGGTCGGCTACTCCCTCAACGCCACGATCATCATCTTCGACCGGGTGCGGGAGAACGTGCGGGCCGCCCGCAAGGTGAGCCTGGCCGAGAACATCAACCGCGCGATCGCCCAAACGATGACCCGGACGATCAACACCGGGCTCACGACCTTGATCCCGATCGTGGTCCTGTTCATCTTCGGCGGGGCACCGCTGCGGGGGTTGGCGGTGGCGATGCTCTCCGGGGTGGTGGTGGGGACCTGGTCGTCGATCTTCGTCTCCAACCCCGTGGTCTACGGGTGGAGCGTGGCCTCCGAGCGGCTGCGGTCCCGCCGGCGGTAGCCTAGTCCCCCACCGGCTCGATCACCACCCGTCGGTCGGGATCCCGGCCGATGGAGTACGTCCGGATCCCCGGTACCCCCGCAAGGGCGGTGTGGACCACCCGGCGGTCGTCGGGGCCCATCGGGGGAAGCTCGATCTTCCTCCGCTCCGCTAGGGCGTCCTGGGCCCACGCCCGCGCCCTTCCGGCGAGCTCCTCGCGGTGGGCCTGGACCTCCCCGTTGATGTCCACCACCACGGGGACGTCCTGGCCGTGGCGGACCTTGAGGTGGAGGCGGGCCACCCGCCCCAGGGCCGCCCGGAACTCCCCGTCCCCGGAGGGGAGGTACCGGAACCCGCCCCGCAGGTTCACGTACAGGCCCTCCCCCTCCCACGCGGGCTCCACCGCGCCCTCCTCCCCGAGGACGCGGAGGAGGCCGGAGAAGAACTCCCGCGCCGCCTCAAGCGCTTGGGGGTTCATCCGCGGGCTTGGGCTCCCTCGCCATCTCCAGGTCGAACAGGAACTGCTGGCCCATCTGGAGGAGGGTGGACAGGAACCAGTACAGCCAGAGCCCGGCCGGGAAGCTCAGGAACAGGAGCGCCATCACGATCGGGAACACCCACCCCAGCATCTGGGCCCCGCCCGTGGGGGGCTCGGGCATCCGCCGCTGGGTGAGCCACTGCTGGAGGAGCTGGGCCCCGGTGGCCAAGACGACCAGGATGTAGTAAGGATCAGGCTGAGAGAGGTCGCGGAGCCAGAGGAACCCAGGGGAGACGTGGATGAGCTCCGCGGAGTGCATGATCGCCTGCCACAGGAGGATGAGGATCGGGAACTGGAGAAGGAGGGGGAGGCACCCCCCGAGCGGGTTCACCTTCTCCTGCCGGTAGAGCTCCATCATCTGCTGCTGGAGGGTTTGCCGGTCGTCCTTGTACTTCTCCTGGAGCTTCTTGAGCTTCGGGGCCAGGCGCTGAAGCTTGGCCATCGAGCGGTACTGGTTCCGCATGAGGGGGTGGGTGAGGAGGCGCGTGGCCAGGGTGAAGAGGAGGATCGCCCACCCGTAGTTCCCCGTGAGGCGGTAGAGCCACTCGAAGAACGCCATCACCCAGACGAGGAACTGGGAGAAGAGGCCGAGGGGGGCGACGACGGCGATCCCCGCCTTGTCGAGAAGGACGTACCGGTTCCGGCCGGTGTAGAGGACGCCCCGGACGGAGAGCTCCCCGTGGGCCTCAAGGCCGAACACGGGGTGGCCGGCGGCGTTCACCCCCACGAACGGGACCGCGTCCCCCTCCTCCAGGCGCAGGAAGTAGACCCGGTCCGAGGAGACAAGCCCCAGGCCCTGGAACCGGCGGTAGCCCCCCGGGGCGAGGGGGGCCGGGTGGGCTTTCCCATCGTAGAGGAAGAGGAGCTCTGGGGCGTCCTTCCCGGTGGGCCGGTGGCCGAGGACGAGGCGGATCCGCCCGGGGGCCTCGACCCGCACCTCGACCTCCGCCGTGTACAGGGCATCCCACCGCGTCCGAAACGCCTTCGTCACCCGGAGCCCGGAAGCGGCGTGGGTCAGAGTAACCTCTGTCTCTTATACACATCTGACGCTGCCGACGAGCG
>JAOACA010000030.1 GCA_026418075.1 Candidatus Bipolaricaulota bacterium | reverse complement strand
GGGCGCGCTGGGAGCAGAGCGACGTGGTCCACGACATCCTCGCCTTCCTCGCCGAGGAGATGATCCGCCTGAACAAGGAAAAGCAGGCGGAGATGAAAAACTTCCTCTCCTGGCTTGAGGCCGAGCTCCAAATCAAACCCGATAAGCACGGCGACACGGGGATCGAGGCCCTCACGGGCAAGACCCAGCTCAAGAACTACCTCGGCGACTACCAAAAGAGCGAGCCGGAGCTTCCGTTCGATGAGCTCTGGAAGATCCTCCAGAAGAACAGAACCAGAATCGGGCGCAAGCTCGCCCACGGGTTCATGGCCGAGCTCCGGGAAGCCTACGACCGGAGCCTTGCCAAACTCCGCCCCATCAAGGAGCGCCTCCGCCTCACCGATGACCTCATCGATCAGATCGTCTACCGGCTCTACGGCCTCACCGAGGAGGAAATCAAACTGGTGGAGGAGAGCAAGACAAGCTCGGGGGCCAGAGGCCTTCCAGAAGGGCAGGATGATCGCGAGGCGGATTGAACTACAGTTCGGTCCTCTCTATCACTTCGGCGAACAGTGGCGTGTCTTCAGCGGGAACTACCTGAGTTGTAACTTGCTCGTCGTGGCATTCTTGCCCGACCCGCACGGTAAGACCGAGCCATTTATTGAGCGCTTCATCCTGGACACCGGATCCCCGGTGACGTTCATCCAAGCGACTACGTTTAGAAGGAACCTCCATGTGCCGATGGGGGATCTCCAGCTTGAGGTCCAAGAGTTCAAGGACAGACCCAATGCCGAGGGTTCTCCGGAACGGGCCTTGATCTTGCCCGGCCTTGAGTTCCCGACCCTTGGCGTCCGGCTCCTCCGGGCCTACGTGAGGTTGACCGAGCAGCCGTTTGGTCTTCTTGGTACAGACTTCCTTGCCAACTTCCGGATGGAGTTCGACCCCCGGGAGCAACGCGCGGTTCTAACGCTTCTCGAAGGGGATCGGGAGTAGCTGGCAGGTGGTGTCCTATTGAGGGACTGGCCACTGCCATGCGAGAAGCGCGCGTAGGAAAAATGGGCTGCCGTGCTAGGGTTCGGTCCTCGCCGGCATCTGCCTGCGGAGATCATCCACCGCTTCCCGCCGTGACCCGGCGCGGGCAAAAAGAACGATCGCCCCGACCGCCCCGACCACGCCCACCGTGGCCCCGAAGTACATCGGCGCCGCCACGCCCGCGAGGTCGAACACCACCCCCGCCGCAATCGGCCCCAGGGCCTGCCCAATCGCAAACGCGGAGTTCTGGATCCCCGCGATGGCCCCCATCCCGTGGTTCCGCCCCTCCTCGGTCCGAATCGCCAAAACCGACGCCCGCCCGAGCGCACTTCCCACCCCCATCAGCGTGGAAAGCGCCACCACCCCCCACAGGCTCGGCACCCAGGGAACAAAGAACATCGGGATCGGGGAGAGGAGGCCCCCAAGGGCGATCTGGGGCAGCCGCCGAAACCGATCGGCCAGGTACCCAAACGGGATCTGAAAGATCCCCTCCCCCAGGAGGTACCCGGTGAGGACGAGCCCGATTTGCGACTCCTTGTGGCCGAAACTCGCCGCGAGAAGGGGCCAGAACGAGTTGAACGACTGCCGCCATAGCCCCCGGGTGGCGAAGTAGGCGATGATCCCCCACACCGCTGGGGCCCGCAGAGCGGCCCGCACGTTTGGCGCCGTCCGGGGCCCGCTCCCCTTCACCCCCCTCCGGTCGTCGGGCACCCAGCCCGCTACCCCAAGCAGGGCCAGAAGGGCCAAGGTCCCCATCGCGTAGAACGGGGCCTCGAGCGACCACCCCTCGACAAGGTAGCCCCCAAGGAGGGGCCCGAGGGCCATCCCCACGAACATCGAGGCGTAAAAGAGGTTCGTGATCCGGCCCTCCTTCCCCGGCGGGGTGAGGTCCCCCACGTAGGCCTGGGCAATGGGCGTCACCAGGATCGACCCCACCCCGTGGAGGAGGCGGAAGAGCCCCATCTGCCACAGGTTCTGGGCGAGGATGTACAGCACCGAGACGGCGGCGTAGATCCCCAGGCCCCCGACGATGATCCGTTTCCGGCCGATCCGGTCGGAGAGGGCCCCCGCGGCGGGCCCGAGGAGGAACCGGGAGATGCTGAACGCGGCGAACACCGCCCCCACCGCCGCGCCCCCCGCCCCAAACGAGCGGATGTAGAGGGGCATGATCGGGGAGATGATCCCCATCCCGATCATCGCCACCGACACGGCGATAAACAGCGGGACAAACGCCCGGACCATGAGGGGGGAAGGATACCGAGTCCCCGTGCGCGGGGCGAGTCCCCGCTCAGCCGCCCGGAGGGCGAAGGAGGGCCCAGCCGGTGAGCGGGGTCCCGGGGATCGCGGACTCCTCGAGGACGCGGAACCCGAAGCGCGCGTAGAACGGGACCGCCCCCGGGTTCACCGTGTCCACGTAGCACGGCCGGCCCTCCCGATCGAGGCGGGAAAGGACCGGGCGGAGGAGGCGTCCCCCGTGCCCCTGGCCCTGGGCCTCGGGGCGGACGCCGAGGATGAACAGGAACTCGTGGCCCGGCGGGGCGAGGCGGCGGTGGAGGAGGTCGAGGTGGGCCCCGGCGGACCGGAGCCGCCTTCCTCCGTACCGGCCCAGGGCGAGGAACGTCCCGAGAGGAACGGCGCGGAGGGCCTTCCCCGCCGTGAGGGGGAAGTGCTCCCCGGGAAGCCAGGCCGCGACCCCCTCGAACCCGGCCGTGGCGTGGACCTCCCCCCAGCGGAGGGCGTAGCGGACAGCCACGGCGCAGAACGCGCGAGCCAGCCGCGCCCGCCCCTCCGGATCGGGTCGGGCGTACGTGAGGAGCGGGTAGTCCTGAAACGCCGCGGCCAGGCTCTGGACCGCGCGGGCCGCGGAGCGCCGCTCGACGCGCACGAGGTCGCCCATCGCCGCAAGCTTCCCTCCCCCAGCTCCTGGGCACAACGCCCGCTCCCCTGCGGTACCATCAAGGTCTGGGGAGGAGGTTCCCGATGGCGAGGTCAGGGGTGTGGATCGAGCGGTTTGAGCCGGGGCGCGCCCGGGCCGAGGCGTGGCGGGGCTACCATGCCCTCTCGAACGCGATCCGCGCCGAGCTTTGGCCGGACTGGCCCCCCCGGCCCCTCCCCGTCCTGCGGCGGCTTCTGACGACGGTGCCGCCGGTGTGGGGCGTCCGGTGGTGGATCGTCTGGCGGCGGGGGGAGGTCGTGGGGGGAGCGGAGCTTGAGCTCAGCGGGACCCCGGAGAACCGGCACATGGCCTGGTGCGACGTCTACGTCCACCCCGACCACCGGCGGCAGGGGATCGGGACGGCCCTCCTCCGGACCGTGGCCGAGCTCGCCCGTGAGGACGGCCGGAGGCTCCTCACGTTCGCCACCGCGGCCACCGCCCCCGCGGGGGAGGCGTTCGCCCGGAGGCTCGGGGCCACCCCCGGCCTCGTCAACCAGACGAACCGGCTCCGGATCTCGGACGTGGATCCCGCCCTCCTCCGCGCCTGGCTCGACCGGGCTCCCCGCGACGAGTTCTCCCTGGGCTTCTGGGAAGGCCCCTACCCCGAGGAGGACCTCGCCGAGGTCTGCCGCATGCACGAGGTGATGAACACCGCCCCCCGGGGGGACCTCGAGATGGAGGACTTCCACTGGACCCCGAAGCTCATCCGGGACCAGGAGGAATCCCTCAAAAAGCGGGGCGTCGAGCGGTGGACGGTCTACGCCCGCCACACGGCCTCGGGCCGGATCGCCGGGTTCACCGAGGTCGCCTGGGACCCCGCGGAGCCGGAGATCCTCCACCAGTGGGGAACCGGGGTGTTCCCCGAGTTCCGGGGTCATGGCCTAGGGAAGTGGCTCAAGGCGGACATGCTCACGCGGGTCCTTGCCCGCCGCCCCCAGGTGAAGTTCGTCGTCACCGGGAACGCCGCGGTGAACGCGGCGATGCTCAAGATCAACCACGAACTGGGGTTCCGCCTGTACAACACGGTGACCCTGTGGCAGCTTCCGGTGGAGGAGGCGCTGGCCTACGCCCAGGGCCGAAACTCAGCCCGTTAGGAGGAGCGATGCCTGAGGAGAAGGGGAAAGAAGAGAAGAAGTCCGGCGAGACGGAGCCCAGGGAGAAGCGGCGAACGCTTCTGGGGATCGAGCCCGTGGAGACCCGCCACGAGCTTGCGGTCCGGGGAAAGACGCTTTCCTACGTGGCCCGGGCCGGGGCGATCCCCCTCAAGGACCCGTTTGGGGAGACCGAGGCGGAGATCTTCTTTGTGGCCTACGAGCTTGAGGGGGCGGACCGGGGAAGGCGCCCCCTCACGTTTGCGTTCAACGGGGGTCCGGGGTCGTCGTCGATCTGGCTCCACATGGGGGCCCTCGGCCCCAAGCGCGTCGTCATGGAGAAGGAGGGGTGGATGCCCGCCCCGCCCTACCGATACGAGGACAACGCCCACACCTGGCTTGAGGGGACGGACCTCGTGTTCATCGACCCCGTGGGGACCGGGTTCAGCCGGGCGGCGAAGGAGGACCTCGACAAGAAGTTCTGGAACTTCAAAGGGGATGTCGAGTCCGTGGGGGAGTTCATCCGGATCTACCTCACCCGGTACAAGCGGTGGACCTCGCCCCTGTTCCTCGCGGGGGAGAGCTACGGGACGACCCGGGCCGCCGGCCTCGCCGGCCACCTCGTGGACCGGGGAATTGGTTTTGCAGGGATCGTCCTCGTCTCCACCGCCCTCGACATCGGGGCCCTCCGCTTTATGCCCGGAAACGACCTCCCGTACCAGCTCTTCGTCCCCACCTACACCGCCACCGCCTGGTACCACCGCCGCCTCCCCCCCGACCTCCAGAAGCGCTCCCTCCCCGACCTGATGGAAGAGGTCAAGGCGTGGGCGGAGGGGGAGCTCACCGTGGCCCTGATGAAGGGGGATCGGCTCTCGGACGGGGAGCGGCGGCGGGTGGGGCGGAGGCTCGCCCGGTACACGGGCCTCGACCTCGACTACGTGCTGGGGTCGAACCTACGGATCGAGATCTTCCGATTCTGCAAAGAACTTCTCCGCGAGGAGCGGCGGAGCGTGGGCCGGCTCGACTCCCGGTTCAAAGGGGTCGAGGCCCTGGCGGTGACCGAGCGGCCGGAGTTCGACCCCTCCATGGTGGCGATCACGCCCCCCTACACCGCGGCGTTCAACCACTACGTTCGCGAGGAGCTTGGGATCCAAACCGACCTCCCGTACGAGACCCTGAGCCGGACGGTGAACGAGAAGTGGGAGTGGGACAAGGGGGCGATGCCGGCCACCGGGGAGATCCTCCGGGGGGCCCTCGCCAAGAACCCGTACACGAAGGTCCTCGTGGCCCAGGGGTACTACGACCTCGCTACCCCGCTCATGGCCACGGAGTACATGCTCTCCCACATGAACGTGGACCCGGCCCTGCGGGGGAACCTCACGGTCCGGTACTACGAGGCCGGGCACATGTTCTACCTCGACGCGGATGCCCTTCGGGCGTTCCGGGAGGACGGGGAACGGTTCCTCTCGGCCGCGGTGAACCGGTAGAGGGCCGCGTCCCCGAGCGGCCGGTACCCGATCCGCTGATAAACCCGGTTCGAGGCGGGGTTGGCGAGGTCGGCGTAGAGGGCGCAGAACGAACACCCCTGGTCGAGGAGGAGCCGGCTCAGGGCCGCCACGCACGCCGAGGCGTAGCCGTGTCTTCGCCTCTCCGGCGGGGTGTAGACGAGGACGATCCGCGCCCCGTGGGGCGAGACCCGGAAGGCGGCGGCCATCGAGACCGGGCCCCCGCGGTCCCAGACCCGGAGCCAGGCGTGGGGGCCCGTGAACCGCCCCAGGACCTGGTGGGGATCCTCCGGCGGCTCATGGGGGAGGGCCTCGGCCTGGAAGGCGCGGATCCAGGAGGCGAGGAGGTCCCGCTCCTCCGCCCGGGGCTCCCGGAGCTCCCCGGGGACGCCCACGGGCGGGATCACCTCCCGAAGCGCGTACAGGCGCAGCCGCATCTCCTCCTCCGCCCGGACCCCGCGCCGCGCGACCCACCGCCAGGCGAAGTCCGCAGCGTGGGGGAGGAGGCCGTTCACGCCCGGAAGCGCGGGATCCGCCGCGACGAGGTGGTCGGCGAGGCGCTCCACGGCCCCGGGCCGGGGAGCGAGGACGGCGAGGAGGAGGGGATGCGGTGGGGTGCGGAGGGCGGCGACGAGCACCGTGTTCCCCTCGTGCACCGTGACGAAGTACGGAGGCTCGGGGCCGTAGCGGCGCCCGTCCCGCACCCGGTGGGCGACCCCGAGGACCGCGTTGTGGCGGGCCTCGTCCCGGAGGAGGGCCTCTCCGGCGGCTTCCAGGAACTCGTCGGCCGTTCCGTGGACCCTGAGCTCCACCCCCTGAGTTTACCCCTGCCCTGAGGTGCGCCCCCGAGGGGACAGAGGCCCTCGCGGGGCCTGGGGCCGACCCGCTACCCTCGGTCCGGGTGATCGCGCATGCGCAAGACGGTTCTCCTTCTCGTGCTCCTCCTCCTCGCCACTTCCCCGGCGTGGGGGGAACGGGTCCGGCGGGGTCCGATCCTCATCACCTCGGACTGGGACTTCACCCCGGAGAACGGGGTCGTCGGCGGGTGGGGGATCTTCGGCGACCCGTACGTGATCTCCGGGTATCAAATCGACGCCGGGGGTGCGGACTACGGGATCCTCATCTCGGGAACCCGGCGGCCGGTGGTGATCCGGGACGTGGAGGTCCTCGGGGCCCGCACCGCGGGGATCAAGGTCCAAAGCGCCCGGCACGTGGCGATCGAGAACGTTTGGGTCCGGGGCTGCGGGGTCGGGATCAGCGCCTTCCTCTCCACGAAGGTCGCCGTGACCGGCGCCCGGGTCGAGGAGTGCCCCGAGGGGGTCATGGTCTTCTTCTCCTCCGGCGTGGACCTCTACGAGCTCCAGGTGGCCCGGTGCCGGACCGGGGTTTGGTTTGGGGGAAGCTCGACCGTGTTCCTCGTGGGCTCCCGGATCGCGGGGTGCGAGATCGGCGTGGCCGTCGAGCTCCGCTCGGAGGGAATCGTCGTGGCCCGGAACGCGTTCCTGGGGTGCCGGGTGCCGGCCCGGTCCGAGGGTGGGGCCCAGTGGGACGACGGGACGAGGGGGAACTACTGGGAGGGGTTTTCGGCCCCGGACAAGAACGGGGATGGGATCCTGGACAAGCCCTACCCCGTGAACCTCAAGGAGGAGGACCGGTTCCCCCTTGCCTCCCCGCCCAAACCGTAGGCCCGCCCGACGGCGCGGAGGAGGAGGACGAGGGCGAGCCAACTGGCAGCCACCCCACCCACGACCCCCCAGAACGGGAGCCGGACCCGCAGGGAGGAGAACCCGAGGCCGACCCCCAAGCCGGCGAGGGCGAGCCCCGTGCTCCGCCCCACGGCGGCGAGCACGAGCCGCCGGATCCTTCGGGGATCCCCCAGCCCCAGCCGGGCCCGGGCGAGGTTCCCCATGTCCCAGCTCCAGGCGGCGAGGGCGACGGCCCCGAGGGCGAGGGTTCGGTTCCCCCCGACCGCGGCCGCGGCGGCAAGCCCGACCTGGAGGTAGAGCCCAGCCCCGAGGAGCCCCCGGTGGCGGAGGACGGCCCCGAGCCCGGCCACGAGGGGAGCGGCGAGGGACGCCCACCACAGGGGTTCCCTGGTGAACCCGAGCGCCGCCCACACGGCGAGGTACGCCCCGACGCTCCCGAGAAGCGCGGGGATCACCGGATCCTCCGCCAGGCGGCCCGGGCCTGGGGGGCGAGGGGGTAGCGGACGTCCCACACCAGGGGCCGGACCTGGGCCGCGTAGAGCCGGGCGAGGAGCGCCCGCCGCTCCAGGGCCAGGATCCGCGCGGCGAGCTCCACCTCCGGCCCCTCCCCGAGGCTCTCCCGCTCCATCGTCGTCACATCGGGGACGAGGACCATCACCCGGTACCCCCGCGCGGCAAGGGCCCCCAGGTCCTCCTCATCGCCCGGAAGCAAGGGGGAGACGACGGCGATCTGGGATCCGGCGGGAAGGAGCTGGGTCGGGATCCGCCGGAGCTCGGCGAACACCTCGGACCGCCCTGGCCGGGCCCGGGCCAGCTTGCGGAGGAGCCGCTCCCCGTGACGGCGTCCGTAGCCGGGGTAGACCCAGTCGAGGTACGCCCCGTAGAGGAGGAGCCCGACCCGGTTCCCCCCCGCGAGGAACCCCTGAACGAGGCTCGCCGCCCCCCGCACCGCGTGGTCGAGGAGATCGAGCGGGTTCTCCCCCCGGTACGCCGCCTCCCGGACGTCGAGGACCACGGCCACGTCCGCCGCCCGCTCCTCCTCGTACTCGGTGACCACGAGGTCCCCGGTCCGGGCGCTCGCCTTCCAGTTGATTCGGCGGATCTCGTCCCCGGGGCGGTACTCCCGGCACCCGAAGAACTCCACCCCGGACCCCGGCCGCCGGGACCGGGCCGTCCCCGCCTGGGGGAGCGTCCGCCGGGGGGCAAGGGCCACCCCCTGGAGGCGCTCGTACCGGGGAAGGACGGTCAGGGTGGCCGGACAGGGGACCTCCTCCGACCAGCCCACGAACCCCAGGAGGTCGCGGGCCTGGACCTGGACCCCCGCGAGGTCGTACACCCCCCGCCGGACCCGGATCCGGTAGGCGAGGGTCGCCGCCTCCCCCGGCCCAAGGTCGGTCACCAGCTCCCACGTCCCGCCGAGGACCTGGGCCTCGGAGGGCACCGGGTCCCGGAGGTGGAGGAGCTCGACCCGCCGCCCGCGGTTCGTCACGTTCACCGCGACCTCGATCTCCTCCCCTTCCCAGGCCCGGGAGGCGGTGAGGGTCCGGGAGGCCGCGAGCCGGGGCCGGCGGTCGGCCGCGGCAAGGGCGAATCCCCCGAGGAGGTGGACGGCCAGGGGCAGAGCGACAAACGCCAGGGCCGGCATCCGCAGGCCGATCCCCACCCCGAGGAGGAGGGCGACGAGGACGAGCTCGGCCCGGGCCTTCCCGATGTCCACTACTTCACCTTGGGGACCGGGGTTCGGGCGAGGATCTCCCCCACGATGTCCTCCGGCCGGACCTCCCTCGTCCAGAGCTCTGGGGAGAGGATGAGGCGGTGGGCGAGGGCGGGGACGGCCACGGCCTTGACGTCGTCGGGGAGGACGTAGTCCCGCCCATCCAGGGCGGCCCGGGCCCGGGAAAGCTTCAAGAGCGCCAGCGTCCCCCGGGGGCTCGCCCCGAGGGCCAGGGAGGGATGCCCCCGCGTGGCGGCCGTGATCCCGGCCATGTAGGCGAGGAGGTCCTCGTCCACGAACACGTTCTCGATCGCGGCCCGCATCGCCAGCACCTCCTCCGCACTGGATACCGTGGGGAGCGTGACCTCTTCCCTTTTACGATTCATCCGCCGGCGGAGGATCTCCACCTCCTCCCCCGGCCCGGGGTACCCGAACCGGACCCGGGCCAGAAACCGGTCCACCTGGGCCTCGGGGAGGGGGAACGTCCCCTCGAACTCGATCGGGTTCTGGGTGGCCAGCACGATGAACGGCTGCGGCAGCGGCCGGGTGTCCCCCTCGATCGTGGCCTGCCCCTCCTGCATCGCCTCAAGAAGCGCGGACTGCGTTTTCGGGGTGGCGCGGTTGATCTCGTCGGCCAAGATGAGCTGGGCGAAGATCGGCCCGGGCCGGAACTCGAAGCTCCCCTCCTCCCGGCGGTAGAGGTGGGTCCCCACGATGTCGGCGGGGAGGAGGTCGGGCGTGAACTGGATCCGGCGGAACGAGAGCCCAAGCGTCCAGGAGAAGCACCGGGCGGCGAGGGTCTTGGCCAGACCCGGGAAGTCCTCGAGGAGGACGTGCCCTCCCGAGAGGATGGCCCCGAGGATGAGGGAAAGGGGTTCCCGCTTCCCCACGATGACGGTTTCAATCTGGCCGAGGATCTCCTCTCCCCGGCGGGCGACGTCAGCGATCGTCAAGTTGTCCTCCTTGCGCGTAGAGCCAAAGCTTATCCACGGCCTGGGCGAGCTGCTTGCGGTACCCCGTGGGGACGGGGCGGCGGCCGGGGCGGAGGACCGCCCGGAGGGTGGGGTCGGGGGGCCAGCGGCCCGCCTCGAGCTCCTCCCACGCCTGGCCGGCAGGGAGGGCCTCCCGCCGCACCCGCAGGGCCACCGCGATCCTGCCCAGTCGCTCGGCGAGGACGCGCTGGGCAGCAGGGGAACGGTCGCAGTCCCGCACGAGCCCGGTGAGCTCGGCGAGCTCGGACCAGGTGGGCACGGCCTCCTGACGGGCCGGCCGGGCCCTCCTCCTCCCTTTTCCCCCGAGCCGGCTCGTGAGGAAGAGGAGGGCCAGGACGAGGGCGCCCCACACGAGCGCTTGAGGGAGGGCGTCGATGAACCACAGGACCCGGAGGACGCCATCAAGGAGCGCGGCGGCGAGGTCGCGGAGGAGGAAGGTGAGGAGGGCCAGGCCGAGGAGGGCCGGGACGAGGGCCCAGGGCCTAACCGTACGCCCGCTGGACCGCCGCCAGCGCTGCCAGGGCCTCCCCCCGGCGCGGCTCGCTGTCCTTGTGGCCGTAGCGCACCTCCTCAAACAGCCTGGTGAGGACCAAGACCCCTTCCTCGCGGAACCCCAGCGCGACGAGCCGCTGGGCGAGCTCCCGGGGGGTCACCTCGGGGGCGGTGGCTTCCTGCACCCGCTTGGAGACAATGGCGACCATCTGGGCCCAGCAGCGGATCACGACGTCGGCCACCGGAAGCCCGGCCTGGAGGTCGGCGGAGGCCTCGGCAAGGGCCTCCCGGACCTCGTCCCCCGCCGACGGCCGGCGGGAGCTCCACCACCGCAGGAGGAGGACCGCCGCCGCTCCCGCAAGGAGCGCAGCCCCAAGGTAGGCTGCCCACCCCGGAACCCGTGGGGGAGAGGGGGGCGGGGGCGCGCTCTCCATTTCCCCTCCCGCCGACCACGGCAGGACCGCCGGCGGGCCCGGCTCCCCCCCGGGCTCCGGGCCGGGCTGAAGCCGCTGGAAGAAGCCCCGGGCCGCGAGGAGGACGAGGACCACCGCCCCCAGGACCGCGGCCTGGCGGAGGAGCCGCCGCCGCCCCTCGGGGGTCAGGAGCTGGGCTCCCACGTACACGGCGACCATGCCCAGGACGACCACCACGAGGAGGTCGAGGAGGGCGTCGGGGAACTCCAAGGGGACGCTCCCCCCAGGCGGCCCCTGTTCGGTCTCCTCCCCGCCCCAGGGAAGGCGGCCTCCCCGGAACTCGACCCCGGCGAGGGCGGCGGTGAGGATCCCCAGGCCCCCGAGGAGGAGGGCCCCGAGGAGGAGGAGCCGCGCCCGGGTCATGGCTCGAGCCGGAGCCCGAGCTCCCGGAGCTGGGCCTCGTCCACCGGGGAGGGGGCCTCGGTGAGGGGGCAGGCCCCGGTCGTCGTCTTCGGGAACGCGATCACCTCCCGGATCGAGGGCTCCCCGGCCATCATCATCACCCACCGGTCGAGGCCAAACGCGATCCCCCCGTGGGGCGGGGCCCCGTACTCGAGGGCCCGGAGGAAGAACCCAAACCGCCGCTCCGCCTCCTCGGGGCCGATCCCCAGGATCCGGAAGATCTTCTCCTGGAGCTCCCGGCGGTGGATCCGGATCGAACCCGAGGCGAGCTCGACTCCGTTTACGACGAGGTCGTAGCACTTGGCCCGCACGCGGAGGGGGTCCGTCTCGAGGAGGGGAAGGTCCTCGTCCCGGGGCGCGGTGAACGGGTGGTGTTCCGCCTCCAGTCGCCCTTCGCCTTCCTTGAACAAGGGGAAGTCCACGATCCACGCGAGGGC
>JAOACA010000002.1:64273-86987 GCA_026418075.1 Candidatus Bipolaricaulota bacterium | reverse complement strand
GCCACCGAGCTGGGTGGGGGCTTGACCACCGCTGCGCGGGTGGAGCCGCCCCGACCCCGCCCGGGGGAACCCACGCTCACCCTCGAGCGGTGGGACAACGAGGCCCTAAAGTGGGTCCGGGCCCGGGACCTCACGCCGGCCCTGTACCGCCTGGCCCTCGTCGACCGCGCCCTCGACACCACCTGCGAGCGGGAACAGGTCACCCTCCCGCTCGCCGTGGGGGAGAAGGAGTTCCTCCTCCCTCTCGTGGAGGAGGCGGCCACCGGCGGGGAGTTCGAGGGGAGGTTCGCGGTGACCCTGGAGCCGCGGGGGTGCTCCCTCCTGCTTTCGGTCTCGACCCCGGAGGGGAAGCTCCTCGCGGAGACGGAGGTCCCGGCGGGGGCGTGCCTGGTGTGCCGCCGCCCGGGGGCTGAGCTCCAAGCCCCGATCACCCCGCTCCCCGTGGTCCTCTCCCCCTCCGAGCTCACCCTCCCCGTGGGCTGCGTGGGCGCGGTTCGCCTGGTCCAGCCCGAGAAGCCGGACGAGGTCCGGTGGTGCGTGGACGGGGCTGAGCGGCCGGGGGGAACCGCCGTTACGTTGTTCGCGGATGCCCCCCGCCGGGTGACCGTGGTCGCCCTCGTCCGCCAAGGCCTCGTGTGGCAGCGGGGGGAGACGGTGGTGTCCTTCGTCCCCCAGGTTCGGCTGTCCTTCGTGGGGGCAGAAGGAGGGCTCCCCGCCTCCGAGCCCTGGCCGTGCCCGCTCCCCCTCAAGGTGCGAGCCGAACACGTCCCCGCCTCGGGCGCGACGGTCCTCGTGGGGAAGCTCGGTCCCGATCCGAAGGTGGTGGAACTGGCCCTGGAGCGGGCTCCGGACGGGACGTTCGTGACCCGGGCGTTCCGGCCGATCGAGGTCGGGGCGTGCGCGGGGGACGTCCTGTGGGCCCAGCTGAGGGACCCCCAGGGCTGCTACACGGCGTACGTGGTCCTCTCCCTGCGATGAAGGGGGCGTTCGGCCTGGGACTGGCCCTGGGGCTCGCCGTGGCCGGCGCGGGCCTGGAGCTGGCCCGCCCGGTCCTGTTCCTCTCCGAGCCCCTCGTCCTGTGGACCCTCCCGGGGGAGGAACCCCCTCGGGTGAGCTTCGGGGGCACCCCGCTGCCGGTGGAGCGCTGGGAGCGAACGCCCGACGGAGACAGGATCCGCTGGGAGGCCCGGCTGCCCCCCTCCCCGCCCGGGGTGTGGCTTGCCTGCGCCGGCTCCGCCTGCTACGCGTTCCTCCGGGTTCCGGAGGAGATGGGGATCGTCGAGGTCCGCGCCCCCCCGGGAACCCCGCTCTCCCTGGCCGGGGCCGCCCGGGTGGCGGATCGGGGGGGATGGGCGTGGTTCGCGGTCCCCCCCGGGGAGTGGGAACTCCGGGGCGAGCTCGCGGGCGGGCCCAGCCGGCACCGGGTCGAGGTCCGGGCGGGGGAGCGGGTGGGCGTGACCCTGATCCTCGCAGAGGTGGAGCCGTCGGCAAGGGTCGTCCTGCCGGGACACCGCCTGACCCTGTCGGTCCGCGCGGTGGCCCCGCGGGACCTCTCCACCCTCGGGGCCGAGTTCGCCCTCCCCGAGGGATGGGAGGCCTCCCCCACGCCGGGGACGTACGAGCCCATCCGGGCGGGAGAGCTCGCCGTCCGGGCCTGGATCGTGAGCGTTCCCGCCGGGGCGATCCTCGGGGAACACGCCGTAGGGGTGAGGCTGCCGGACCTCGGCCTGGAGATCAAGGCCACGGTGACGGTGGCCATCCGGCTTCCGCCCCGGGAGGTGGTCTGCCATTGGGACGTGACCGCGAACCGGCTCGACCTCACCCTCCCCTGCTTCCTCACCTACGAGCGGCTGCTGTGGGCGGCGACGTTCGTCGGCCGGGAGCTCCCCCACACCGGCCGCCCCTTCTCCCAGCCCGAGCTCCTCGAACTGGCCCGGGAGTGGGGGAAGCCCTAGCGCAGGAGGTAGAGGGCCAGGCTCACCACCGCGGACAGAAGCCCGCAGGTGGCCAGGGGGAGGTGGATCACCCACCCGCCCCGCGTGATCCGAAGATCCCCAGGAAGCCGGAACAAGGGGAGCTTTCCCGCCCAAACCAACCCCGCCAACACCAGTCCAATCCCTGCCAGCACGAGAACCCGTCCCACGGTGGCCCGCATCCGTATAATCCTAGCCCAAAGGAGGGCGGATGAACGAGGTCCTGCGGGCGATCCGCGAGCGGAGGTCGGTCCGGGCGTTTCGCCCTGACCCCGTGGAGCCGGAGAAGGTCGAGGCGATCCTCGAGGCCGGGCGGTGGGCCCCCTCGGGGCGGAACACCCAGCCGTGGCGGTTCGTCCTCGTGGAGTCCCCGGAGAAGCGGGCGGCCCTCGCCCGCCTCGTCCCCCAGCGGGACATGATCGCCACGGCCCCCCTCACCCTCGCCGTCCTCCTCGACCGGAGGGCGGGCTACGACGAGCTCAAGGACGCCCAGGGGATCGGGGCCTGCGCCCAGAACGTCCTCCTCGCCGTCCACGCCTTGGGCCTCGGGGCGTGCTGGATCGGCCGGGCGAGGGATCGGGAGGTCGAGGCCCTCCTCGGGGCCCGGGAGGGGGAGGAGCTCATGATGCTCATCCCGATCGGGTACCCGGCGGAGAACCCGCCCCCCCGGGAGCGGAAGCCCCTTTCCGAGCTCGTGCGGAGGATCTGATGGCCTATGCCCTGGCGGTCCTCGCCGCCCTCCTCCTGATCCCGGCCCTGGGCCTCGGGCTCCTCACCGCCGCCCTCGTCCTTGGGGCCGGGCTCCTGGTCTTCGTATGCGCCCTCGCCCTCGGGGCCACCGGGACGCTCCTGGACTGGATCCTCGCCCTGACCGCGGTCGGGATGACCTGGAGGGCCCTCGAGCTCGGGCGCCGGGCCGTCCGCCGGCTCCGGGAGGCCCTGGCTACCGCCGGCCCGGGCATTGGGCGGCTACGCTCGGGCTGATCCCGAGCTTCCCAAACGCCCGGGAGAACTCCCGGGAGAACTCCTCGGCCAGGGCGTCGGCCTGCCGCTCGTAGGCCGCCGGGTCCCGCCACGTCCGCCCGGGGTGCAGGACCTCGGACGGAACCCCAGGGCAGCGGTCCGGAACCCACACCCGGAACCGGGGGTCGAGGGTGAAGTCCACCCCGGAGAGCTCCCCGGAGAGGGCGGCCCGGACCATCCGCCGGGTGAGGCGGATGTCGATCCGCTTCCCCTCCCCGTACGCTCCGCCGGACCAGCCCGTGTTCACGAGCCACGCCTCGGTCCGGTGCCGGCCGAGGTACTCCCCGAGGAGGTCCACGTAGACCTGGGGGAGGCGGGCCATGAACGGGGCCCCGAAGAACCGGGAGAACGTGGACCCGGGCTCGGCAACGCCGGTCTCCGTCCCGGCGAGCTTGCTCGTGTACCCCATGAGGAACCAGAACTTGGCCTGGTCCGGCTCAAGGCGGGCGATGGGGGGGAGGACCCCGTTGGCGTCCGCGGTGAGGAGGAGGAGGGCCCGGGGGTGCCCGGCCCGCCCCCGGGGGTCGGCGTTGCGGATGAACGAGAGCGGGTAGCTCGCCCGGGAGTTCTCGGTCAGCCTCCGATCGGAGAAGTCGAACCGCCCGTCGGGGTAGATCATCGCGTTCTCCACGATCGCCCCGTGCTCGAGCGGATCCGCCTCGTGCATCACCGCCCCGTAGATGTCCGGCTCCTTGTCCGGGTGGAGGTCGATCATCTTCGCGTAGCAGCCCCACTCGAAGTTGAAGATCCCCTCCGAGGTCCAGCCGTGCTCGTCGTCCCCAAGAAGCGTCCGCTCCGGGTCGGAGGAGAGGGAGGTCTTCCCCGTCCCGGAGAGCCCAAGGTACAGGGCAACATCGCCCTCCGGCCCCACGCTCGCCGCCCCGTGCAAGGGGAGGACCCCCAACGGGGGGAGGAGGAAGTTCATCACCGTGAACATGAGCTTCTTCACCGAGCCGAGGTACGCCGACCCGTAGACGACCCCCCGCCGCCCGGCGAAGTCCATCGCCACCGCGATCCCGGAGAGGGCCCCCGTCTTGGGGTCCGGCCGGAGCCGCCCCGCGTACTTCCCCCGGTCGAGCTTGTCGTAGGGAAGAGCCAGGAGGGTGAACGGGCGGTCGGCGAACGCCGACCGCTCGATCCCCTCGGGGAGGGGGCGGAACATGTTGTCGGTAAAGAGCGCGGTGAGGGCCCGGTCGGTGACGGTCTGGACGCGGAGGGCGTAGGCCGGATCGGCCCCCAACGCCCGCTCGGTCACGTAGAGCCGGCCCTTCGTCCCCAGCACGGCGAGGGCGTCCGCCCACAGGAGCTCGAACGTCTCCGCGCTCATCGGGAGGCAGTACGGGGAGGACCAGTCCACCGCGTCGTGGATCTCCGGCCGGTCCACGATGTAGGTGTCCCCGGGTCGGCGTCCCGTGGACTCCGGGGGGGTCCAGGTAGCGAGCGCCCCCGACGCGCTCACCAGGGCCTCCCGCCGGGCGATCGCCTCCGCAATCAACTCCCGGCGGGACGGGTTCACCCGCGCTCGGCTGAACAGTCGCTCCAACCCACGGTCACGTTCCACCGGCTTCCTCCTTGGGGGGGGAAGTGTGCACCACCCACGTCGGGTAGGCGAGCTCGACCCCGAGCTCCCGCAGCTTCCCGAGGAGCGCGAGGTGGATCGCCCCGTGGACCTCGCGCCACGCGGAGTAGTCGGGGCTTCCGTAGTAGTACACGACCTCGTACACGATCCCGTGGTCCCCGAACTCCCGAGGGACGGCCCAGGCCAGGCGGGCCAACGGCTGGGCCTCCACGGCCCCGCGCACGAGCTCGGGCACCCGGGCAAGCTTCTCCAGGGGGGTGGAAAACGGGACCCGGAACGTGAACACCGCCCGCCGCTCCGTCATCCGCCGGTAGTTTTGGACCACCGCCCGGAGGAGCTCGGAGTTGGAGTACACGAGCTGCTCGCCGGAGAGACTTCGCAGGCGGGTCGTCTTGAGCCCGATCCGCTCCACCGTCCCCATGTGGTTTCCCACCACGATGAAGTCCCCCACGAGGAACGGCTTGTCCACCACGATTGCCATCGAGGCAAACAGGTCCCCGAGGATGTTCTGGAGGGCAAGGGCCACGGCGACCCCGGCGATCCCAAGCCCCGTGATGAGGGCGGTGATGTTCACCCCGAGGTTATCGAGGGCGAGGAGGAGGACGACGGTCCACAGGGCGATCTTGACGATGACGCCCACGGCGTTGAGCGTGGTGGCTGCCGCCGCGTTCCCCTCCCGCTCCAGTTGGTTGCGGATCTCCCGGTTGATCCAGTGGGTGATGAGGCGGGTCCCCCAGCTGGCGACCTGGACGAGGAAGGCGACGATGGCCAGGATCTCGATCCCGCGGACGGCCTGGGGGGGGAGGCGCAGGGCGAGGGAGGCGGCGAGGAGGGCAAGCGAGAGGAAGAAGAGGGCCTGGGTCCGGCGGACCAGGTCGGCGAGGAGGCGGATCCCCTCGCTGGGGGTCCGCTCCAGGCGCCGCCCGAGGTGGCGGAGGACGAGCCACTTGAGGAGCTTGAGGAGGCCGAACGTTGCCCCCCCAACTCCTAGGGCCAGAAGCCAAACCCACAAAGGGTTAGCGGCCACCACCTGCTGGAGGAAGGTCACGGCCCACCCCCCACGAGCGGGGCCCTCTCCCCATCCGGTTCCGTCCACATGCCGGTGGAGGGTAGCGCCCGCCCCAGAGGCCGTCAAACGCCCCCTTGACGGCCTCGCCTCCCCTTCGGCATAGTGAACCCGTGCGCTGGACGGTCCTCGGCGGCGGGGGGTGGGGAACGGCGATCGCCCGGCTTCTTGCCCGGAGAGGGGAGCCCACCACGCTGTGGGTGCGGAGCCCCGAGAGGGCCGCGGAGCTCGCCCGGGACCGGGAGAACCGGAGGTACCTCCCCGGGGTGGAGCTTCCCGCAAGCCTCCACATCACGGCCGAACTGGCCACCGCGGTGAAGGGGGCGGACGTCCTCGTCTTCGCCGTCCCCAGCTTCGCGATGCGGGCGACGGCCCGGAGGGTCCGGGATTCCCTCGGAGGCCACGTTCCGAAGGCTGTCCTGAGCCTGGCCAAGGGCCTGGAGCGGGACACCCTCTGCACGATGACCGAGGTCCTCGCCGAGGAGCTCCCCGGGGTCCCCGCGTTTGCCCTCTCCGGGCCGTCCCACGCCGAGGAGGTGGGGCGGGACGAGCCCACCGCGGTGGTCCTGGCCGGGAGGGACCGGGCGCTGGGAGCGGAAGTCCAGCGGGCCCTGATGACGGACCGGTTCCGGGTCTACCTTTCGACCGACGTCCGCGGGGTGGAGTACGGGGCAGCGGTGAAGAACGTGGTCGCGCTCGCGGCGGGGATCTCGGACGGGCTTGGGTATGGGGACAACGCCAAGGCAGCGCTGATTGCCCGGGGATTGGCGGAGATGGTGCGGCTTGGGGGTCGCCTCGGGTGCCGGGCCGAGACCCTGTACGGGCTCTCGGGCCTGGGGGACCTCGTGGCCACCTGCACCTCCCGCCACAGCCGCAACCGGGCGGTGGGGGAGCGGCTCGGGCGGGGGGAGCGGATCGAGGGGATCCTTGCGGGGATGGCGATGGTGGCCGAGGGGGTGTTCGCCGCCCCGGTGGTGCGGGCCCTCGCCCGCGCCCACGGGGTGGAGATGCCGATCACCGAGGCGGTGTGCTCAATCCTCGCCGGGGCCTCGCCCCGGGAGAAGCTCGACGAGCTCATGTCCCGCCCCCCGAGGGAGGAACGGGGGTGAGGCCCGCTCCCGCGGACAGCGGCCCGGAGCCCAGGTACACTCGGGCGAGCTTTCCCGGCCACGGGCCGGAAGGGCCTCTGTCCCCAAGGAGGTGACCGCACAGAGAAGAAGCGTCATCGCGGGCAGTGAGGTGATCCCGGGCTTTCCACACCCCAAGGAGGGAAGATGCGCGTGAACAAGGTGATCGGCGTTGTCGGGTTGGTCCTGGGCCTGGTCCTTCCGGGGGCCGCCCAGAAGGTGGAGATCGAGTTCTGGCACGCGGCCACCGGGGCGTTGGCCGCGGCGCTCACGGAGGTCGTGAACGGGTTCCACGCCTCCCAGGACCGGTACGTGGTGAACCTGGTCCACAAGGGGACGTACGCGGAGACGATGTCGGCGGCGATCGCCGCGTTCCGGGCCGGGAAGCCCCCCCACATCGTGATGATCTACGAGGTGGGGACGGCCACGATGATGGCCGCCACCGGGGCGATCTACCCCGTGTACCAGCTCATGGCCGACACGAAGACCCCGTTTGACCCAGGAATCTACATTGCCCCGGTCAAGGGGTACTACAGCGACGCGGCAGGGCGGATGATCTCGATGCCGTTCAACACCTCGACCGCGGTCCTGTGGTACAACAAGAACGCGTTCCGGGCCGCGGGTTTGGATCCGAACAAGCCCCCCCGGACGTGGGCCGAGGTCCGCGCGGCGGCCAAGGCGATCGTCGCTGCCGGGGCCGCCAAGATCGGCCTCTCCTGCTCCTGGCTCACCTGGACCCAGTTCGAGCAGTTCGCCGCCCTCCACGACCTCCCGTTTGCCACCCGGGCCAACGGGTTTGAGGGGCTGGACGCCGTGCTCACCCTCAACCACCCCCTGTTCGTCCGCCACGTCCAGACCCTGGTTGACATGCAGCGGGAGGGGTCGTTCACCTACTCCGGGCGGGACTCCACCCCAGACGCCCTGTTCGGCTCGGGGGAGGCGGCGATGCTCATCGCCTCCTCGGCGTTGCTGGCCCGGGTCCGGCGGGAAGCCCAGTTCGAGTGGGGCCTCACCTACCTCCCCTACTACGACGACTTCATCGCCGAGCCCAAGAACTCGATCATCGGCGGGGCCTCCCTGTGGGTGATGCGCAAGCCCGACGCCACCGCCGAGCAGTACAAGGGGGTCGCGGCGTTCTTCGCCTACCTGAGCCAGGCGGCCACCGACGCCCAGTGGCACATGACCACGGGCTACGTCCCCCTCACCCTCGGGGGGTACGAGGCGGCCAAGGCCACCGGGTTCTACGAGCAGAACCCCGGCCTGGACATCCCGATCCTCCAGCTTGCCCGCCCCAACCCGACCCCGAACACCAAGGGGTTGCGGCTGGGGAACCTCCCGGCGATCCGGGTCGTGATCTACGAGGAGGTGGAGAAGGCGCTCCAGGGCCAGCAGACGGCCCAAGTCGCGATCGACAACATCGTCCGGCGGGGGAACGCGATCCTCCGCGAGTTCGAGGCGACCTACAAGTAGGATCGGGCGGGGCCCGCTCCTTCGGGCGCGGGCCCCGCGTTTCCTTGCGGGAGGTGGTGTGGTGACCGGGGCGCCGGTGTTCAAGAACAAATTTCTCCCGTACCTCCTCGTCGCCCCCCAGATCGCGGTCACGGGGGTGTTCTTCGTGTGGCCCGCGGCCCAGGCGATCCAGCAGGCCGTTCTGCGCTCGGACCCGTTTGGGCTGCGGACGAGGTTCGTGGGTCTGGAGAACTTCAAGGTCCTGTTCTCGGACCCGTACTATCTCGGGGCGATTCGGCTCTCGTTCCTGTTCGCGGCGGCGGTGACCCTGATCGCGCTCGGGGTGGCGCTCCTCCTCGCGGTGATGGCCCACCGCCCGCTCAAGGGGGCGCGGGTCTACAAGACCCTCCTCATCTGGCCCTACGCCCTGGCCCCGGCGATGGCCGCCGTGCTGTGGCTGTTCCTGTTCCAGCCTTCGATTGGGATCGTGGCCCGCGCCCTCCAAGGGATCGGGATTCACTGGAACTACACCCTGAACGGGGGGCAGGCGTTCTTCCTCGTGGTCCTTGCCTCGGTGTGGAAGCTCGTGAGCTACAACTTCATCTTCTTCCTGGCTGGGCTCCAGGCGATCCCCCGGTCGCTCCTGGAGGCGGCGCGGGTGGACGGGGCCTCCTCGCGGAGGGTGTTCTGGTCCGTCGTCTTCCCCCTCCTCACCCCGACCACGTTCTTCCTCCTCGTGATGAACACCGTGTACGCGTTCATCGACACGTTCGGGGTCATCGACGCCCTGACCAAGGGGGGGCCGGGCAAGGCCACGGAGACCATGGTCTACAAGCTGTTCGTGGATGGGTACAAGAACTTCCAGATCAACAGCTCCGCCGCCCAGTCCGTGGTCCTGATGGCCCTCGTCATCCTCCTCACCGCGGTTCAGTTCCGGTTCATCGAGCGGAGGGTCCACTATGCGTGAGCTCCGCCAGCACGGGTTGGCCCACCTCGTCCTCATCGTCGGGATTGCCCTCCTCCTCTTCCCCCTGTACATGGCGTTCGTCGGCTCGACCCACGATGCGGCCACGATCGGCCGCGGGCGGCTCCCCCTCACCCCGGGAAGCCACATGGCGGAGAACTACATCCAGGCCTGGAACTACGGGACGGGGGAGCGGGTGGCGGGGACCCCGGTCCGGATCATGATGGCCAACTCCCTGGCCATGGCGTTGGCGATCGCCGTGGGGAAGATCGTGGTCTCCGTCCTCGCTGCCTACGCTGTGGTGTTCTTCCGGTTTCCGGGGCGGATGTTCTTCTTTTGGCTCATCTTCCTCACCCTGATGCTCCCCCTGGAGGTGCGGATCATCCCGAGCTACAAGGTGGCCTCGGACCTTCGGCTTCTCAACACGTTTGCCGGGCTCACGCTGCCCCTCCTCGTTTCGGCCACGGGGACGCTCCTTTTCCGCCAGGTGTTCCTCACCGTCCCAAGGGAGCTTCTCGATGCGGCGAAGATCGACGGGGCGGGCCCGTTGCGGGTCCTCTTTTCGGTCATCCTCCCCCTGAGCCGTCCCAGCATCGCCGCCCTGTTTGTGATCCTGTTCGTGTACGGGTGGAACCAGTACCTGTGGCCCCTCCTCATCACGACCGACCCCCGGATGAACACGATCGTGATCGGGATCGTGAAGATGCTGGGGACCTCGGAGGCGATGATGGACTGGAACCTGGTCATGGCGACCACGGTGATGGCCCTCGCGGTCCCGGTGGTGGTGGTGCTCCTCCTCCAGCGGTGGCTCGTGAAGGGCCTGGTGGAGGCGGAAAAGTGAGGCGGCAAGGGATGTGGCCCCTCCTGGGGTTGGCGTTCCTTCTCGGGGGAGCTGGGGAGGAACCGAAGGGAGGTGCTGTGGCAACGCCGTTGAACATTGCCCACCGGGGGGCGCGGTCCGTGGCCCCGGAGAACACCCTCGCCGCAGCCCGGGCCGCGGCTGCGCTTGGGGCCGACGGCTGGGAGTTCGACGTCCGCCGCACCGCGGACGGCGAGCTCGTCCTCGTCCACGACGAGACCCTCACCCGAACCACGAACGCCCGCGACCTCTTCCCGGACCGGTCCCCATGGCGGGTGGCCGAGTTCACCCTCGCCGAGATCCGCACCCTCGACGCCGGCTCCTGGTTCGTCCGGGAGGATCCCTACGGGACCCTCCGCTCCGGGGAGGTGTCCGCCGCCGCGGCCCGGGCGTTCCGCGGAGAGCGGGTTCCCATCCTGCGGGAGGCCCTCCTCCTCTCCCGGGAACTTGGTCTCTGGGTCAACATCGAGCTCAAGGGCGCCCCGCTGGCCCCGCTTTCCCCCGACCGCCGGGCCACCGTGGAGGAGGTGGCCGCCGCGGTGCGGGAGCTGGGAATGGAGGATAGGGTCCTGATCTCGTCGTTTGACCACGAGATGATCCGTCACCTCAAGGCCGTGGCCCCGGGGATCCCGGGTGCCCTTCTCACCACGGTCCTTCCCCCCAGCGCAGTGGACTACGCCCGGGCGCTGCGGGCCGACGCGGTGAACCCAAGCCTCGAGGCCTACACCCCGGAGTGGGGCCACCGGCTCCAGGAGGCGGGCCTCCGGGTCTACGTGTGGACCGTGGACGACCCCGCAGCCCTGGGGAAGCTCGCCGCGGACCCCCACGTCACCGGCCTCATCACCGACTGGCCCCAGCGGCTGCGGGCGATCCTCGGCCGATGATCCGCGGCTACCTCCTCGACCTCGACGGGACGGTGTACCGCGGGGAGGAGCTCGTCCCCGGCGCCGATCGGGCGGTCGCCACCCTCCGGGCCCGGGGGAGGAAGGTCCTGTTCCTTTCCAACAAGCCCGTCGCCTCGCGCGGCGACTACGCGGCCAAGCTCACCCGCCTCGGGATCCCCACCGCCCCGGAGGAGGTGATCCACTCCGCGTGGGTCCTGGCCCACACGCTCGCCCGGCGGGCGCCGGGGGCAGCGGCCCTCGTCGTGGGGGAACCCCCGCTCGTCGAGGAGCTTCGGCGGGCGGGGCTCCGGGTCACGGAGGACCCGACGGAGGCCCAGTACGTGGTGGCGGCGTTCGACCGGACCCTCACCTACGCCAAGCTCAACGCCGCGTTCCAGGCCCTCCGCCGCGGGGCCCGCTTCGTGGCCACGAACCCCGACCGGACCTGCCCCGTGGAGGGCGGGGAAATCCCCGATGCAGCGGGGGTGATCGCGTTCCTTGAGGCGACGGCCGGCCGCCCCGTGGAGGAGGTGTTTGGCAAGCCCTCACCCCACATGGTGCGCGCGGCCCTGGGGGTGCTGGGCCTTCCCCCGGGGGAGTGCGCCCTGGTCGGGGACCGCCCTGAGACGGACATCCGGATGGCCTGGGAAGCCGGCCTGGTGGCGATCCTCACCCTAACGGGGGTCACCTCGCCGGAGGAGGCCCGGGCGAGTTCTTTTCAGCCCGACCACGTGGTCGGGAGCGTGGCCGAGCTTCCCAATCTAGATCAGACGCTCAACGGAGGAGCACGATGACCGAACGAGTGGTGCGGGTTCCGGTGGAGAAGCTGCGGGCGTTTGCCCAGGCGACGTTCGAGGGGGTGGGCGTCTCCCCCCCGGACGCGGCGATCGCCGCCGAGGTCCTCCTCGCCGCGGACCTCCGGGGAATCGAGTCCCACGGGGTGTCCCGCCTCAAGATGTACTACGACTGGATCAAGAAGGGGATCATCTCCCCCCGGGTCCGGTTCGAGGTCGTCCGGGAGGGGCCCACGACCGCGGTCGTCGATGCCCACACGAGCCTCGGGCACCCGGTGGCCCGGCGGGCGATGGAGCTTGCGGTCGCCAAGGCGGGGGAGTACGGCCTGGGGGCGGTGGCGGTCCGCAACTCCTCCCACTACGGGATCGCGGGGTACTACGCGCTCATGGCCGTCGAGGCGGGGATGGTGGGCCTCTCCTTCACCAACGCCCGCCCCTCCGTCGCCCCCACGTTCGGGGTCGAGCCGATGCTCGGGACGAACCCAATCGCATTTGCCTGCCCCACCGACGAGCCGTTCCCGTTTCTCTTCGACGCGGCGACCTCCATCACCCAGCGGGGGAAGATCGAGGTCCTGGCCCGGGAGGGAAGGCCGACCCCCGCGGGGTGGGTGACCGACCGGGAGGGCAGACTCGCCACGGACACCGCGGCGATCCTCCAGGGGATCCCCAAGGAGCTCTACGCCCTCCTCCCCTTGGGGGGGGCGGGGGAGGAGATGGGGGGCCACAAGGGGTACGGCCTGGCGACGATGGTGGAGATCCTGTGCGCCGGGCTCTCCTCGGGGGCGTTCCTGTGGGCCCTCTCCGGGATGGAGAAGGACGGGACCCCCCGGCCCCACCGCCTCGCCCACTTCTTCCTCGCGATCTCGATCGAGCACTTCGTCCCCTTGGAGGAGTTCAAGGGGACGGTGGGGGGGATCCTGCGGGAGCTCCGGGCAGCGGCCAAGGCCCCGGGGGAGGAGCGGATCTACACCGCCGGGGAGAAGTCCCACGCGCGGGCGGAGCGGATCCGCCGGGACGGGGTGCCCGTCACCGCCTCCCTCCAGAAGGAGCTCCGCGGGATCGCGGCGGAGCTCGGGCTCCCCTCCCCGGTCTAGGGCCATGGCTGAGCATTTGGCCGCCCTCGACCTTGGGACGACCGGGGTCCGGTGCGCGGTCTACGACCGGGAGGGGCGGGTTGTTGCCAGCGCGTACCGGGAGCTCCCCCTCCGCTACCCCGAGCCGGGGTGGGTGGAAGGGGACCCCGAAACGATGGTCGCCGCGGCGCGGGAGGTGGTAAGGGAGGCCGCCGCCACGGCCGGCCTCCGCTGGCCCGACCTCCGGGCCGTCGGGATCACGAACCAGCGGGAGACCGTCGTTGTCTGGGACCGCCGGACGGGGGAGCCCCTCGCCCCGGCGATCGTGTGGCAGGACCGGCGGACGGCCCCCCTGTGCGAGCGGCTCCGGGCGGAGGGCCACGAGGAGGCGGTGCGGGCGGCAACTGGCCTCCCCTTGGACCCCTACTTCTCGGCCACCAAGGTCGCCTGGCTCCTCGACCACGTCCCCGGGCTGCGGGAGAGGGCCGAGCGCGGGGACGCCGCGTGGGGAACGGTGGACGCCTGGCTCCTCTTCCGCCTGGCCGGGGTCCACGCGACCGACGTCACGAACGCCTCCCGGACCCTCCTCCTGGACCTCCGGACCGGGGAGTGGGACGACGGCCTCTTGGCCCTGTTCGGCATCCCCGCGGCGTCCCTCCCCGCGGTCCGGCCGAGCGTGGGCGAGTTCGGTTCTTGGGAAGGGGTCCCGGTGACGGCGGTCCTGGGGGACCAGCAGGCGGCCCTGTTCGGGCAGGGCGGGCTTGTTCCGGGGGCGGCGAAGGTCACCTGGGGGACGGGGGCGTTCCTCCTCCTCGCCGTCGGCCCCTCCCCGGTCGCAAGCCGGCACGGGCTCCTGGCCACGGCCGCCTGGGCGCGGGAGGGGGAGGTCCACTACGCCCTCGAGGGGTCGGCGTTCGTGGCCGGGGCGGCCCTCGGCTGGTTGCGGGACCTCGGGGTCCTCGGCGCGGCGGGGGAGGCCGACGTCCTCGCTCGAAGCCTCCCTGACAACGAGGGGGTGTACTTTGTGCCCGCCCTGGCGGGCCTCGGCGCCCCCCACTGGGACCCCCACGCCCGGGGGGCGATCCTCGGCCTGACCCGGGGGACGACCCGGGCCCACCTCGCCCGGGCCGCCCTGGAGGCGATCGCGTACCAGACCGCGGACCTGGTCCGGGCGATGGAGGGGGACACGGGCCGGGCGTTCTCCGCCCTCCGGGTGGACGGGGGCGCGGCGCGGAGCGACTTCCTGTGCCAGTTCCAGGCTGACCTCCTGGGGATCCCCGTCCTCCGGCCCGGGGACCTCGAGACGACCTCCCGGGGGGTGGCCCTGGCCGCCGGGCTCGGCTGCGGCCTGTGGACCGAGCGGGAGGTGGTGGACCGGGTGGGCCTCGGCATGATCGAATTCACCCCCGCCGTCTCCCCCGCCCAGCGGGAGAGCTGGCAGGAGGGCTGGCGCCGGGCCGTGGACCGGGCCAAGGGCTGGGTCTAGCGAGAAGGGCCTCGGCGGTACCCCCAAGGAAGCCCTAACGGGCCTTCCGAAGGTTCCAGGCAGGGCGGGTAACTTCCGGGACCTCACGCAGTCCGCCCACCGAAAACGGCACGGCTCCGCTCCTCATGGGCGCGGCCAGAGGGCCAGCTGAGCCGCAAGCACCCCCAGGGAGACCAGGAGACTCGCCGGGGTGACGAGGA
Organism: Candidatus Bipolaricaulota bacterium; assembly: GCA_026418075.1. GTDB lineage: Bacteria > Bipolaricaulota > Bipolaricaulia > Bipolaricaulales > Bipolaricaulaceae > Bipolaricaulis. The sequence goes on along the minus strand of JAOACA010000002.1, from coordinate 72,510 downwards.
GGCCGTACTTCACAAACTCCAGAAACGTGATCCGGACCTCCTTCCCGGAGAGGATCGTCATCCACATGATCCCCGCGAGGGCCCCGATCGGGGTCAGGTTCGCCCCGAGGTTGGAACCGATCGCCGTCCCCAGCGCCGCCGCCAGAAGCCCCGTCCCGCTCAAGGCTCCCGTGGCGGTCGCGAATGCAAGCGTCATCGGGATGTTGTTGAGAACGTTGGCCGCCAGGGCCGAGCTCACCCCGTAGAGGATTGCGAGGACCGGGGTCGACCCTCCGCTTAAGGCAAGGAGCACGTCCCCAAGCTTCCCCGTGGCCCCGTACACCCGGAGGGCGTACACGGTGACAAAGAGCGAAAGCACGAACGGGACGATTGGCCACGGCACCCGGCGCACGGCCTCGATCACGGTTGCGCCGTTCCCCTCCCGCCGGAGGGCCCGGGCCCCGAACTCCCGGAGGACGAGGATGAAGAGCAGGGCCAGGGCAAACCCAAGGGACACCCGCCACATCTCCCAGCCGAGGTACGGAGCCAGGGCGAGGGCGACCACGCACCCCCCCAGGGCGAGGAGCCCCAAGGCCGCCCCGGGCCGGTCGGTGATCGCCTCGGAGGGCCGGAGGTCCACGGGCCGGATCGGCCGGCGGATCTCCTTCCGGAAGACGAGGTAGAGGAGGAGAGCGTTCACGGCCCCAGCCGCGATCGTGGGGAGGACCATCCACCGGGTGTAGTCCACGAACGTGAACCCAAACCGCGAGGCGAGGAGAATGTTCGTCGGGTTCCCGATGTACAGGGCCATGGACCAGGTGTTCGCGGCGAAGAACTCGGCCACGAGGTAGGGCTTTGGGTTCACCCCGGCGTGGCGGGCGAAGTAGTACACAAACGGGGTCAGGGTGAGGATCACGATGTCGTTCGAGGTGAACAGGGTGAGGAGGGAGACGACTCCGTACAGGGCGAAGAAGAGGCGGGTTCCGTCGGCCCGCGCGTAGCGGAGGGCGGCCCGGGCGCAGGCCTCGAAGAACCCGGTGATGTCCAAGAAAATGCTCATAAACACCATCGAGATGAACAGGGTCAGGATCCCCAGGGGCTGGAGACCTCCCTCCCCGTTCAGGCCGTCGAGGAGCTGCTGGCCGGTGAGGAGGCCCCCGGCGAGGATGAGGAGGGGCCCGAGGAGCGCCCCCAGGAAGTAGGTCTCCACCCGCACCTCCCGCTCCCGGGCCCGGAGGTAGAGGTAGGGCCGGTGGAGGGTGAGGGCGATCGTCGCCCCACAGGAGAGGAGGAAGATGAGGGACACGGCAAGCATGACAGGGCCCCTAGCGGCGGGGCTGGGGTGGAAGAGGAAGGAAACTGTTCATCGGCACGACCGCGGGGACGTATACCCGCCGTAGGCCCCTCGGTCAACCCCAGGGGGTATACTTCCCGCTTCCATGAGGTTCCGCACCCCGTCCCGCGAGGAGATCCTGACCGGCCCGGCGCTCGCCACCATGGCCCGGATCGGGGGCCCGGCGGTCGTCGGGTCCCTCCTCTTCACCCTGTACAACCTCGCCGACGCGTTCTGGATCGGGCGGCTTCCGCCTGAGGCCTCGGCCGCGGCCGTGGCCGGGATCCAGATCTCCTGGCCGATCATCTGGTTCCTCATCTCGTTCATCGCCGGGTTCGGGGGCGCGGCGGTGAGCGCCCTCGTGGCCCAGTACGTCGGGGCGGGGCGGCCGGACGAGGCGCAGCTCGCCCTGAACCAGCTCTTCGTCCTCTCCGCTGGGGCCGGTGTCGTGTTCGGGGCCGCGGGGTACTTCGGATCCCCGCTCCTCCTCGACCTCCTCGTGGGGGAGGGGGCGGTGGCGAGCGCGGCCGCCCTCTACATCCGGGTCATCTTCGCCGGGCTCCCGACGATGGTCCTCCCCGGGCTGTTCTACGCTGCGTTCGCCGCGACCGGGGACACGGTGACCCCGCTCCTCGTGGGGGCCGGGGGGACGGTCCTCAACATGGCCCTCGACCCGTTCTTCGTCCTCGGGTGGGCCGGCTTCCCCGCGCTGGGGATCGTGGGCGCGGCCTACGCCACGGTCCTCTCCCAGGGCCTCGTCATGGCCGCCTTCCTCGCCCTCCTCTACCGGGGGAAGGGGCACCTCCGCCTTGACCCCCGGGAGATGCGCCCACGTGGGCCGTGGATCGCCAAGGGGCTCCGGATCGGGGTCCCGGCCGCGCTCGGGGAATCGAGCATGGCGTTTGGGTTCGTGATCATGACCGCGGTGATCGGGCGGCTCCCGAACGCCGAGGCGGCCCTGGCCGGCTACGGGATCGGGGACCGGGTCCTGGGGATCCTGTTCATCGTCACCGGGGGCCTGGGGACCGGGCTCACGACGATGGTGGGCCAGGCGTTGGGGGCGGGGGCGATGGACCGGGCGCGGGAGCTCGTCCGGAAAGGGATCGCCGCCCTCGTTGTCGTCCTCGCCGCCGAGGCCCTGTTCCTGTGGCTCGTCCGCTACCCCGCGGTGGCCCTGTTTATCCCGGGACGGGGGGACGTGATCGAGGTGGGGGCGCGGTTCATCGGGGCGTTCGCCGTGAGCATGCCGTTCCTCGGGACGTTCTTCGCGGCGCTCGCGATCTACCGGGGCTCGGGCCACAACGTCCCGACGATGATCCTCGGGGTCGTCCGCCTGTGGGTCCTCCGGATCCCCCTCTCCTACCTCTTCGGGTTCACGCTCGGGCTTGGGGCGGACGGGGTCTGGTGGGGGATGTCGCTCTCGAACGTGCTGGCGGGGCTGATCGCCCTCGGGTTCCTCCTCTCCCGGGGCTGGCAGCGGTCGGTGGTCGAGCCTAGGCCTCCCGGGGGTTGATCTCCTCGGGGCGGTGGAGGAGCCGGCCCTCCATCCCTCCGGAGACGACGAGGACCTCCCCGGTGATGTGCCCGGCGAGGCGGTCGGAGGCGAGGAACACGATGGCGGCGGCCACGTCCTCCGGCCGGGCGATCCTTTTGAGAGCCCTTGTCTGGAGGACTCTGGTCACCAGTGCGGGATCGGAAAGCCCCGACGACATCCGGGTCGCAGTCCACCCCGGGCACACCGCGTTGACCCTCCCCCGGGGGACGATCCGCACGATCTCGTTCTTGAGGGTCCTCGTGAGGCCGTAGGTGATCCCGGCCTTCGCCGCGGCGTAGTCGGCGTGCCCCTCCTCCCCGAACACCGCGGCGGTGGAGCCCACGATCACCAAGGCCGCCGCCTCCGGCTTCGTCGCCTCCAAGAGGCGGAAGAACGCCCGGGCGCAGAGGAACACCGAGGTGAGGTCGGTGGCGATCGTCCCCTGCCACCGGGCAAGGCTCATCCGGTGGATCGGCACGTCCTCGGGGGGCCAGATCCCGGCGTTGGCGACAAGGACGTCCACCCGCCCGAACCGGTCGAAGGCCCGCTGGAACAGGGCGTCCACTTCGCCCTCTTGGGTGAGGTCGGCGGGGAGGGCGAGGGACTCGGTCGGGAGCTCCCGGGCCAGGGCCTGGAGCTGGGCGAGGTTCCGGTGCCCGTGGAGGACGAGCCGGGCCCCTTCGGCGGCGAACAGGCGGGCCGCGGCACCCCCGATCCCGCCCGAGGCACCGGTGACGAGGACGACCTTGCCCCGAAGACCGGTCTCCACGGCTAGACGAGGAACTTCCCGTCCCGGAGGAACGGGACCCCGTCCACCCGGACCTCGCCCCCTTGCCGGAGGTCGCAGACCATGTCCCAGTGGATCGCCGAGGTGTTCTTGCTTCCCGACTCGGGGTAGCCCCGGCCGAGGGCGAGGTGGACCGTCCCCCCGATCTTCTCGTCAAACAGGGTGTTCTTCGTGAACCGCCCGATCCCGGGGTTCGTCCCGAACGCGAACTCGCCCACGAAGCGGGCCCCTTCGTCCGTGTCGAGCATCTTGAGGAGGAACTCCTCGTTCTTCCCCGCGCTCGCCTTCACCACCCGGCCCCCTTTGAACTCCAGGCGGACGTCCTCCACCTCCCGGCCGTAGAGGCAGGCCGGGAAGCTGAACCGGATCTTCCCCTCGACGCTCGCCTCGATCGGGGCGGTGAAGATCTCCCCGTCGGGGAAGTTCTCGTGCCCGTCGCAGTTGATCCACGGTCGGCCCCCGACGCGGAGCCGGAGGTCGGTGCCTGGGCCCACGAGGTGGACCTCGTCCCGGGCCGCGAGCCAGCGGATGAGCCCCTCCTGCCAGCGGGAGAGCTCCCGCCACGCCCCGACGGGGTCGGGCTCCTCGACCCGGCACGCCCGGAACACGAACTCCTCGAACTCGCGGAGGGACATCTCCGCGTCCTGGGCAAACGCTTGGGTGGGGTAGAGGGTCCCGGTCCAGCGGAGCTCCTTCTTCGCCGCCCGCTCGAGGAACCGCTCGGAGAGGGGCCGGGTGGCCCGGGCCCTCCGGGCCTGGCGGGCGGGGTCCACGTTCGTGAGCCGCTTCGTGTTCGTCTCGGTCCACACGGAAATCGAGGCCTGGATCTCCTCGACCATGGCGCGGGCGAATGTGGGAACGAAGTCGAGCTGGGCCTCGGTGGCCCTTGTGTAGAACACCTCGTCGGCGCCCTCCAGCCCGAGCTGGACCCAGGGGTGCCCGCCGTGGGCGAGGACCTCCTCGTACAGGGCGAGGAGCAGCGGCGCCCCCTCGGGCCCCCCTTGGATCCGCACAAGGTCCCCCTCCCGCACGCCCACGGAGTAGCTGACCAGGACCTTCGCCATCTTGTCTACCCGGGGATCCCTCATCGTCCCCCCTTCTTCGGCGGCTTGAACTTCGCCCGGAGCGCTTTGGCCACGCAGGCGGGAACAAACTTTCGGACGTCGCCCCCGTAGCGGGCGATCTCCTTGACGAGGGACGAGGAGAGGAACGAGTACTGGCCTGCGGTCATGAGGAAGACGCTTTCGATGTCGCTGTCGAGGTCGCGGTTGGTGAGGGCGAACTGGAACTCGTAGTCGAAGTCGGAGGTGGCCCGCAGGCCCCGCACCACCGCCACCGCCCCGAGGGCTTTGGCGCAGTCCACGAGGAGGCCGGCGTAGGTGACGACGCGGACGTCGCGGATTCCCTCCTCCCGCAGGGCGGCCTCGACGAGCCCCTTCCGTTCCTCGGCGGAAAAAAGGGACGTCTTGCGGGGGTTCTCGACCACGGCCACGATGAGCTCATCGAACAGCCGCCGGGCCCGGCGGAGGACGTCGAGGTGGCCGTAGGTGATGGGGTCGAAGCTTCCGGGGTAGAGGGCGATCCGCACTAGGCCACCTCCACGGCGGGCCTCAGGAGCTTCCGGAGCCGCTCTTCAGAGGGTCCCACCGCGGCCCAGGCCGCGCCCGCAAGCTTCAGGTGTTTCCGGGCAAGCTCTTGGACCTCCTCGGCCGTCACGGCCCCCAGGCGCCGGACGACCTCGTCGGGGGAGGCCGGGGTTCGGCCAAGGGCGGCGGCCGTCCCCAACCGCGCCGCCCGGCCCGTGGGATCGTCCAGGCTCAGGAGGAACGCGTTCGTCAGCCGCTGGACGGCCCGGGAGACCTCGTCTTTGGGAGGGGGTTCCCGCCGGAGCGCCTCGACCTCGGTCTCGAGGAGCTCGACCACCCGGGGGAGCCGGCCCTCGTCCGCCGCGGCGTAGATCGCCAGGAACCCAGCGTCGGAAAAGTAGGAGGTCGTGGAGAACACCGCGTAGGCAAGGCCGTGCTCCTCCCGCACCCGCTGGAAGAGGCGGGAACTCACCCCGCCCCCGAGGATCGCGTTGAGGACCTCGATCCCGTACCGGTCGGGGGACCCCACGGGGACGGTGGGGAACCCGATCACGAGGTGGACTTGCTGGACGTCCCGTTCGGCCACGGCCAGCCCGCCTCCGGGGAGGGGGGGCGTCCGGGTGGGGGGAGGATCCCCCGGGGGAGCTCCCAGCCCTTGGGCGAGGGCCAGCGCCCGTCCGGGGTCCACCCGCCCGCTCACGACGAGCACCATCTCCCCCGCCCGGTAGCGGGCCCGGAAGAAATCCCGGAGGTCGTCCAAGGCCAGGCGGGCCACGGACTCCCGCCGCCCCACCACGGGCTGGCTCAGGGGGTGCCCGCCCGGCCAGAGGACCTCCTGGGCGAGCTGGAACGCCACGTCCTCCGGACTGTCCTCGATCGATCGGATCTCCTCCTCCACCACGGCCCGCTCCCGGGCCACGTCGGCGGGGGCCAGGAGGGGCGCAGTGACGAGCTCATCCATGATCGCAAGCGCGTTGGCCAGCCCTTCCTCCAGGACCTCGGTGTAGTAGAACGTGTACTCCTGGGTCGTGGCGGCGTTGAGGTGGCCCCCCAGGAGATCGATGGCCTGGGCAATTTCCGCCGCGCTGTGCTGGGCGGTCCCCTTGAACGTCATGTGTTCGAGGAAGTGGGCCAGGCCCTCCTTCCCCGGGGGGTCGTCCCGCCCCCCCGCCTTGATCCACAGGCCCACGGCCACGGAGCGCAGCCCGGGCATCGGCTCGGCGAGGACCGTGACCCCCGCCTCCGTCGTCCCCCGGAAGCAGCCGGGGTAGAGCTCGGTCATGCCTTGGAACCGCCCGCGGGGAGGACCCGCCGCAGCTTGTACCGCCCCCCGTCCTCGATCTCCAGGATCTCCACGAGCATCCGGTCGCCCTTTTTCGCCACCGCCGACGGCTCAGCCGAGGTCCCCAGGCGCGACTTGTGGACAAGCCCCCGCACCCCGGGGGCGATCTCCACGAACACCCCGTAGTCCACCACGTTCGTCACCGTCCCGGCGATGATGTCCCCCACCTTGAGCTTGGGCTTCTCCTGGACGACCTTGCACCGGATCTTGCCGTTCTCGTCCGTCTCGATGACCTCAACGAGGAGCTCGTCCCCCACCCGCACCACGTCCTCGACCTTTTTCACGTAGCCGTCGGAGAGGTTGGAGATGTGGACGAGGGCGTCGACCCCGGGCCGGAGCTCGACGAACGCGCCAAACGGGGCGGTGCGGACGACCTTGGCGTGGAACGTCATCCCCACCTCGACCTCGGCGGTGAGCTCCTCGATCGCCTCCCGGGCCAGGGCCACGGCATCGGCGGAGTCCCCGACGATCTTCACCGTCCCGTCGTCCTCGATGTCGATCTCCGTTCCGGTGTCGTCCTGGATCTTGCGGATCGTCCGTCCGCCGGGGCCGATGATCGCCCCGATCTTCTCCGGGTTGACCTTGATCACGTCCAGGCACGGGGCGTAGGGCGAAAGCGACGCCCGGGGCCGGGGGAGGACCGCCTCCATCTGCTCGAGGATCGCCAGCCGCGCCTTCCTGGCCTGGGCCATCGCCTCCCGCATGAGCTCGGGGGTGATCCCGCCCGTTTTGACGTCGAGCTGGAACGCCGTCACCCCCTCCCGGGTCCCGGCGACCTTGAAGTCCATGTCCCCGTAGTGGTCCTCGAGGCCCAGGATGTCGGTGAGGATCACGTACCGCCCCGTGGCCTCATCGCTCACAAGCCCCATCGCGACCCCCGCCACCGGGCGCTTGAGGGGGACGCCGGCGTCCATCATCGCCAGTGACCCCGAGCACACGGAAGCCATGGACGAGGACCCGTTGGACTCCGTGATCTCCGACACGACGCGGATGATGTAGGGGAACTCGTCTTCCGAGGGGAGGACGGCGAGGAGCGCCCCTTCCGCCAGCCGGCCGTGGCCGATCGCCCGGCGGGAGGGGGCTCCGATCCGCCCCGCTTCGCCCGTGGCGAAGGGCGGGAAGTTGTAGTGGAGCATGAACCGCTTCAGCCCCTCCTCCATCATCAGGTCCACGATCTGGGCGTCGCGGCGCGTGGCCCCCAGGGTGCAGGTGCCCACGGACTGGGTCTCCCCCCGGGTGAACAGGGCCGAGCCGTGGACCCGGGGCAGGAACCCGACCTTGATCGAGACCGGCCGGAGCTCGTCCGGTCGCCGGCCGTCCATCCGCTCCCCCCGGTCGAGGATCGCCCGCCGGGCGAACTCCCGGTACACGTCGTCGAACAGGGCCTTGGCGAGGGCCGAGACGGCAGCCCGCCTCTCCTCGGGGTACTCCCCGGCCACGGCCTCGGCAGCCTCAAGGGCGATTTCCTGGGCCCGCCGCTCCCGCGCCAGCTTCCCCGGCGCGGCCCGGAGCTCGGGGAGCTTCCCCCACACGAGCTCCTTCACCCGGGCCCGGATCGCCAGCGCCTCCGGGTCCGCGGGCGTGGGGGCCCGCTTGGTCACGGTGTGGAGGGCGGCGAACTCCTCCTGGAACGCGATGAGCTCGCGGATGTGGCCGTGGGCGAACTCGATCGCCTC